>NZ_ATVA01000016.1:2500-331641 GCF_000420485.1 Paucidesulfovibrio longus DSM 6739 | reverse complement strand
CGGAAGCTCCGGGAGGCCGGAGCACGCATCTCCATGGATGGCCGAGGCCGCTGGATGGACAACGTTATGATCGAGCGTCTCTGGCGCTCCTTGAAGTATGAATGCGTGTATCTGCGGGAGATCGAGACGGGCAGCGAGCTTCGCCGCACCCTGGCCTGGTGGATTGATTTCTACAACAACCGGCGTCCGCACAAGACCTTTGACGGCAGAAAGCCGATGGAGATATATCAGCAATTCAAGCCAGAGGGGGTACCTCCTCTGGCTTGCCCGAAAAAGGCGGCATAGCCCATGAATCTGTCCACCTTAGTTTTGCCGCTGACTGGTCCGAAGAAGTGAACCCACTTCTGGTTGCACTACTTGAGACTGCTCTTGGCCTTGGAGGATTCCTACAAAGCCTGTCTTGCGAGCTGCATTCAGGAATCTTGCTTCAACTTCAAGCAGGGCAGCGCAGAACTCACGGTATTCTTTGGAGTCCTTTTCAACATCTATTTCTTCACGATCCAGTAGCTCTGAGGCTCTACCTTCAATTTTCTTGAGGTTGCTACATTCAAGAGCTTCTTGGGCGTCTGTGGCAAGGATTGTGAGCTGTTCATTGCGCTTGTCCAGCTCGTATAGCTCCCATGAGCGGGAGAGACGGTATTCACGTTCTTCTTCGAGCGCCTCATCGAGCCATTGCTGAGCGATGCGGCGTATGGTTTCACGACTCAATCTACCAGACATGACATCATCCCTCCTTTTACGAAATTCATCAAATATCGCATGCGAGGTAGTGACCAGTCTTATAACCTTAGGCCGAGCTTCTCTCAAGTATCTGGTTTTGAGCGACTTTTTGAATTCTTGCATACCCATGACCGGGCGCAAATCGCTTGGAATTCTAAGTCGAAAATAGAGGCCATTTCGATGGCTGGTGAGGTAGGATGGGGCAGAAAAAGACATTGGACAATCCTCCTTGTGTGTACCCGTTTTGTGTACCCACGGCTCTGACGAGCGCTTTTTGGAAGAATGTCCAATGTTTTCAAGTTCTTGGCGGAGAGGGTGGGATTCGAACCCACGTACGGGCTATTAACCCGTAACTCGATTTCGAGTCGAGCGCGTTACGGCCGGACTTCGCTACCTCTCCGCATGAGGGCGGCAAGAGCCGCGCAAACGGGAAGAGATGTATAAACGTTCACGGAGTCGGGCGCAACCCTTTTCCCGCGTGGACTGCGGGGGCAAGGGTCAGTGACTGCACTCGTGATGGTCGCAGATGATGGGTTGATCCTTGATTTTGCCCGCCAGGAACGCCTCGGCCACTTCCTCGACCTTGCCGTTGCAGCCGCGCACCACGTTGATGCCGCTCTGGGAAAGCACGTTCACCGCGCCCTGGCCGATGTTTCCGGCGAGCATGGTGTGGACGCCCATTTCCTTGAGCACGCTGGCGATGTTGGACTTGCAGCCGCAGCCTTGCGGCGATTCCAACCGGGCTCCGGCACCAAGCTTGCCGTCAACGACTTCATATATCGTGTAGTGGTCGCAATGACCGAAATGCTCGTCCACAATGCCGTCACGAGTGGGAACCGCGATTTTCATATCTGATCCTCCTGGTTGATCGAAATTTTAAGACCTGAAGAGATGCGACACGATTCCGGGTTTGTCAATGAAGCCGGATAATTCAGACTGTCGTGGTAGGAAATGCGTCAGCGGCGGGAACGAAAGAATGTACGCAACAAATCAGCGCAGTTCGAAGCGAGGACGTCTCGAACGACCCACATCTTGTGGTTGGTCCAGGAAAGCGCGGCTCCGTTCAGTTGGGTGAAAAGCGCGCCTGTGCGCGGATCAGCGGTTCCCACGACAACGCCGGCAACGCGAGCGTGGATCATGGCCCCCACGCACATCAGGCAGGGCTCCAGCGTAACGGCCAGAATCGTTCCGGGAAGACGGTAATTCCCGATACGCTCGGCAGCGCGGCGCAGACAAAGAATTTCGGCATGAGCCGTGGGGTCGTGATCGGAAATCGGAGCGTTGTGGGCGGAGGCGAGAATCTCCCCGCTGGAAGGGTCAAGCAGGATCGCGCCCACCGGAGCCTCCTGCGAAGCTCCGGCGAGACGCGCCTGATGCAGCGCCAGCCGCATCATTTCTCCGTAGGTCAACGGCAGAACGGATTGATCCGGCGGAGTCGGGTCGGGTCGGGCCACGCCCTAGTTCCTCTTGAGATGGCGAACGCCGCCCTCGATCAGGGCCAGGCCGAGCGTTCCGCCTTCGCCTCGGGTCCAGGCGGGGTGGTTGGTCGGATGGTTGTATGCTTCGGGATGGGGCATCAAGCCGAGCACGCGGCCCGACGGGTCGGTGAGTCCGGCGATGGCCAGAGGGGAGCCGTTGGGGTTGAAGGGATATTCCATGGTCGGCTCGCCCGACTCCGGGTCGGCATATTGCAAGGCAATGAGATTGTCGGATTGGAGTCGTTCCAGCAGGGCTTCATCCTTGGGAATGATCTTTCCTTCGCCGTGCCGGATGGGGATGTGCAGCCGATCGAGCCCCTTGGTGAAAACGCAGGGACTGTTCGGGTTGACCTTGAGGTGCACCCAGCGGTCCTCGAACCGTGCGGAGTCATTGTAGGACAAGGACACCTGGCGTTCGAAGTATTTCCCGTCAACGGCCGGAAGCAGGCCGAGCTTGACCAACAATTGAAAACCGTTGCAAATACCGAGAATGACGGCGCCGGATTCGAAAAACTCCTTGAACTGGTCTAGAATCGGCCGTCCGTCCGGAGTGGTCGCATGACGCCAGCGCAAGGCCGCGGCCTGGGCCGCTCCAAGGTCGTCGCCGTCCAGGAATCCGCCCGGACAGATCAGGAAATTATAATCCGCCATGCGGACTTTTCCCGCGGCGAGATCGGAGAAAAACACGATATCCGCAGAATCCGCTCCGGCCTGCCTGGCGGCGTAGGCGGATTCCTGTTCACAATTGGTGCCGTATCCTGTAAGAACCAGTGCGTTGACAGGGGCCATGCCCTTTACCCTCCCGTATTGACAACCCCCGGAGGGCTTGTCAGTCTAACTGCGTCAATTTTCGGGGAACATACGTGCGGCCCGGCAGCCAGTCAACAGCCGCGAAGCGGCGGCAGGCCGAAGACTCAGCATCAAAAAGGGGCGACTCATTTCATGAAGACCAAATTTATTTTCATCACCGGCGGCGTTCTATCTTCATTGGGCAAGGGACTGGCGGCCGCGTCCATCGGTGCGCTGCTTCAGGCGCGCGGACTCAAGGCCACCATCCAGAAACTCGATCCGTACATCAACGTAGACCCGGGCACCATGAACCCGTTCCAGCACGGCGAAGTCTACGTCACGGACGACGGCGCCGAGACGGACCTGGATCTGGGCCACTACGAGCGCTATCTCGAACGCCCCATGACCCAGCGCAACAACTATACTTCCGGATCCATCTACAACGCCGTGATCACCAAGGAACGCCGGGGCGACTATCTCGGCGGCACCGTGCAGGTCATCCCGCACATCACGGACGCCATCAAGGAAGCCGTGCTCGGCCTGCCCACCGACGAGGACGTGGCCCTGATCGAAATCGGCGGCACGGTCGGCGACATCGAAGGCCAGCCCTTCCTGGAGGCCATCCGCCAGCTCAAGAACGACCTCGGCAAGGAAAACGTCCTTTACATCCACCTGACCCTCGTGCCCTACCTGGCGGCCGCGGGCGAGCTGAAGACCAAGCCCACGCAGCACAGCGTCAAGGAGCTGCGCAGCATCGGCATTCAGCCGGACATCATCCTCTGCCGTTCCGAGGTGAATCTCGACGACCACCTCAAGAAAAAGATCGCCCTTTTCTGCGACGTGGATTCGGATGCCGTGTTCTCGGCCGTGGATGTGAAGAACATCTATGAAGTGCCGCTCAAATTCTACGAGCAGGGCGTCGATCAGAAAATCGCCATTCTGCTCCGGCTGCCCGCCAAGAACGCGGACCTGAACGCCTGGAGGGAACTGAACCGGAAAATGGAGTTCCCTCAGGGACGTGTGACCATCGGCATCATCGGCAAGTACGTTGAGCTCAAGGAAGCGTACAAAAGCCTGCACGAAGCTCTGGTCCACGGCGGCGTGGCCAACGACGTGGCCGTGGATCTCGTCTATGTCAACTCCGAGGAAATCACGGCGAAGAACGTGGAGCGCAAGCTCAAGAATCTCGACGGCGTGCTCGTGCCGGGCGGTTTCGGCTCGCGCGGCGTGGAAGGCAAGATCGAGGCCATCCGCTATGCCCGTGAAAACAAGATTCCGTTCTTCGGCATCTGCCTGGGCATGCAGTGCGCCGTCATCGAGTATGCGCGCAACGTCTGCGGCCTGGACGCCAATTCCGAGGAATTCGACTGCAAGGTCAAGGATCCCGTCATCTACCTGATGACGGAATGGTTCGACTTCCGCACCAAGAAGACGGAAACCCGCTGCGCGCAGTCCGACAAGGGCGGCACCATGCGGCTGGGGTCCTATCCCTGCAAGGTCGTCAAGGATACCAAGGCCTTCGCTGCCTATGGCCAGACCCGCATCGACGAGCGGCACCGCCATCGCTACGAATTCAACAACAAGTATCTCGAATGCCTCCGCGAAAAGGGCATGATCTTCTCCGGCCTGGCTCCGGACGATTCCCTCGTGGAGATGGTCGAGCTTCCGGAACATCCGTGGTTCCTGGGCTGCCAGTTCCATCCTGAATTCAAGTCCCGTCCCATGAATCCGCATCCCTTGTTCCGCGGATTCATCAAGGCCGCCAAGGAGCAGAAAGGCTGATGCCTGACGCTTTGTACGAGCGCTGCCGAGAGCGGTTTTTCGTTCTGGCCGGCCCATGCGCGCTGGAAAGCCGCGAACTGGCCCTGGACACCGCCCGCGCGCTGGCGGACATGGCGGCCGAGCTTGACCTGCCGCTGATCTTCAAGAGTTCGTTCGACAAGGCCAACCGGACCTCGATCACGAGTTTTCGAGGTCCGGGCCTGTCGCGCGGACTGTCCTGGCTCGCCGAGATCAAGGACGCCACGGGCCTGCCCGTGGTCACGGACATCCACCTCCCGGAACAGGCCGCGCCCGTGGGCGAGGTGGCCGACGTGATCCAGATTCCGGCGTTTCTTTGCCGCCAGACCGACCTCCTTGCCGCCGCAGCGGCCACGGGCCGGGTCGTAAACGTCAAGAAAGGCCAGTTTCTGGCCCCCTGGGACATGCGCAACGTCCTGAACAAGCTGCGCGAATCCGGAAACGGGCGGGTCTGGCTCACGGAGCGCGGATCGTGCTTCGGCTACAACAACCTCGTGGTGGACATGCGCTCCATCCCGGAAATGAGCGGCCTCGGCGTTCCCGTGATCATGGACGCGACGCACTCCGTTCAGCTTCCGGGCGGGCAGGGCGGCAGTTCCGGAGGGCAGCGCGAATTCGTGCCTGTCCTGGCCCGCGCGGCGGTCGCCGCCGGCGCGAACGGCGTCTTCATGGAAGTGCACCCCGAACCGGACAAGGCTCTTTGCGACGGCCCGAACAGTTGGCCGCTCGACAAGGCCCGTGATCTCCTCCGCCAGCTCAAAGCCATCTGGAGTCTGACGCATGTCTGATTTGCGTAATCGCGCCGCCGCCGTGAAGCTGCTGGTCCTGGATGTGGACGGGGTTCTCACGGACGGAGGCTTATATTATGATTCCGAAGGGCGGGTCTCCAAACGCTTCAATGTGCAGGACGGCCTGGGCGTCAAGGTCGCGCAGCAGGCAGGGTTGCAAATCGCAGTCATCACGGGCCTGAATCACGGCGCAGTCGAATCTCGCGTTCGCGAACTGGGCATCGTCGAATACCATGCCGGACACCTGGACAAGGTTCCGCTCATGCGCGGCATTCTCGACCGCATGGAACTAGACTGGAACGAAGCCGCCTATCTCGGCGACGATTGGGTGGACGCCGCGATCATGCGCCGCGTTGGTCTGCCCATGGCGGTTCCCAACGCCCGGCCCAAAGTGCTGGGCTTGGCAGCATGGGTTGCTTCGGTTCCCGGCGGGCACGGCGCCGTGCGGGAGGCGATTGAATTTCTGCTTGATTGTCGCGGCCAGCTCGACGAGCAGTGGCGGAGGTGGGCCGGAGCATGAGATTTCGAGTCCTTCTGGCCTGGATAATGGTTTTCGGTTTCGGCGTGCTCATCGGCGTGGCCTTGTTCCACAAGGACGAAGAGCCGGTTCAGCAAATCAAGGAAGCCAGGCTGGAAGAGGAAATCACTCCGGAACGCATTGAAAAGACCGACATGGACGTTTTCAGCGCGGACATCTTCGCTGACGACATCGAACTCGTCCAGGGCGTCGACGGGCGGATCGACTGGCGGGTCAAGGCCAAGGGCGCTGAATACAGTCAGACGAAAAACTCCGTGACCATCATCGCCCCGCAGCTTTCCGCATATCTCGGTGAGGATCGCAACGAGCTGTTCATCCGCGCGGACATGGGCGAAGTGGACCAGCGGGCCGACAACTTCCGCCTCTGGGAAAACGTCACGGGTCGATATGGCCTCTTTGCGGTCAAGGCCGATGAATTCGACTACATCGGCGCCATGGAAAAGGTCTATCTGAAGGGCAGGGTGGTCATCCGCCGGGGAGATATCTCCATCAGCGCCACAGCCATCGAGATCGACACCAAGACGCGCCTTCTTGTGGCGGCGGGAGGCGTCGAAGCCTTGTTCACTCCCGAATCTCTGGAAGACGTGAAGCTGCCCGGAAAGGAACAGTAGGAGCCGAAATGCAGAGCAGACGAAAAGCCATTGCCGCCGCCTTGATCCTGGCAGCCATCTGCTGGGCCGCTCCGGCCTTGACTCTTCCCGCACAGGCGGCGGATGCCTGGGGGGAAATCCGCGAGGCGACGCGCAACCTCAATATACGCGCGAAACGGGATTATAAGTCCGAACACGTGCGGACGCTGAAAAAAGGCGACCGGGTCAAGGTCGATTTCCTCAAGGACGGCTGGTATGCGGTTTTTCCCCTGGACGCATCCGAACGAAAACTGTCCCAGGCTATCGGCTTCAGCAAATCCAAATACCTGAAATTCGTTTCCAAGCCTTCCGCGCCGGAACCTGTCGTTGAACCCGCTGCAGAGCCTGTGGCCGCAACCAATCCGGACACGGCGGATGTGCCGGAGCCCGCACCCGTTCAAGCCCCTGCCGTAGAGCCGGAACAGACTCTCGGCGCGGACCAGGCTCGGCCGGACGAAACCTCCGTGTCTGCCAAAACGGATGCCCTGCCAGTGCGGCCCGATCCGGGACAGGGACAGAAAGTCGTGGCCGAAGTGGAGCAGCGCCCCGAAGACCTGCCGCAGCGTCCGGCCTCTTCAGGTAAGCCCCCCGTACGCATCACCGCGGACAAGCTGACCTACGACGACAAGCACCGTACCGTGTCCTTCACCGGCAATGTCGAGGCCGTGCATGAGGAGCTCAATCTCTGGGCCAACGAACTGACGGCGTATTTCGACAAGACGGGCAAACCCGGAGAAGAGATCGACCGCATCGTCGCTTCCGGCGGAGTGCGCATGCAGCGGGGCAGCACCGAGGGAACGAGCGATTCCGTGACCTACATGGTCAAGGAGAACCTTCTGCTCATGGAAGGCAATCCCGTCATCCGGGACGGCAAGAACAAGGTCACCGGAAAGGTCATCAAGTTCTACGTCAAGGAAAACCGCAGCGAGGTGGTGGGCGGCGGCGGCAAACGCGTGGAGGCGATTCTCTTCGCCCCGGAAACGCTGGAGGCTCCCTAGCTCATGCCGAGCCTTTCCGCATCCGGCCTCTGCAAGCGTTACGGCAAGCGCGAAGTGGTCCACGGCGTGGACGTTTTCCTGAAACGCCGCGAAGTGGTCGGCCTGCTCGGCCCCAACGGCGCGGGAAAGACCACGACGTTTTACATGCTTGCGGGCATCGTCAAGCCCAATGCGGGCGTGGTTCGATTCGGGGAAAAGGAAATCACGCATCTGCCCCTGCACGAACGGGCACGCATGGGACTTTCCTATCTTCCGCAGGAAAGTTCCGTATTCCGAAAGCTGACCGTGCTCGAAAATCTGATGATCATCCTGGAGCAGACGTCCTACAATCGGGAAAAACGACGCCAGCGCGCCCGCGAGTTGATGCGCATGTTCAACATCACCAAGCTCGCGCACCAAAAGGCCATGTATCTTTCGGGCGGCGAACGGAGACGGCTCGAAATCGCCCGCGCGTTGATCATGAATCCCAAATATATCCTTCTTGACGAGCCGTTCGCGGGCATCGATCCCATCGCCGTGATCGACATTCAGGAAATCATATCCATTTTGAAAAAACTGGGTCTCGGAATCCTCATCTCCGACCACAATGTCCGCGAAACCTTGAATATTTGCGATCGGGCCTATCTCGTCTACGAGGGCACGATCATCCTTGAAGGCAGTCCCCAGGAAATTGTCAAGGATTCCAAGGCGAGACAGGTCTACCTCGGCGAAAATTTCTGCCTCTGATCCGCAATTTCCTTCCCAATTGGCGATTTACAGCCCCCATGAAGGTTGGTACAGTTCTTTCATGGTGGCTGATTTCCGCCGTGTAAATCTGTATTTTCAATAGTTTAAGATGTAATTCTTGCGCCGCATCCAAAGCTGTGGCATAGTGAAAGCAGGAAAATAAACGAACGAGATGCAGAGAGACGTGGATTTGTTCAGGCAGTCTTGAGACTGCGGATCCGCACTCCGCCGCAGTGAGCGATATGGGACTGGAACTCAGACAACAACTCAAGCTTAGTCAGCAGCTTGTCATGACCCCGCAGTTGCAGCAGGCCATCAAGCTGTTGCAGCTCTCCCGGCTTGAGCTGCTGGAATCCGTTCAGCAGGAACTTCTGGAAAATCCATTCCTTGATGAAAAGGAAGGGGATGAGGACGCGCGTGCGGAGGAGACTCCGCGCGAGGAGGCCACCGCCGAGAAGCAGGCCCAGGACGAACTCATGCGCGACGCGGACTGGGAAAACTACATCGGAGAGTTTTCCAGCACGTCCAAGCAGTCGCAGAGCCGTGAAGCCGAAATTCCGGAGGAGGGGCTCTCCTTCGAGGCCCGCCTTGCCTCCAAGCCGTCGCTGGACGGCCACATCAACTGGCAGATGCGGCTTTCGAATTTCACGGAAGAAGAACTCGCCATCGGCGAGATCATCCTCGGCAACCTCGACGACCGAGGCTATCTCCAGGCCGATGTGAACGACATCCTCTCCCAGGTCGATGCCACTCCGGAAGCTGTCGAGAGCGTGCTGCACCGCATCCAGCGTCTCGATCCCGTGGGCGTGGCCGCCCGTTCCCCGCGCGAATGCCTGCTCGTGCAACTCGAAGTCTTCGGGTACGACGACCCCATTCTTTACTCGATCGTGGACGAACACCTCGAAGATCTGGAAAAGCGCCGCTACAAGCCCCTGGCTCGCAAATTCAAGATCGACATGGACGAGCTCAAGGCGTACCTTGATATCATCCAGAAGCTCGATCCCATGCCGGGCACCAGTTATTCGAGCACGGAGCCGCATTACGTCAGCCCGGACGTTTTCGTGTACAAGTACGGAGACGACTTCGTGATCGTGCTCAATGAGGACGGATTGCCGCGATTGACGCTGAATTCGTTTTATATGGACGATATCAAGTCCTGCAACAGCAAGGACAAGGAATATTTCCAGGAAAAGATGCGCTCCGCGGCCTGGCTGCTCAAGAGTCTCTACCAGCGCCAGCGCACCCTCTACAAGGTCATGGAGAGCATCGTCCGTTTTCAGAGGAGCTTTTTCGAGGAGGGCGTTTCCAGGCTGAAGCCGCTTATTCTCAAGGATGTGGCCGAGGACATCAGCATGCATGAATCCACGGTGAGCCGGATTACGACCAACAAGTACGTGTCCACACCGCACGGGATTTTCGAGTTGAAGTTCTTTTTCAACAGTGCGTTGGACCTCGGCGACGGAACGCAGGTCGGCTCGGAATCCGTCAAGGCGCTCATCAAGCAGTTCATCGGCGACGAGGATCCCAAGAGGCCGCTCAGCGACGAAGTCATAGGAGACATGCTCAAGGAAAAGCTGGATGTGAATATCGCGCGCAGGACGGTCGCCAAGTACCGTTCGGCCATGAATATTCCTTCCTCCTCAAAACGTAAGCAGATTCTTTGAACTTGCCCACTCAACCTCTATCTCAAGGAGGATTGTGTATGAACATCAGCTTCAACTTCAAGAACCTTGATCCCTCGCCGCATCTGAAGGATCACATCGAGAAGCGTTTCGATAAGATATCCAAGTTCATTCAGGACAGCGACGAGTCCGATCTCCAGGTCAACCTCGCCGTGGAAAAGACTCGCCAGAAGGCCGATGTGGTGCTCAACGCGGACAACATCCACATCTCCGCCTATGAGGAGTCGCCGGACATGTACGCCACGATTGATTCCGTGGTGGATAAGCTGGAATCCCAGCTGCGCAAGATCCGCGAGAAGATGAAGGACAGGCGGCGCAAGGCCCAGACCCGCGACGTGCGTATGGAGTATTTTTCGCTTTCCGAAGCGGGAGATGCTCCGACCATTACCGGCACGGACAACTACGAACCCAAGCCCATGTCTGTTGAAGAAGCGGCCATGCAGCTCGATTCGTTGCAGTTCGAGTTCCTCGTATTCCGCAACGCGGAAACCGAGGGAGTCAATGTCATCTACCGCCGTAAGGACGGCGACTACGGATTGATCGATCCCGGAAACTGAAATGAGATTAGGCGAGTATCTTGATACGGAACTGATATTGCCGGAGCTTGCCTCCGCCACCAAGGCGGAGGTGCTCCGGGAAATCGTGAGCGCAGTGAGCGACAGGATTCCGGAAATGGACGCGGAGGAGGCCCTCCGCGTCCTTCTTGACCGTGAAAGCCTGGGATCGACCGGCATCGGGGATGGCATTGCCATTCCGCACGGCAAGCTCGAATCCCTTGATCGCATCGTTGTCGCAGTGGCCCGCAGTACCCAGGGTGTCGATTTCGAGGCCCTTGATCACGCCCCCTGCCGGATCATCTTCCTGGTGATTGCCCCGGAACAGGTGGCGGGGCTTCATTTGCGCATTCTCGCGCACATTTCGCGACTGCTCAAAGATCCTGAATTCCGCAGGAACTTCTTGGAAGCGGACGGCGTGGAAGGGCTTCAACAACTCCTGCAGGGCACCTAGAAGGGCATCCGCTTGAAGAAAGACGTTTCTTTTCCCGTGATTGTCGTTACCGGGCTTTCTGGTGCGGGCAAGAGCACGGCTCTCAACGTCTTCGAAGATCTCGGTTTCTTCTGCGTGGACGGGCTTCCCGCAGGCATGCTTCCGAAGATGGTCGAACTTTTTCGCGGCATGGATAAGGACCATCGCGGTCTTGCCCTGGGCATGGACCTCCGACAGGTGGATTTCGTGGAAGAATGGGAACGCGCCTCCACCGAACTGGCCGCCATGGGCGTCAAGGTGCAGGTCGTGTTTTTGGAGACGCGCCAGGACAAGCTGCTCACCCGCTACGCCACCACGCGTCGGCTGCATCCGTTGGAAAGCAATTCCCTCGGCCTGGAACAGGCCCTGGAAAAGGAGCGCCAACTCCTGGGGCCGATCCGGACATCCGCCGATCTCGTCATCGACACCACGGGCTACTCCATCCACGATTTGCGGCGGATCATCCAGGAAAAATGGACGGCACTCGAAGACCCCGGTTCCAGCATGCGCGTCCACCTCTTGACGTTCGGATTCAAATACGGCGTGCCCATCGATGCGGATCTTGTTTTTGATCTCCGTTTCTTGCCAAATCCATATTTCGATGAGAAACTGCGGCCTCTTTCCGGAAAGGATCCCGAAATATCCGAATATGTGCTGGAAAGTGAAATAGGACGTTCCTTCAAGGAGCGTTTCGTCAATTTTCTTTGTTATCTCCTGCCGCTTTTTGCGCAGGAGGGGCGGTACAGGGTCACTGTGGCCCTGGGCTGCACGGGCGGGAGGCACCGTTCGGTCGCCACCGGGGAGATGCTCAACCGGGTGCTTAGAAAAGCGGGCTACGCCGTGACTCTTGAGCATCGCCACTACGAACTCGGATAGCCATGTCGAAATCGAAGCAGGGACAGCTTGTCGGCGTTGTGGTCGTGACGCATGGATCGTTCGGCGCAAGCCTTCTCGAAGCGGCCGAACTGGTCGTGGGGCCGCAGGAAAACGTCCGCGCTGTGGGCGTGCCTCAGGAATCGGCAGTGGACGAACTGGTCGTATCCATTCGCGATGCGGTCGAAAAATGCAGCAAGGGAAACGGGGTTCTTATCCTGACCGATCTTTTCGGCGGAACGCCCACGACTCTGAGCCTGTCGCTGCTGAAATCCTTTGAGCTGGAAGTCATTTCCGGCGTCAACATGCCCATGGTGGTCAAGGCCATTCAATCGCGGGAATTGCCGCTCGCGGAAATGGCGGCCCAGGTCAAATCCGCGGGACGACAGGGAATCGTGGTCGCCGGGGAAATGCTTGCGCGCCGCTCCGGCGCCGGTCGGCAGGGAAGCGGCTCATGAACTGGGTGCGGGTGGACAATCGCCTCGTCCACGGACAGGTCGTGGAGACGTGGTTGCCCTACACAGGGGCCACGACCATCATCGTCGCCAACGATAAGGTCGCCGAAGACATGTTGACCCAGCAGATCATGTCCCTGGCCATCCCGCAGACCATGAACGCCTCCTTCGTCCCCGTGCGCGATCTCCTGCATCTCCAGAAAACATCCATGTGGACGTCCAGCCAAAGCTCGACTCTGGTGCTCTTTTCCAATTGCGAAGATGCCCGGAAGGCCTATGAGATCGGGTTTTCCTTTTCCGCGATCAACATCGGAAACATTCATTACGCTCCAGGAAAAAGACAGCTGTCCCCGAGCGTCGCCGTCAATGAGCAGGAAGAGGCGTGCCTGCGCTTCTTTCTCGACAGCAAGGTCCGACTGGACTTTCGCTGCGTCCCCAACGACCCGGTGCAAGTGAGGTTCGGATGATGGCCACTTCCGCTCTCGCGTGGTTTGCGCTGATTGGTTTTTTTTTGCGCTCTTCTCGCTGTTCCGCTTTTCGCTGAGCATCGGCCTGCTTGAGCGGCCGCTCTTCATCGGCCTGCTCTGGGCCCTGGCAACGGGCGACTACGATATCTGCCTGAAAATCGCCATTTTTTTCGAGCTTGCCTGGCTGGACATCATCCCAGCGGGAACCTACATCCCTCCCCATTTGGGAGCGGCAATGTTTACGGCGCTGGCGCTTACCTCGCTGTACGGCCTGACGGACACGGGCCAGATCGCTCTGGCCATGACCGCCGGCATCCCCATGGCCTGGCTCGGCACGCGACTCGAGGCAAAACTGCGAATCGGGCAGGGCAAGTGCCACGCAATGGCCCAGCAATGGGCGGAACGACTGGGATCCGGGCCTTTCCCGGAACGCATCATCTATTTGTCCATGCTGCGCAGTTTTGCGACGTCCTGGCTCTTCTTTTTCGTCTCGCTGGTCATTTTGGACCTGCTCCTTCGGATGCTGCTCGGCGTACTTGGTCCGCTCCTCGACCAGATGAACGTGGATTGGCCGCATCTCTGGCTCGCGGCAAGCCTCGGCGGCCTGCTCGCGTTGCGCGTTCGGCGCGCCTACGCGGTCTTTTTCAGCGGGGCGGCCCTGGTCGGCCTGGCCTTGATTATCAAGGCGCTATGACTTGGCAGACGAAAGCGCTTGTGATACCCGGAACAATCTGATTCGGTCATCAGCGAGCATTGGGTCTGGGACGAGAAAACGCGCCGCTTTTCAAGGCGTCAGGACATCCGCCTCCTCCCGCGATCTTCTCCTTTCTGTGACTTGGCAGCCTTGTGACTTTGTGATATCTGGAACAACCTAAGTTTTTGGCACGCATTGAACCACTCATAGGAGGATCAACATTATGGCTATTCTCGTTTGTGGACACAAAAACCCCGACACCGATACCGTCGCTTCCGCCATTGCCGCCGCTGACCTGTATTCCAAGCGCGGCATGGAAGCCAAGCCCGTGACCCAGGGCGAGATCGCCCCGGAGACCAAGTTCGTCTTGGACAAGTTCGGCCTGAAGGCTCCCGAGATCGTCACCGACGCCACCGGCCAGAAGATCATTCTGGTTGACCACACCGACATCTCCCAGACCATCGACAACCTGTCCAAGGGCGAGCTCGTGGCCGTCGTCGACCACCACAAGCTGGGCGACATCACCACCTCCAACCCCCTTGAAATGTGGGTCTGGCCCGTGGGCTGTTCCGCTACCGTCCTGAAGTCCATGTACGACTTCTACGGCATCGAAATTCCGGCCAACATCGCCGGCATCCTCCTGTGCGCCATCCTTTCCGACACCGTCATGTTCAAGTCCGTGACCACCACCGATCAGGACAAGAAGGCCGTCGAGGCTCTTGCCAAGATCGCGGGCGTCGCCGATGTCATGGCTCTGGGCATGGAGATGTTCAAGGTCAAGTCCGCTGTTGACGGCGCCACTCCTTCCGAGCTGGTCTTCCGCGACTACAAGGACTTCGACATGTCCGGCAACAAGGTCGGCATCGGCCAGCTGGAAGTCGTGGACCTGTCCATGCTGGACGCCCACAAGGCTGCCCTCCAGGCCGAGATCGAGAAGGTCAAGGGGCAGGAAGGCCGTCACTCCGTGTTCCTCCTGCTCACCGACATCATGAAGGAAGGCTCCGAGATGCTGATCGCCTCCGACGACGCCTCCGTGGTCGAGAAGGCCTTCGGCGTGAAGCCCAACGGAAAGTCCGTTTGGCTGGACGGCGTCATGAGCCGCAAGAAGCAGGTTGCTCCGAACTTCATCAAGGCCTTCGAAGGCTAAACGGTTCGGCATCCGAATGAAACAAGCCCCGGTCGCGTTTGCGGCCGGGGCTTTTCTATTTGATGGCCGGGAAGAGACGAACTCAGCAAACATCTCCGTCGGCAAGCTCGACAATGCGCGTCCCCATTTTCGCATATTCGGAATCATGCGTGACCATGATCACCGTCAAGCCGTCGCGGTTCAGTTCCCGGAGCAGGGCCATGACGCTTTCTCCAGTTTCACGATCCAGGCTGCCCGTAGGCTCGTCCGCGAAAAGGATCCTGGAATCCTTGACCAGGGCGCGCGCAATGGCCACGCGCTGCTGCTCCCCGCCGGACAGTTCGCCCGGCAGGCGGTCGCCCTTGCCGTCAAGCCCCACTCGGCGAAGGCATTCGCGTGCCTTGGCAGTTGCAGCAGCGGAGATAGACCGATACGCATTCATGAAGGGAAGCAGAGTGTTTTCCTCGGCAGTAAGATACGGCATGAGGTGATGAAACTGGAATATCACCGAAAAATCAGTATGCCTCAGTTGGTTCAGCCCGTCCGCGTCCAGTTCCGAGACATTTTGACCCTTGTAGATCAGTTGGCCGGAATCCGGCGCGAGCAGTGTCGAACAAACAGCCAGAAGCGTAGACTTTCCGGATCCGGATCGCCCCACGACAGAAACGAACTCGCCTTCCTCGATGTGAAGATTCACCGAACGCAAGGCAGGAGTGTTTTGGAATGTCTTGCAGATATCAATTGCTTGAAGCATATGGCATTTCTCCTAGAGAGCCGCGAGCGCGTCGTAGGGACGAACTCTGGCCGCCTTGGCCGCCGGGAAGGAGGCCGACAACATGGATACCAGCGCCGCAGCGAAGGCCGCGAGCAGAAGATGACCTGCCTGGAACGGCAGACTGCTTGAGGTTCCGGTATCGAGCACCGAAACCACCTGTCCTGCCGCGAACCATCCGCAGACATATCCGAGAACGCCGGAGCTGAGGCCGATGAACAACGCCTCGAAGCTGAAGATCGCGAATATGTCGCCCTTGGAGTAGCCGAGGGAACGCAGCAGCCCGATTTCCTTGCGCCGTTCATTCACTGAAGACAGCATGGCCAGGCCGACCATGGCGCAGGCGGTCAGCAGGATGACCAGGCTGACGGCCAGCACGAGACGTTGGACGAATTCCACCGAGTACATGCGTTGCTTGACCACGTTTTTCAACGCGGTGACGTCGTTTCCTGGCATGGCATTGCTGATTTCCGCCACGATGTCCTCAATGGGGCAGCCGGAGCAGAGCGCCGCGACTTCGACGAAGCTGACGCTGCCGGGTTGGCCAGTGAAGGCCTGCACCGTGGTGATATCCGCAAATAGAACCTTGTCGTCGTCGGAGCCCGTGGAGTGCAGCACCCCGCTGACCGTGAACGTGTTCCCGAAGAGTTCAAGAGTGTCGCCGGGCTTGAGTCCCAAGCTTTCCGCCGCGCGGAAGCCGGCGATCAATTCCTGCCCGTTATCAGGGTAGGCCCCCTGAACGGCCCAAAAACCCTTGAGTTGTTTTTCATCTTCCCAGCGGACGCCGACCACGCCGACGCCCACTTTTCGTGCATCCCTGCCGACGGCCTCGGTCATGGCGACAAGCTTGGGGGCAACGGCGCTGATGCGCTCCCGAAGTTGAATCGAGCGGATCGCCGAATCCACCTCCTCAAGTTGCAGGCTGCGTTCTCCAAAGGGCAGGTCGCCAAGCTGAAAGCCACCATAACTCACTGTAAGAGTGTCTGTTTTCGGAGATACAAGAATGTTCGCACCAAAAGCCAAGAGCTTTTGCTCCAAACTATCCCCGACTCGGCCGGAAACGAGCGCAAGCGCGATGACGGCAGTCAGACCGAGTGCAAACACTCCGAGCAACATGGCCGCCCGTAGCGGTTTCCTGCGGATGTTCCGCAAGGGTATCGTGAGTATGTTCATACTGTTGTCTAAAAATAACCAGCGCCGGCTGCGATGTCGGCGACGTTGAACTTCACGCTGTTCGAATCGTAGGTGCGTTCCAGCGGAGCGGGATTGCAACCGCCGCGCACCTCATTGATGCGGGCGCTATGAAACTTCTGTCCGCAGTTCTGGCAGATCATGAAGTCGCCATTCTGCACGTACCCCTTGCGGGCTTCGAAACAAACGTCGCAGGCGTCAAAGGCTGCTCTGATGACACCGTCGCTGCTTTTCAGAACGAAAAACCGGACACTGCGACCATTGGCATCAAACTCGAAAAAATGAGCGCTGCCGTCATCCACTTCCTCGACTGGAACAGTCACGACACCGTTAACGGCTTCAACTGACTTATATTTACTGAAGAATCCAAAGGCCTGGGCATCACCGCCGGAAAAGGACACCACGATGGTTACGAAAAAAGACAACACAACAAACACGGCAATCTTATTGGACATGATGCATTCCTTTCGGCACGGGCCGATAGTTCGCTGCAAGGCGAACGGATGAACAGAAAGCCCCGGAAGGGGGGATTACAATAGAGAGGGGAAGGATTTTGCCGGCTTACAGCCTGAGCGACCGATGCCGGAGATAGAGCGAGCTGTCCGGGATCGGGAAGGAGTAGGATTGAGAAGAAAGATATGCAGAGCCGCCGTAGGAACCTGCGACAACGGAACCAGAGATGGATAAGGCCGAGAACGCGGGGTTTCGAAGTGCAGATGCTTCGGAATTTCGCGCCTGGGCTCCTGCCTGTTGCATGGAGCAGGCGCAGGGCAAGGGACGGGGGGAACACCAGGACGAAGGCGAATCCAAAATGGCCGTGAAATCCACGCAACAAGGCATGAGCCCGGACAGGCGATCTTCGCAATCCGAAGCTGCATCGGAATGAGAAAGCGGATTTGTACAAGGGGCGCAACTGGAAGCCATCGAACTCGCGGGAAGTCCAGCCGCGAGAACGAATGCGCTCAGGATCAGGCCGAGGATGGCCCGCAAAGCTATCTGCTTATTCCATACCATTAGGATAGGAAATTATGTTGATGAGCTGATTCTGTCAATAGTAAATATTATCAATAATTTTGGATCGATAATAAATATTGGCACTCCGAAAAGAGAGATGCCCTCAAGGGAGTGTTGCAGTTCGATCAAACTCAAGGTAAAAAAAACGAATCATAACCTCTCAAATCGACATGCTTATGATTTGGGCAAACCGAGAGTTTGAACTCATGGATGCCCGCAGCAGAAAAGAAAGGAAATTCATGTCGTTTCCAGACCGCGAAGGGGGGGGCGACGCCCGGTTTTGTTTTGACAGTTTGACGCAAAGCCTTCAAAATACATGTTCACGAAAATGCCGGGGGCGTCTCGGGCTTCCTCCAACGCGATTGCAGCATTGCGAGAATGAATTTGGTCAACTGGGATTTAGAAAAAGCGCATACGATCCTTGTGGTCGAGGATTCGCGCTTTCAGCGGAAAACCCTGGTCCGCCAGCTCAAGGGATGGGATTTCGACATCCTGGAAGCGAGCGACGGCAAGGACGGGCTTGACCAATTCGAGCGCTTTTCCCCCAAATTGATCATCACCGACCTGGAAATGCCCGTCATGGATGGCTTCGAGCTCATTCGAACCATTCGCCAGCGTGAAATAAACTATACCTATATCATTGTCCTCACCGCGCTTGCCGACAAGGAAAACCTGGTCAAGGCCCTTGAGGTGGGTGCGGACGACTTCATCATCAAGCCGGTCAACCTGGAAGAGCTCAAGGTGCGGCTCGGCGCGGCGGAGCGCATCTTCAAACTGCAAAGCCAGGACAAGCTCATCTTCGCCCTGGCCCAGCTTGCGGATTGCCGCAGCGAGGAGACCGGCAACCATTTGCGCCGAGTCAAGCTCTGCACCCGTCTGCTTTGTGAAGATCTTGCGGAGAACGGCTTTTCCGTGCTCACATCCGCCAGAATTTCCACCATCGAGTCCATGTCGGTTCTGCACGACATCGGCAAGGTGGCCGTTCCGGACAGCGTCCTGAACAAGCCGGGCAAGTACACGAAGCTCGAATACCGGATCATGCGCAAGCACACCGAGGTCGGCGGAGAGCTTCTGGAGAATATTTACAAGGAAACTGGATCGGAACAACTCCGGGTGGCCAAGGACATCGTCATGCACCACCATGAGAAATGGGACGGCAGCGGATATCCGCAGCAGCTCGCCGGGGAGGACATTCCGCTTGCGGCCCGCATCGTGGCCCTTGCCGACGTATTCGACGCGTTGGGCAGCCAGCGTTGCTACAAACCTTCCTTTTCGCGCGAACGCTGCCGGGACATCATCGTCAGCGAACGCGGGAAGCATTTTGATCCGGCCATCGTGGAGGCGTTTCTCAGGAAAGAGGATGAACTCTGGGAAGTCCTCATCAAGCTCCAGGATCCCACAAGCTGTCCCCAATAAAAAAGGCCTCCGAAGAGGCCTTTTTTATTGGCGGATGTTTCGAATCAAGCCATCAGGCCGCTGTTGCGCAGCACCTTCTTCAAGGGTTCGCGGTTTTCCTCAAGCAGCGGGACCATGGGCAGGCGGAATTCCGCACGCTCGATCACGCCCATATAGCAAAGGGCGGTCTTCACGGGGATGGGGTTGGTTTCCATGAACATGGCCCGGCTGAGAGGAGCCATCTTCAGGCTCAGTTCGAGCGCCTTTTTGGTGTCCTTCTCGGCGAACGCCTTGCACATTCCGCTCATCAGTCCCGGAACGATGTTGGAAACCACCGAAATCACGCCGGAGCCGCCGACTGCCAAAAGAGGCAGAACCGTGAAATCGTCTCCGGAGAGCAGGGCGAAGTCCGGGCCGCAGAGCTCCACGACCTCGGCGCACTGGCAAAGATTGCCCGTGGCCTCTTTGACGGCCTTGACTTCGGGCACTTCGCGGGCGATGCGCGCGACAGTGGCCGGAAGACAGTTCAGGCCGGTGCGTCCGGGAACGTTGTAGAGCACCATGGGGATCGAGCACTCGGCGGCAATGGCCTTGAAATGGGCCACCAGCCCGCCGGGCGTGGGTTTGTTGTAGTAGGGGGTGATCTGAAGGGCGGCGTCTGCTCCGGCCCTCTTGGCGAGCTGGGTAAGCTGGATGGCTTCCTTGGTGTTGTTGGAGCCCGCCCCGGCGATGACAGGAATGCGTCCTTTGACCTGGTCGACGCAAATGCGAATGACCTCGCCCTGTTCGTCATGAGTCATGGTCGCTGCTTCGCCGGTGGTTCCACAGGGGACGACGCCGTCGATTCCTTGTTCGATCTGCCATTCGATCAGGGCGCGGTATGCGTCCTCGTCGATGGCACCATCCCGGAAAGGCGTGACCAATGCGGTGAACGCGCCGCTGAAGTTCATGTGATCCTCCTTTGGGTCTGCCGGGTTTCTGACTGCACGGTGCGATTATTCGGCACCGGCACCGACTAATGCGGAAAGAACATCAATATCTTCAATATAACTGTCAGTCAATGCGGGCGATTCGATCCGGATGTTTCCGTTCTCGGCCCATGCGAAGGATGCCTTGCCGCGCGGCAGATCGAGAATGTCGATGCGCGTCACGCTTTTGCCCTTGGCATAGGGTCGGGTCCAGAATGTCCGGCCGCCGGCTATGATGCTGCCGGGAACCTCCACGCCGGGACCGCTGCCGAACAAAATGTCGGGCGTGTCGGCTCCGGATTCGAGGTAGGTTTTTTCGACCCACAACCCCCAGGGGGACAGGCCCACGAGCAGGTCCACCTTGCCGCGCTGCTGCCGCAAGATATTCTCGATTTCCTTGAGCACGCGCTGCGGAGGCGTCTTGGCCTCGGCGGGCATCTCGGGAAACAGAAGCACGCCGACGGCGACCCCGTCCCGATCCAGACGCATGAAGCGCACTTCATCGGGATGCACCCAATGGTCGGGGGGCGTCAGGCCGTTTTCTTTGAATTCCTTGAGTTCGAATCCGGTGAGAAGGCCGAGATCGTACCCCATCATTCCGTAACTGACGGCCAAAGCCTTGAGGCTTTCGGCGTCCTTGGAGCCGAGCGCCTCACGGCCGAACTCGTAGCCTCCGGCCAACGTCAGCAGGGGAACATTCTTGGGTTGGTCTTTCCTCGCCAAGTTGAGAAAGGTGGCCCTCCGGGCCACGCCGCCGACGGTTCGGCCGCCTCAGGTGGGGCAGGGGCGAAGCGTTCCGTAATTGTTGCCGGTGTAGAGGATCGTCAGGGAGCTTTCAGCGAGCGCGTCAGAAGTGCTGGCGGCGAAAAGCATCGCAGCCAGCAGAAACAAAATTCGTATACGCATATCAACCGTTGATGAATTCCTTCAATTCTTTGCCGGGACGGAAGAAAGGCAGCTTCTTCGGATGTACGTGCACGACGTCGCCCGTCTTGGGGTTGCGGCCGACATAGCCTTCGTAATCTTTGATCTTGAAACTGCCGAATCCGCGGATTTCCACACGGTCTCCGCGCACAAGCGCTTCCTTGATGGAATCGATGAACGCGCTGACGATCTTGGTGGACTCATCCACATGGAGCTTTTTTTGCTCGGCCAGTGCCTTAATCAGTTCGCTCTTGTTCATGTGGGCTCCGGTATTGCCGGTTTTCGGGCTTCCCCTGTGGACTCCCGGTGAATAAAAATTCCAAGTGTCTTATCTATGCCGAAAAACAGGGACTTCCGTCAAGCCCAAATTACGCCTCGTCCCCGGAAATTGTTTAAGCACAGGACGCTGCGCTATGCTCTCAGCGTTATCAGTCCGATATCGCAGAAATATTCTTCCGAGCTTGACGATATCCTGGGCCGCGGGCGAGGAAGGCGCGATTTTCAGCAACGCCTTCTGGCGCCGGACCGCTTCGGAAACATTGCGGTCGTCGCGTATGTGTCCGAGATTGCGGATCTCGATCCCCAGGAAGGTCTTGCAGGCTTCGGACAGCCGGGTGAAGGTGCGCTCGGCCTCGGCCTTGGATTCCACCTGGTTGACCACGACCAGGAAATCACGCACGCCGTGCTCCGTGGCCAGCACCTTGATGACGGCGTAGCCGTCCGTGAGCGAGGTCGGCTCCGGCGTGACCACTACCAGACGAAGCTGCGCCATGGAGGCGAAGGTCATGACGGTTCGGCTGATGCCGGCGCCCAGGTCGAGGATGAGCATGTTGTAGCTTCCGGCAAGCTGGACGATCTTGTCCAGCATGACGTTCTGCATGTCTTCATCCATTTCCACAAGCTCCGGCACGCCGCTGGCCGCGGGGAGCACGTCCAGCCCGTCCGGCTCCACGGCGACCGCCACGTCCGAGGTGTCGATGTCGTGCTTGAGCAGATCCTGAAGATTCTTCTCCGGGGCGATGCCCAGGAGCACGTCCAGGTTGGCGAGCCCCAGGTCGCAATCCATAAGCAAGGTCTTCAGACCCGCGGCGTGGAGCGCATAGCCGAGGTTCAGCGAAATGCTCGTCTTGCCGACGCCGCCTTTGCCGCTCATGACGGCCAGGCTCAGAGTCATGTTCGGGTTGATCATGGTCCACGGATCCTACGGTTTTCCGGTGAAGAGGAAACGCTTTTCGCTGGCCTGTACCAGAGAGGGGCGGATTGCCTGCTCGATGTCGGGCATGGGGGCCAGCTCGGTGCGGTTCTTTCCAGCTGTCTTGGCAGCGTAGAGAGCCTTGTCCGCAAGTTCGAAAAAATCCTTGGGAGAAAAACGCGTCGTTCCGCGATAGCTGGCAATGCCCGCGGAGCAGCTCACGGATACGACGCCCTCGCCGCCGGGAAAGGAAAAGGCGCTTTCCTCAAGATCCTGGCGAATGCGGTCCACGACTTTGGCGCTGCGCACCTGGCCTATGCCGGGCAGGACGATGGCGAATTCCTCCCCGCCGATGCGCGCGGCCAGATCGTAGCGGCGCTTGTTGCCCGTGATGATCTTCGCGAGGCGGACAAGAACCTCGTCCCCGGCCACATGACCGTAAGTGTCGTTGACGAGCTTGAAATCGTCCAGGTCGATGACGGCAAGGCTCAGGGCCGTTCCGGCCCGTTGTGCGCGTTCCATTTCAAGATCGAGGAAGCGGTCGAAGGATCGACGGTTGGCAAGTCCCGTGAGCGCGTCGTGTTCGGACTGGTAGGAAAGCTCGTCCAGGCTTTCCTGGAGCACCGTGAGGTGCGGATAGATGTCCCGGTCGATGGGCAGGGTCAGCCAGCCCTTGAGTTCGAGACGGCGAACGATGGATCGCCACTGCTGGAGGCTGATGCCGCTGAACAGTCGAAACACGCCGAGGTTGGTCCGCGCGTCCATGTCCTCGCAGGGGGTTCTGGCCGCCGCGCAGATTTCATCCCGCAGGCGCGTCAGTTCTTTGAGCAGTTCGCGCTCAAGGGCCGTATCCGGCACGGAATGGGCCATGGCCGCATCCTTCGGGTCAGGCGTTCTGTTTTCCGGCATGGGCGTACAAGAGGTAGCTGCGCATGAGTCGGTCCAGCGCGCCGTCCAATACGGCGTCCACGTTGCCGTCCTCGGTGTTCGAACGGTGGTCCTTGACCAGCCGGTAGGGCTGGAGCGTGTACGTTCTGATCTGGCTTCCGAAATTGATCGCGTCCTTGCTGGCGTAATCCACGCGCTGGGACTCTTCGCGCTTGCGCAGTTCCTGCTCATACAATCGGGCCTTGAGCATCTTCATGGCCGTCTGGCGGTTGCGCAGCTGGGATTTTTCATTCTGGCACTGCACCACTATGTTGGTCGGCAGGTGGGTGATGCGCACGGCGGAGTTGGTCTTGTTCACATGCTGACCGCCCGGACC
This sequence comes from Paucidesulfovibrio longus DSM 6739, assembly GCF_000420485.1. NCBI lineage: Bacteria > Pseudomonadati > Thermodesulfobacteriota > Desulfovibrionia > Desulfovibrionales > Desulfovibrionaceae > Paucidesulfovibrio > Paucidesulfovibrio longus. Next base: position 308,132 of record NZ_ATVA01000016.1, on the reverse strand, counting down.
GCTGGCCCTGAACACATCGACGCGAAGATCTTCCTCGCGGACCTCGATTTCTATGTCGTCGTCCACATCGGGATAGACGTCCACCGAAGCGAACGAGGTGTGCCGTCTCCCGGATGCGTCGAACGGGGAAATGCGGATCAGGCGGTGGATTCCGGCCTCGCCGCGCAAAAATCCATAGGCGTAGGGGCCTTCGATCTGCAAGGCGGCGTTCTTGATGCCCGCTTCCTCGGCAGGCTGCACGTCGAGCACCGTGAGCTTGAAATCCTTGTCCTCGGCCCAGCGCGTGTACATGCGCAGCAGCATCTCGGCCCAGTCCTGGGATTCCACGCCGCCTGCGCCGGGATGGATTTCGAGAATGGCGTTGCTGCCGTCCTGCTCGCCGCCGAGAAGCGTGGCCATCTCGGTCTGGCGGAGAATCTTCTCGAACTCCTTCATGGAGCGATGCAGGTCGTCCAGGGAAGCTTCGTCCTCGGCGGCCAGCTCCAACCAGACCTCAAGATCCTCCTTGGCCTTGCGCAGGCCGTCGTAGGTGGACAGCTTGTGTTCCAGCTGGCTCTTTTCCCGCAGGACAGGCGTGAGCTTTTCCGGTTGGTTCCAGGCGTCGGGCTGGGAAATCTGGGTTTCTATCGCGGCGAGACGTTCGGCGAGCTTGGAGTAGTCAAAGCCGCCCCCAAAGAGTCTCGTACTTGCCGAAAAGAGTGGCGCTGTTGCCTTTGAGCTCGGAATACTGGTGCATATGCTTCTTGTCTTTGCTGGTTAAGGCCGCCGCAAGGCCGGGCAGAGCACCACCCAGGCCGACATCAGCCCGGCCAGAAGGTACGCCGCCACGTTCAGCCAATGGTAGGCGTCATGGTAGAACGTAGTCACATGAACAGGTTTGACCGCCCAGGTCAAGACTTCGTCCTGGAAGAGGTCCGAGGAAGCCGCAAGACGGCCGAGAGGGTCGATGAAGGCGCTGATGCCGGTGTTGGTGCCCCGCGCTATCCAACGGCACTGCTCCACTGCGCGCATCCGAGTCTGGGCCAGGTGCTGCCAGGGCGCGGAGGAGCGGCCGAACCAGGCGTCGTTGCTGATGTTGACGAGGATGTCCGCCCCCCTGGCCACGCGTTCCTGCGCCAGCTCCGGGAAGATGGCCTCGTAGCAGATCAGGAGGCCGAGATGCATGCCGTCGGCGTTCAGGGGATCGAGCTTGGCGCCGGGCAGGTAATCTCCTGCGCCGCTGGCCAGCTTCTCGATGGGCAGCCACTCCTTCAGCGGAACGTATTCGCCGAAAGGCACGAGATGGACCTTGTCGTACCAGCTCACGGAATTGTCGTGAGGATTGAAGAGGAAGGCACGATTGTAGAAGTTGAACGATCCGTCTTCACGCTGGGTATAGGCAGGAGCGCCCGCGATCAGGGGTACCCCGATGCGGCGCACGAAATCCGTGACTTGGTTGCTGTAGACTCCGGCGTCCTGAAGATAAAACGGCATGGCGGTTTCCGGCCAGACGATCAGGTCGGGCGGAGCTGCTTCGGCCTGGGCCGTGGAAGAGGAGTCAGCCAGTGCCTTCCTGCTCAGATCAAGATATTTCTGCACCGTCCCGATTTGGAAGGGGGCTTCCCATTTCTCGCCCTGGTCGATGTTGCCCTGGATCAGGGCGATGCGCTTGTCCACGCCGGATGGGGCGAATCCCGCCATGCGGTAGGCACCGAAACCGAGCAGGAACAGGCAGAGGAAAAGCACGAGAAGGCGAGGCGAACGAGCCGTGTTCCAGAGCGTCAGCGCCGTCACGAGGCTGACGAACAGGCCGGACAGGCCGTACGCGCCGACGAGGGACGCTGCCTGAATGAACAAGGGCCAGGGCGCAAAGGCTGCGGAAAGCGTGACCCAGGGAAAGCCGCTGAACAGCCAGGAGCCGGTCTGTTCCAGGGCTGTCCAGAGCGTGCCCGCGAAAAAGCAGAGTAGCAGAGGGGGAAGGCGTTTTGCGGCGCGGTGGAGGGCCCAGCCGAAGACGGCTCCGTAAAGGCCCATGATCAGCGACACTCCGACAGGACAAGGAAGGGCCAGCCACCAGGGCAGGCCGCCGTACTGCGCGACAGGAGCGGCCACCCAGTAGAGGCAAGCCGTGTGCGCCAGGACCGCCGCCAGCAGCGACCAGAAAAAAGCCTTGGCCGAACCTGTGGCGCGAAAGGCGATCAGACAGAGCGCCGCCGGGTAGAGCAGCATCAGCGGGGGCAGGTGGACCCAGGGGTTGGGATAACCCATGAAAGCGCCAAGAACGGCGAGAAGGCAAAGCAGGGGCACGGTTATCCTTGTTCGGAAGATTGCGTTTCCATCGGTTCGATAAGAATGGTCTTGATCTGCTTGGCGTCCGCGTCCTGCACGCTGAAGCGGCGGTTGTGGAGCTCGAAGGAATCGCCCGGCAGGGGGATGCGCCCCGCGATCTCGCTGAGATATCCGCCAAGGGTGTCCACCTGTTCCGAGGTCACGCCGAGCTGAAAACGCTCGTTGAGCTCTTCCAGTTCCGTTCGGCCGGAAACGAGCAGGGAGCCGTTGTCCAGAACCTGGATGTCGTCCGGACGCAGCACGTCGTATTCGTCCTCGATGTCGCCCACGATTTCCTCGATGACGTCTTCGAGCGTGACCAGCCCCGCTGTGCCGCCGTATTCATCCACGACGATGGCCATATGCGTCCTTCGGGCGCGCATGGTGGCCAGCAGATACTTGACGTTGGTCATTTCCGGCACGAAGAGCAGCTCACGGAGCAAATCCCGCAGCGGCGTGGCGGATTTCTCATGCTGCGTAAGAGAGCTGAGCAGATCCTTGGCGTGGATGACGCCGATCATGCGGTCGCGGGTTTCCTCGTATACCGGAATGCGCGAATGGCCGTGCGCGACGATGAGCTGCGCGACTTCGTCCAGGCTGCCGCCCACCTCGGCGCAAATGATGTCGGTACGCGGCACCATGATGTCCGACGCCGTGGTGTCTCCGAGATCAAGCACGTTGAGGAGCATCGAAGCGTCCTCGTGCTTCAGCGCGCCGCCGTCCTGGGCATCCATGATCTGTTCTTCCAGATCATGGCCGTTCCTTTTGAAAATACTGCGCATTCTCATCCAGAATCGACTGTCGGAACCTTCGTCCAAGCAGAGGCCTCCTTGCTGCAAATATGCTTGGGCGTCAAAGAAGACAGCACCTTGCAATGACAAATGGAGTATGATGTCAAACCGTGACTGTCAACCGCAAGAGACGCTCTGGGCGAATCTTTTACAAGAGATTGATCTTTTTGAGATGGACTTGAAGACAGGAAAGGGCCGCAGGGGTGATTCCGGAGATGCGCCCCGCCTGTCCAAGGGTCAGCGGCCGCACCGCGCCGAGTTTTTCCACGGCTTCCCGGGTCAGCCCGGCCACGGCCTTGTAGTCCAGGTCAATGGGCAGTTCCAAGGACTCCTGGTCGCGGGAGCGGGCCACCAGTTCCTCCTGACGCTCGATGTAGCCCTCGTAGCGAACCTGCGTTTCCGCTTCCTCCAGCAAGGCTTCATCCATTTCGGCGATCTGCGGCAGAAACGGAACCAGCTGACGGATGCGGACTTCGGGCTGGCGAAGCAGGGCGGAAAGGGGAACAGCCTTGCCCGGCGGGGTTCCCCCCAGGCCGAGGATGATCTCGCGCGTGGCCGCGTCCGGCCGGATGGTCACGCCCCGAAGCGCCGCAAGCAGCGACTCCAGGCGGTCCTTCTTGATGCTGAAAAGCTGCCAATGCGCGTCGTCCACAAGGCCCATGTCCCGTCCCAGGGCCGTCAAGCGCTGGTCCGCATTGCCTTCGCGCAACAGCAGGCGGTGTTCCGCACGGGAAGTGAACATCCGGTAAGGCTCCTGCGTGCCTTTGGTCACGAGGTCGTCCACCAGCACGGCCATGTAGGCCTGGTCGCGGCGCAGCAGGAAGGGAGGCTCGTTCCGCAGGGAGCGGCAGGCGTTCAGCGCGGCCCAAAGGCCCTGCGCCGCCGCTTCCTCGTAGCCGGAAGTGCCGTTGATCTGCCCGGCGAGGAACAGGCCCGGCAGGGCTTTGCTTTCCAGGGTCGGAAGCAATTGCGTGGGCGGCGAATAATCGTATTCGATGGCGTATCCGGGTCGAACGATCTGGGCCTGTTCCAGTCCGACGATGGAGCGGATCATCCGCACCTGCACGTCGTAGGGCAGGCTGGTTGGGATGCCGTTGGGATAGACCTCCGGACTGTTCAGCCCCTCCGGTTCCACGAACACCTGATGGCGATCCTTTTCCGGAAAGCGGGCGACCTTGTCCTCGATGGAAGGGCAGTACCGGGCGCCCGTGCCCGTAATCACGCCCGTGAACATGGGCGAGCGGTCGAAGCCGGAACGGATGGCGGCATGGGCGGTTTCGTTGGTCCAGGTCAGGTGGCAGGGCACCTGGGGCAGAGCGGCCGCCTTGGAACGGAAGCTGAAAAGCGGAGCCGGATCATCGCCAGGCTGCACTTCCATGCGTTCGAAGTCCACGCTGTCCTTGAGCAGCCGGGGAGTGGTCCCGGTCTTGAGACGTCCCAGCTCCAGGCCGACCGCGCGAAGCGAATCGCTGAGAGTGTTCGACGCGGCCTCGCCGAGCCTGCCGCCGGAAAAATTGTCCAATCCGATGTGGATGCGGCCCTGAAGAAACGTGCCCGTGGTCAGCAGTACCGCGCGGGAGAGCAGGCGTTCGCCCAGCGAAGAGCGCACCCCCGCAGCGCGGCCGTTTTCCATGAGCAGGGAGTGGACCGTGTCCTGCCTGATCCAGAGATTCGGCTGCCTGAAAACGTCCCGCTGCACGGCGCGGAGGTAGGCGGCGCGGTCGATTTGCGCGCGTGTGGCGCGCACCGCCGGTCCCTTGCGGGTATTCAGGGTGCGGAACTGGATGCCCGCCTCGTCCGCCCACAGACCCATCATGCCGCCCAGCGCGTCGATCTCCCGGACCATGTGTCCCTTGGCGAGTCCGCCGATGGCCGGGTTGCAGGAGAGCTGGCCGATGTGGTCCACGTTGATGGTCAGCAGCAGGGTGGCCATGCCCAGGCGCGAGGCGGCCATGGCCGCCTCGCATCCGGCATGTCCCGCGCCGACCACGATGAGATCGAGGATCTCGGGAGGAGAAGGTTTCCTGATCATCGCTGCTCTAGGCCAGCAGAACGGCGGCCATGACCTTGGCGTCGCCCAGGGTGTTTGCGATGGAGCTGCGCTCGTTGGGCTGGTGGGCCTGGTGGTTCAGCTTGGACCAGACCACGGCGTCGTGCCCCTTGCGGCGCAGAATGGCGGCCACGGTTCCGCCGCCGATGCCCACGGGCCGGGGATTGCAGCCGTAGACCGTGCGGATCGCGTTCATGACGCGGTGCACGATTTCGCTGTCTTCAGGGGTTTGCGGAGCGGCTTGTTCCCGCTGCACCGTGTCGATCTCGATGCGCACGCCAAAGGCCTTTTCGGTTTCGTCGGCCATGCGCCGCAGTTCGCCGAGAACGTCTTCGAGGTCGTAGTGGGGAAGCACCCGGCAATCGAAATGAAAGACGTCCCGTCCGGGCAGGGTGTTGATGTTCTGGACGTTGGCTTCCTTCTTCGTCGGTTCGAAGGTGGAACCGGAAGGATCGAACAACGGATTCGTGTCGTTGAAGATTTCATAGAGCGCGCGGGCACGCATGATCAGGTCGGATGCGGCCACCAGGGCGTTGACGCCTTCGTGCGGGGTGGAGGCGTGGCACTGCTTGCCGGTGACTACGACCTTGATCCAGCACATGCTCTTCTCCGCGATTTCCACGGTCTCCGCATCCGGGGTGCCGAAATCCGGCACGAGAAAGAGATCCTTTTCCCCGAAGAGGTCGGCATGCTCCCGAACCACGTATTCCAGGCCGAAATGGCTTCCGGTTTCCTCGTCGGCCACGAGCAGCAGGCCGAGATTCATGGGCGGCGTCAAATCCAGATCCTTCAAGGCACGCGCGAGCAGCAGGGAGCTGACCATGCCCTGGTGGTTGTCCTCCACCCCCCGGCCGATCAGCGTGTCCCCGTCACGCACGAGGGTGTAGGGATCGTCGTTCCAGAGCGAGTCGTCTCCCGGAGGCACCACGTCGATATGGGAAATGACCCAGAAGGTCCGGGTCGTGTCCTTGCCGGGAAGCACGGCCGCGAGGTTGGGACGATACCCGCAGGGCACGTCCGAGGCGGGGGCGTTCATCTCCCGGACAGGGCCGAGTTCCATTTCCTCGAGCCGCTTCTTCAGCCAGTCGGCCTTGTCCTTCTCGCCGGGGCCGCCATTGAGCGGTCCCAGGGCGGGAATGGCCACCAGGTTGCGTTGGAGTTCCACCAGTTCGGAAACCAGCGTGTCGATATGCTTGAAAACTCGATCGGACATGAAAAATCTCCCTGATGCGATCCGGTTCATGAGGGCTGCAAAAGCGAACAATAAAGAAAAGGCCGGACGAGAGCAAAAAAAAAGCGGGGGTCCAAAGACCCCCGCGAGAAAACGGACAAGAACAACCTAGCGACCGCGGGCGGCGCGCTTGGAGGCCTTCAGAGGGTTGATCTTGACCTTGCCTTCCTTGTCCACGGTGGCGCGGACATGGGTGGCGAAGTTGCAGACCCCGGAGGCCCACTTCTTGGCGGGCTGCGCGTAGGAAGGGCAGTAGCTGCCGCCTTCGGCTTCGACCATGCGGTCGCAGCCTTCGCATTTTTCGACCACGGGTTCCATGATCATGCCTTTGTACTCGAGACCGGCCTCGGTCATCTTCGCTTCGGCCAGGGACCCTTTCTGAACTTTCTTAGCCTTCTTGGCATTGGGCTTGTTGATGCTCGCCACGGTAGCGCTCCTTGAAATCGTAATTATGGCTGCGTAGTGCCGACTGCGGCCGGCATTCAATCAAAGAAATAGGGAGGCGGCATTAATATGCGGAGCACCCCCGTATTGTCAAGGGCCAGGAGGACGTTTTTTTGGATTGGAGGGCTATTCCCCCGCGGCCAATCCTGCCACGGCGTCCAAAAGCACGCGTGTGACCTTGCCGACGTTCTCGTTGAAGGTTTTCAGGATTTCATCCCAGGTCACGGGAGCCTCATCCACCTTCCAGCAGTCGTAGTCCGTGCTCATGGCCACCGCTGCATACGGAATTCCCAGCTCGTTGGCGAGGATGCATTCCGGCGCGGTGCTCATGTTGATCACGTCCGCGCCCCAGGCACGAAACATGTTCGACTCGGCGCGGGTGGAGAACCTCGGCCCCTCGATGGTGACCACGGTTCCCTTCTCGTGGAAAGGGATGCCCTGTTTTTTGCAGGCCTTGATAAGACGCTCTCGCAACGGCGCGGAAAAGGGCTCGGCCATGGGAGTGTGCACGGGCTGGTGCGGGGCGAAGACCTCATGAAAGGTCAGTTCCCGCCGCCGGGTGAAGTCGATGAACTGGTCCAGGATCACGAGATGGCCGCGGTCGATTTCCTCGCGCAGGGATCCCACGGCCGTGGTCGCCAGGATGCACTGGCAGCCCTGCTCGTTGAGAGCCCAGACATTGGCCCTGTTGGCCACCCGCGTGGGGGAGTCGGTATGCTCCCTGCCGTGGCGGGCCAACAGCACGACCTTGCAGCCGCCGATGGTGCCGACCTTGAGCGGCGAGGTCAGCGGGCCGTAGGGCGTGCCGACCGTCACATCGCGGGCGTCCTTGAGGATGTCCGGATTGTCCAGGCCGCTGCCGCCGATGATGCCGATGGTATCCATGCGCAATCTCTATAGTTTGAGAAGGTATTCGTGCGGGATGCCCTGGAGCTTGGCCGTTCCGTCGAGAAATCCGAGCTCAATGACGAAGCCGATGCCCACGATGTCGCCTCCGTTGTTTTTGAGCAACTGAAGCATTCCGCCCACGGTGCCCCCCGTAGCCAGGAGATCGTCGATGACAAGAACCTTGTCGCCCTTTTCGATGGCGTCCACATGCATGCAGAGCGTGTCCGTGCCGTATTCGAGATCGTAAGTCACCTGCGCGGTCTGGTAGGGCAGTTTTCCGGGTTTGCGCACGGGCACGAAGCCGATTCCCATCTTGTAGGCCAGGGGGGCGCCGAACAAGAAGCCGCGCGCTTCGGCGGCAGCAATCTTCGTGGCTCCGCAATCCGAAAATCGCTCGGCAAGCGCGTCCACGGTGTAGCGAAATGCAGCCGGGTTGCTCAACAGGGGGGTAATATCAAAAAAGACGATGCCTTCTTTGGGATAATCAGGAATATCACGGATACAGCTTCGCAGATCCATACGAATCCTCCTTGTCGAAATTTCAGTAACATCCCTAATGGCTGGCACGTACCGTGTCAATGTACCTTTGGCTTGCGCGTCATCCGCCGATCATGTACATCCGGCGCGGCCTTGCGTAGAGTCAGCAGCGGAGGAATCATGGAACATCGCGCCAAGCGCAGCCTCGGACAGAATTTCCTGGTGGATGCCAACATTTGCCGCAAGATCGTCGCAGCACTGGAAATCGACGCATCTTCCAGCGTGCTGGAGATCGGTCCGGGCAAAGGTGCGATCAGCGGACATATTCTCGACGCATCTCCCGCTTCCTACCTGGCCATCGAAAAAGACACGGACCTTGCCCGGGAGCTTCGGCTTTCGCATCCGCATGCGGACGTGCGGGCCATGGACGCCCTGGAATTCCCCTGGGAATCGCTGGACGACCCTGCGCTGCGCATCGCAGGCAACCTACCATATAATGTAGGATCTCGACTGATCTGGGACATCGTCAGCCGGACAACGAAATATGAACGGGCCGTCTTCATGGTGCAGTACGAGGTCGCCCAGCGGCTTACGGCGGCTCCTGGCAGCAAAACCTACGGCGCGCTCGGCGTCTGGGTCCAAAGTTTCAGCATTCCCCGGCTCCTGTTCAAGGTTCCGCCGACCGTTTTTCGCCCGCAACCCAAGGTGGACTCCGCTGTGGTGGTTCTTTTTCCGCAAAAGCTGGATAAGCGTCCCCGTGATCCGGAAGCATTGTCGGGATTGCTGCGCCTGTGCTTTCAGCAGCGGCGCAAACAGCTTGGTAACATACTGAAATCGCAACTAAACGACGCATTGACAGCCTGGCTTGAAGAGCAGGGCATCGGATTGAAATTGCGGCCGGAAGCACTCACCCCCGTCCAACTTCAGGAGCTTTCGACCCGAATCGTCACGGATTGCGAGGCTCTTTAGGCTTTTTTCTTATTGACTTGAACTGGAGAAATCTGTTTTAGATTCTCAATCGATTCTGGGAAATCCACGCAGGGCCAAGTTCATCGGCCATTTTCCCGGGATCGGCCTGGACAGAATTACGAGTTTGCTTTAAGTGAATTTGGGAGCGTCCGGGCACGACAGGTGCCAAGGACCACCGCCGACGGCGGTCACCAAGTCCATCATTGGTCGATTAACCATCTATGAGGAGGAAGGACAGATGACTAAGGCTGAGTTGGTAGTCAAGATCGCTGAGAAGGCTAATCTCACCAAAGCCAACGCTGAGCGCGCCTTGAACGCCTTTCTTGAGACTGTCGAAGGGAACCTGGTGAGCGAAGGCAAGCTGACTCTGACCGGATTCGGAACGTTCGTGGTCGAGGAGCGCAAAGAGCGCGTTGGCCGCAACCCCCGCACCGGTGCCGAGATCAAGATTCCCGCCACCAAGGTCGTCAAGTTCCGCCCCGGAAAGCTTCTGAAGGAAGCCGTCAAGTAAGGGGAGGATACAATGCTGCACGGCGAAACCGTTCACAGTCCGCTTCCTCAGGATCTTCCTTGGTGGCAGCCGGACCATGCCATTTTTTTCGGTGTCCTGTACATCGTTATTGCCGTACTTGGCATCGGCATGGGTTACACCATCATCAAGTCCTGGTGGGAAACCCGCAACGGCGATTCTCACTAGTCACGACCACGTCAAGCGAGTGAGGCGGCCCGCTTCGGCAGGCCGCCTCGCTTTTTTGCATTTCAAAAATGAGTTGATATTTCTCCTTGCCTAGATCGATGATCAGGTGTATAAATTTTTGTTCTTCAGGGCGCATTGCGTCCGAAGTAAGTAAGAGGAGGTGATTCCTTTGCCCGGAGTGTATCTCGACGACAGCGACAGCTTTGACGTGGCTCTGCGCCGCTTCAAGAAGCAGGTGGAGAAGGCTGGCGTTCTTTCCGAGCTGAAGAAGCGGCAGCATTATGAAAAGCCGTCTGTTCAGCGCAAGAAGAAGAAGGCCGCAGCCAAGAAGCGTCTGGCCAAGAAAATGCGCAAGATGAAGTCCAGCTGATGAGCCTTCTGAAAGCCATCGAAAAAGACTATCTCTCGGCCTACAAGGCCAAAGAAGACGTCAAAGTGGCCGTCTTGAGAATGCTCAAGACGGCCATCAAAAACGCTTCGATTGAACTTCGGCGTGATCCGACCGATGACGAGGTGCTTGATCTCGTCGCCCGTCAGCTCAAGCAACGCAAGGAGTCCATCGACCAGTACACCAAGGGCGGTCGACCGGAGTTGGCCGAACAGGAACGACTGGAGATGGTTGTCCTTCAGAGCTACATGCCTGTCCAGCTTACCGCCGAAGAGCTGGAACGCGCCATCGATGCGATTGTCGCAGAGACGGGCGCATCCGAAATGAAAGACATGGGCCGCGTCATGCAGGCCCTGCAAGCGAAGCACAAGGGGCAGATCGACGGCAAAACCGCCAGCGCTCTGGTCCGAGCCCGCCTCGCATAATACCTCCTTCATAATCATGGATTCCAGAACCGCACTGTTGCTGGAGTTCCCCAAGATACTTTCAGCCTTGGCAGAGCTCGCCGCATCCGAGCCTGGGGCTGAGGCGTGTCGGGAACTCGCGCCGTATGATTCCCTTGACGAAATCCGCCGCCAGACCGATCTGCTCGTCCTGGCGCGGGAGTGGTCCGGCGTGTCCGGGTTCCAGCTGACCGGATTTCCCTCCCTGGCCGGGCTGTTCCATTTCCTGGACGCACGCGAGCACGGCAGCCTGGATATCGACGATTTCACCGCCTTGGGACAGGTGTTGCGCTTGGCGCGCGAAGCGCTCGACGCGCTGCAAAGCGGCGACGATCGCTATTTGCGCCTGCGTGACGCGCTTTGCCCCAGTCCTTGGCCCGCCAAGATCGCTTCCGCCGTTTTTCGCTGCATCGACGCCGAAGGCCGCATCCGTGATGAGGCCACCCCGGAGTTGGCCGCCGTGCGTTCCGAGATTCGGGGCATCCATCAGCGCTGCACGAAGAAGGTCAAGGATTTCATTCTGGGACGCGACCTCTCGCACTATCTCCAGGACGATTTCATGACCCTGGCCTCGGATCGCTACGTCCTGCCGCTCAAGGCGAATTTCAAGGGACGCTTCCAGGGCATCATCCATGATTATTCCCAGACCGGCGAGACCTGCTATTTCGAGCCGATGTTCCTGGTGGAGCTGAACAACCAGCTTCAGGAACTGAAGAAGGAAGAAGCCGTCGAGGAGAAGAAGATTCTCGACTATCTCACCGGACTGTTCCGCTCCGAACGCGCAGGCGTGCAGGGCGGCTACGAATTTCTCCTCCGCCTGGACGTGCTCCTGGCCAAGGTGGCCCTGGGAGAGAGGCTCGACGCCTCCCCCCTGGAAGTTTCCGAAGGCGCGCCCCTGCGGCTGACCGATGCCCGCCATCCGCTTCTGGTGCTGGCCGGGTACGACGTGCAGTCCGTGGACGTCGTCCTTCGTCCCGGCGACCGCACCCTGGTCATCAGCGGCGGCAATGCCGGCGGCAAGACCGTGACCCTGAAGACCGTGGGCCTTTGCGCCATGATGGCCTATGCGGCCCTGCCCGTGCCCGTCGGAGCGGGCGGCTCCCTGCCGTATCTTCCGCACATCTACGTGATCATGGGCGACGAGCAGAGTCTTGAAAGCCATGTGAGCACCTTTACCGCCCAAATCCGCTACGTCAGCCAAGCGTGGAGCAGCGTGGATGAACGCAGTCTCTTTCTGCTCGACGAGTTCGGCGCGGGGACCGATCCGACCCAGGGCGCGGCCTTGGCCCAGGCCGTGCTCGACAGGCTCACGGCCAAGGGGGGCGTGACCCTGGCCGCAACGCACTTCCCGGCGCTGAAGGCGTATGCGCTGGCTTCGGACCACGTGCGCGCCGCAAGCGTGCTCTTTGATCCGCGAACCAAGAAACCTCTTTTCCGGCTGGCCTACGACCAGGTCGGCGCGAGCATCGCCCTGGATGTGGCCCGCGAACACGGCCTGCCTGCGGAGATTCTTGAAAAAGCCGAACAATATCTTTTGCTTGAAGGCTCAGAAACCGGAACCGTGCTTGCCCGGCTGAATGAACTCGCCGTGCGCAGACAGCTCGAACTGGATGAGCTGGCCGAAGAGCAGCAGCGCCTCAAGGCCCGCCGAGAAAAGCTGGAAGCCGGATTCGAGAAGGACAAGGTCAAGCTTCTCGAAGAGGTGCGCGGCACGGCGCAGACGGTTCTTCGCCAGTGGAAGGAAGGCAAGGCAGGGCGCAAGCAGGCGCTCAAGAAGCTGTCCGAAGTGCGCGAAAAAATCGCGCCGGATTCGGCGTCGCCTGCCATGGCCGACCCCGATCAGCCCGCATTCGGCTGGGACGATATTGTCGTCGGCGAGGACATCCTCTACATTTCTTGGGGAAAGCGCGGCCGCGTCGTGGAAAAGGACGAAAAGAAACGGCGCGTCAAGGTGGATATGGACGGGGTGGCCATGTGGGTCAATGGTGCCGATCTCGGTCCGGCGCAAAGCCGCGAACAGAAATCCACCGTCGTCGTCACGGCGAAAACCGCTCCCGGCCCGACCCTGACCCTGGACTTGCGGGGAATGCGTGCCGATATAGCCTTGAGCGAGACGGAGCGATTCCTGGACGGCGCTCTGCTGCGAGGCGCAAGCCAGCTTGAGATCATTCACGGTCGAGGCACCGGCGCTCTGCGCCGAGAAGTTCACGAATTTTTGAGGAACTACCCTGCGGTGGAATCTTTTGCCCTGGCCACGGAAGAGCGGGGCGGGGACGGAATGACGGAAGTGACCCTCAAATAGGGCCGACGCCCGGAGGAGAGGGGAATGCAGTCTGACCCCATACAGCTCATCAAGAGCAAGTTGAACATCGCCGACGTGGTGCGCCGCTACGTCGATCTCAAGCCCGTTTCAGGGCGCTGGATGGGCGCGTGCCCGTTTCACCAGGAAACCAAGCCTTCCATGTCCGTGAATGAGCAGGAAGGCTTTTTCTATTGCTTCGGCTGCCAGGCTTCCGGGGACGTGATCGACTTCTACAAACGCATCAATGGATTGGAGTTTCGGGACGCCCTGGAACAGCTCGCCGCAGAGGCGGGAGTGGATCTCGGGGACGTTCGCCCGGACCCGCAGGCGGACGAGCGCCGCAAGATGAAGCGTTTGTACCTGGACATGCACACCTGGGCCGCGCGGCATTTTTCGGACAACCTGCGCCTGCCTGCCGGAAGCGTTGCCCGGGATTATTTGCAGCGGCGCGGCATGAGTCCGGAAATCGTCTCCGAATTCGGCCTGGGATACAGTCTCGAAGACTGGCATGCGCTGGATCATTTCCTGCAATCCAAGGGCTTTACTCCGGAGCAGGGAGTGGAGTCCGGGCTCTTGTCAAGCAATCAGAAAGGGTCTATATATGATCGTTTCCGCGCCCGTCTGGTCTTCCCAATTCAAGATTTATCGGGTCAGGTCATTGCCTTTGGCGGAAGAATCATTACTGAAGGGGAACCGAAGTACCTGAACAGCAGTGATTCCCCGATCTACAAAAAAGGCGATCACCTCTACGGGCTCTACCAGGCCCGCAGACACATGACCCGGACGAGAAGGGCGCTGCTGACCGAGGGCTACGTGGACGTGCTCTCGCTGCATCAGTTCGGATTCAAGGACTCCTGCGGCGTGCTCGGCACGGCACTGACCCCGGATCAGGTCCGGCGGCTGGCGGGTTTCTGCAATCGGGTCGATCTCGTTTTCGACGGAGACGCTCCCGGCAGGAAAGCCGCGCTTCGCAGCGCGGAAATGATCCTGTTGCAGGGACTCAGAGTCAACGTGGTGCTCCTGCCGGAAGGCGAGGACGTGGACAGCGTTTTGCAGACTCAAGGCAAGAGAGGCTTTGAGGCGTGTCTTGACGCTGCCGAAGACGGTCTTACCTTCGCCATGAGCACGTTGTGCAAGGAACATTCGCCCAAGGAGATCATGGACTGGGCGCAAGGATTCCTGCAAAAACTGCAAGACGCCTCGCTCAAGGCCTTCTACCTGCCCCGCATGGCGCAGGGACTGGGCCTGTCCGAGGCTATACTGCGTTCCACGACCGGAGTTCCCCGGCCCCAGGCCAGAAGTTCCGCACCACGGCCCGCGCCGAAGGTGGGAAGGGAGGACAAGGACGACAGGTATTTCCTGCGGTTTCCCATTCAATATCCGGACTATGTGCCCGACCTTTGCAAAAGGGGTTTCGGAACGATCCTGACCACGGACTGGGGCGAAAAGCTCTGGCAAAAGCTCGTGAAGCTGCACGGGCAGGATCTCCTCCCCAACCTGGATGACCAGGAAAAACGGTTTTGGGCCGAGTGCCGATTGGAACTCGAGCAGACGCTCGCCTTTTCCGGCGAAGAATTGCAAGAGGAATGGAACCACATTTGCGACCGAATCGAAGGCGTCCGCGAAAAGTACCGGCGCCGTGAATTGATCGAGGCTCTCAAGCTGGCGCAAGAGCGGGGCGATGAACAGGCGGTGGCGGAATGCACCAAGGCCCTGAACGATTTCTTGGGGAGGAGTGATGAGCAACATTAAGGAAATCCAGCAGATCAAGACCCTTATCGCCAAGGGTAAAAAGAACGGATTCCTGACGTTCGAGGAAGTGGGCAAGGCCCTGCCCTCGGATATCAACAACCCGGAGCAGATCGAAGAAGTCATCAACATCTTCGACGACATGAATATCGTCATCGTGGACAACGAGGAAAACAGCAAGAAGCTGACCTCCGACGCCGGTGACTCCGATGAAGAGCTCGAACTCGTCAAGGACGAGGACGACGCCATCGACTATTCCTCCCGCAGCACCGATCCCGTGCGCATGTATCTGCGCGAGATGGGAGCCGTGCACCTGCTCGATCGCGAGGGCGAAGTCGTCATCGCCAAGAAGATCGAGAACGGCGAGATGGACGTGCTGTTCGCCCTTGTGGAAGTGCCCGTGGCCGTCGAGGAACTCATCCAGGTGGGCGAGGATCTCAAGGACCAGCGCATCAAGCTCAAGGACGTGGTCAAGACCATCGAGGAGGACGATCCGTCCGAGGACGAGATGAACCAGCGGCAGCGGGTCATCTTCCTGCTCGACGAGGTCAAGCAGCTCTACAAGAAAAAGAAGAAGATCTACGAGAAGCTGGACTCCTGCGCCCAGCTGGAGCGCCGCGTCTACGGCGTGCAGATGGAGATCCTGAACTTCAAGGACGAAGTGGTCCGGCGTCTGCGCGACATCAAGCTCGAAAAGACCCTCATCGACAGGATCATCGAGACCGTGGGCGACTACGTCCGGCAGATGCACAACTGCCAGCGCGACCTCTCCGCCTACGTGCTTTCCGTGGGCAAGACCCGCGACGAGATCGAAACCATCTTCAAGCAGGTGGACGAGCGGGAAATGAACCCGGTGGCCGCGTCCGACGCGCTCGGCATGACCGTGGAGGAGTTCTTCTCCTTCAAGGAAATGCTCGCGGGCAAGCTGGAGATCCTGACCCGGCTTCAGGAAAAGTGCTGCCACAACGTCAACGACCTCGAAGAAGTGCTCTGGCGCATCAAGCGCGGCAACGTAGCGGCCATGCGCGCCAAGCAGGAACTCATCCGCGCCAACCTGCGGCTGGTCGTTTCCATCGCCAAAAAGTACACCAACCGCGGCTTGCAGTTCCTGGACCTGATCCAGGAAGGCAACATCGGCCTGATGAAGGCCGTGGACAAGTTCGAATACCAGCGCGGCTACAAGTTCTCGACCTACGCCACCTGGTGGATTCGCCAGGCCATCACCCGCGCCATCGCGGACCAGGCCCGGACGATCCGCATCCCGGTGCACATGATCGAGACCATCAATAAGCTCATCCGCACCTCCCGCTACCTCGTGCAGGAGCTGGGACGCGATCCTTCTCCCGAAGAAATCGCCGAGCGCATGGACTACCCGCTGGAAAAGGTCAAGAAAGTGCTCAAGATCGCGAAGGAACCCATCTCCCTGGAAACGCCCATCGGCGACGAGGAAGATTCCAGCCTGGGCGATTTCATCGAGGACAAGAAGGCCACCGCCCCGGCGGAGGAAGTGGTCTCCACCAAGCTCGGCGAGCAGATCGCCGCCGTGCTGGCGGACCTGACCCCGCGCGAGGAGCAGGTGCTGCGCAAGCGGTTCGGCATCGGCGAAAAGAGCGACCACACCCTTGAGGAAGTGGGCAAGCTCTTCAACGTCACCCGCGAACGCATTCGACAGATCGAGGCCAAGGCCCTGCGCAAGCTGCGCCATCCGGTGCGCTCCGCGCTGCTGCGGTCCTACTTCGACAACTAGACCAAGCATCCCATCGGGGGAGGAGGGCCGCCAAAGGCCTTCCTCCCCTTTTTTTTGCCATTCATCAAAACTTGAAGTACGGAGGCGTCGATGGAACTCATGGATTTTCTTCCGTTGATCGCCTTCGGGCTTGATCTCGTCCTGGGCGACCCGCAGGGCTGGCCCCATCCCGTGCGCTGGATCGGCTGGCTGGCCAGACGGCTGGAAGATGCGGGAAGGCTGTTCTGCGGCGGTTGTCCCAGCCGCGCGTACGGCACGGGGGCGTCCCTGGCCCTGCTCGCCGTCACCGCGTTCGGCTACGGCTTCGTCACCATTTTGCCGCTGATCGGCTGGCTGGCGATGTTCTATTTCGCCTATGCCGGGCTTGCCTTGGGGTGTCTCTTCAAGGAGGGCCGCCGCGTGTCCGCGCTCCTCGACGCGGGAGAGCTTGAAAAGGCCCGCACTGCACTGTCCATGCTCGTGAGCCGGGACACCTCCGCGCTTGACGAGCACGACTGCCGCCGGACCCTGGCCGAAACCCTGAGCGAGAACTTCAACGACGGTTTCGTCGCCCCGTTCTTCTGGCTCTGCCTGACCGGGCCTTTTGGTCTCTGGCTGTACAAGACCGTCTCCACGCTGGATTCCATGTGGGGCTACCGCACCGCCGAGTATGAAAACCTCGGCTGGTTCGCGGCCCGCACCGACGATCTGCTGGCCTGGATTCCAGCCCGTCTCAGCTTTGGCGCGCTGCTTTTCTGCGGCTGGATCATGGGACTCGACTGGCGCGAGGCCTGGCGCAGGGCGCCCGCGGACGCCAGGAAAATGGATAGCCCCAACGCCGGCTGGCCCATGGCCGTCTGCGCCTGGCTCTGCGGCGGCGGCATGGGAGGCTCGGCAATCTATTTCGGGATCATCAAACACAAGCCCGCGGTCGGTCCGGAAGCCTCTGTCTGGACCTCGTCCATGCTCGGAGCGCTCGAACGGCTGCTGTTCTGGTCGGCGCTCCTGGTTGCCTTGCTGGGGCAGTGGCTTTCCCTGGCGCTGTTGTAGCCGAAAGCCGCATCGGATCGTCCGTCAACGAGAAAGCCCCCGTCGCACGCGGCGTCGGGGGCTTTGCATATTCTGAAAACGCGATTTCCGTTACTGTCCGAGCTCGATGCTGCGCTCGTAGGATTCGCGGATGGCGTCGATGATGGACGCGCGCATGGCGGTTCTGTCCATGTGGATAAGCGCCTGGATCGTGGTTCCCGCAGGGGAGGTGACCATCTCGCGCAGCACCGACACATGCTGGTCGGACTGGGCCGCGAGCTTGGACGATCCCGTGAACAGGCCCTCGACCATCTTGGTGGCCATGGGCCGGGCAAGGCCGAGCGACACGGCAGACTCGATGCAGGCTTCCATGAAGTAGAAGACATAGGCGGGGCCGGAGCCGATGACCGCCGTGAACGCATCGAAGTCCTTTTCCGGCAGGGCGTGCACCTGTCCGAGTCCCTGGAAGATTTCCTGAACGAAGCTCTTCTGGGCGGCGCTCAGTTCCTTGTCGTCCAGGCAGACGGCGAAAACGCCTTCATTGACCAGGGCAGGGGTGTTCGGCATGACCCGGACCACGGGGCAAGCCTTGTCGAGCCAGCCCTTGAGCTTCTCGGAGGTCAGCCCGGCGCAGATGGAGATCAGGCACTGCTCCTTTTTCAGCAGGGGAGCCAGTTCCTTGCAGACGCTGCGAGCATGTTGCGGCTTCACGGCCAGGACAAGGTAGTCGCAACAGGCGGCGAGTTCTCCGGCATTCTTGGCGGCCTTCAGCCCGCACTCCCTGGCCAGAGTCTCGACGTTGGCGGCGTTCAGGTCCGTGCCGTGCAGCTCGACTCCCTTCAGGCCCCGCACGATGGCGGCGCCCATGTTCCCCAGACCGATAAAACCGATGCTCGCTGTCATTTATCCCACCATTTCCAAACGGTTGAAGAAGTAAGCCACTTCGGTCTTGGCCGTATCCGGGCCGTCCGAACCGTGGCAGGCGTTGTTCTGGATGTCGGTGCCGTATTCGCCGCGGATGGTGCCCTTGGGCGCCTGGGTGGAGTTAGTCGGACCCATCAGATCGCGGTAGCGCTTGATGGCGTCCTCGCCTTCCAGAACGCTGACGACGCAGGGACCGGAAGTCATGAACTCGACCAGCTCTCCGAAGAAGGGACGCTCGCTGTGCACGGCGTAAAAACCTTCGGCCTGGGCCTTGGTCATGTGGATCATCTTGGTGGCCTTGATCTTCAGGCCGCTGTCGCTGATCATCTGCAGGATGTTGCCGATGTTGCCGGCGGCCACGGCGTCGGGCTTGATGATGGAAAAGGTCAGTTCGGTCATGAATAATCCTCCTCGAAGTTGCAGTGTTTCAATTCCCCTCAAATATGTCAGCCGAGCAGGGCGCGGTCCGTTACGCAGCCGTCGCCGCCAAGCTCCTGAAAGCGTTCCAGGAGATCCTGGACCTTGAGACGATTCTTTTCCTCGCCCGCAATGTCCAGGATGATGCGTCCCTGGTGAAACATGATCAGCCGATTGCCGTGCGCGATGGCCTGGGCCATGTTGTGCGTGACCATCATGGTCGTCAGATTGCCCTTGCGCACCAGTTCGTCGGTCAGGTTCATGATCTGGGCCGCGGTTTTCGGGTCGAGCGCCGCGGTGTGTTCGTCCAGCAGCAAGACCTTGGGCCGCACCAGGGTGGCCATGAGCATGGTCAGGGCCTGTCGCTGCCCGCCGGAAAGCAGTCCTGTGGCGTCCTCGAGGCGGTCTTCCAGCCCCAGTCCCAGCGTGACCAGCCGTTCACGGAAAAGCTCGCGGTCGGAGCGGCGTACGCCGCGTCCGAGTCCGCGCCGCTTGCCGCGCTTGGCGGCCAGGGAGAGATTCTGCTCGATGGTGGCGTGGGGGCAGGTGCCGAGGAGCGGATCCTGAAACACGCGCCCGATGAAGGCCGCCCGCTTGTGTTCCGGCCAGGAGGTCACATCCTGTCCGGCGATTTCGATGCTGCCCTCGTCAATGGGAAACACTCCGGCGAGCGCGTTGAGAAAGGTGGACTTGCCCGCGCCGTTGGAACCAATGACCGTGATGAAATCGCCTTCGCGGACGTCCAGGTCCACGCCGCGCAGAGCCAGAACCTCGTTGATCTCGCCCCGGTTGAAATATCTCGTCAGCTTATGGACCCGGATCATGCGCTTTTCGCTCCCCTGGCCAGAACCTTGGCCTTGAGCCTTGGCGCTGTCAGCGCAAGGACGACCAGCAGCGCGGTAATGAGCTTGAGGTCGCTCGGCGTGACGGAAAAAACGCCCAGGTCCAGGGAAAGGGCCAGGGCGATGGCCACCCGGTAGAGCACGGAGCCGAGCAGGGCCGCGAAGAGCGCCCGGCCTATGGTCCGGTCCCCGAACACGGTTTCGCCGATGATCACCGAGGCCAGACCGGCCACGATGGTGCCCACGCCCATGTTCACGTCCGCCGCGCCTTGGCTCTGGGCCACGAGCGCTCCGGAAAAAGCCACCATGGCGTTGGACAGCCCCACGCCGAAGATGATCACATTGTGCGTATTCACGCCCTGGGCCGTGATCATGCGGGGGTTGTCGCCCGTGGCCAGGACGGCCATGCCGATCTCCGTGCGCAAAAACCAGATCAGGGCCAGCACCGCGACCACGCCGATGATGCCGAAGAGGATCGGCGAGGAAACGCTGGCGGTCAGTCCGGTGAGGTCCGAGAACTGCTCCACGGCGGTCCGCTCGCCGAGCAGGGCCATGTTCGGTCTGCCCATGATTCTTATATTGATGGAGTAAAGAGCGATCATGGTCAGGATCGAGGCCAACAGATGCAGGATCTTGAGCTTGGTGTTCAAAAAGCCCGTGACCATTCCGGCGAGAAAGCCGGCTCCGGCGGCCATGAGGCAGGCGGCCCAGGGGGCGTGGCCCGAAGAGATGGCCACGGCGGAAATGGCCGCGCCCAGAGGCAGGCTGCCGTCCACGGTCAGATCCGGGAAGTCGAGCACACGGAAGGTCAGATAGACTCCGAGAACCATGATCCCGTATACGAAGCCTTGCTCGAGCGCTCCGGAAAAGGCGTATAGCGTCATGTCGTTTTCCTGGGCCTGGACCCGCGCGGAACGAAAATGGGCGCGGCAGTCACCGCGCCCATACATCGAATCCGGTTGAATCGCAATGGATGCTATTCGATGACCTTGGAAGCCTTTTCGAGCACGGACTCCGGGATCGTCACGCCCATGGCCGCGGCGGCCTTCTTGTTCACGTGCAGGGAAAGGTCGCGGATGTATTCCACCGGAGTGTCCGCGGGATTCGCGCCGTCCACAAGAATGCGGATGGCCATGTCGGCCGTCTGCACGCCCATCTTGTAATAGTCCACGGCCAGGGCAGCGATGCTGCCGCGCGCCACGGAGTCGGTGTCGCCCGTGAAGAGGGGCAGCTTGCTCTCCTCGCAGACCTTGATGGCCGATTCCAGGGCCGAGACAACGGTATTGTCCACGGGCACGTAGATGGCCTCGCAGCGGCCCACGAGGCTCTTGGCCGCCTGGTAGACGCCGCTGGAGTTGTCGATGGTGGCCTCGACCACTTCGATGCCGAAAGGCGCGCACTGGGCCTTGAGCAGGTTCACGAGGACCACGGAGTTGGTTTCGCCTGCGTTGTAGATCACGCCGAGCTTCTTGATTTCCGGCAGGAAGGTCCGGATCAGCTCCACGTGCTTGTCCAGGGGGCTCATGTCGGTCATGCCCGTGACGTTGGCGCCGGGATGTTCCAGGCTTGCGACGATCTTGGCGCTGACCGGATCGGTCACGCCCGTGAACACGATGGGACGGTCGTCGATGGCCTGGACAACGGCCTGGGCCGAGGGAGTGGTGATGGCCAGGATCAGGTCCGGCTCCTCGCCCTTGATCTGCTTGCCGATCTGGGCGTTGGTGGCCATGTCTCCCTGGGCGATGTGGTCGGTGAAGACGGCGGGCACGCCTTTTTCAGCAAAGCGATCCTTGAATCCCTGGCGCATGGCGTCGAGGGAGGGATGCTCCACGATCTGGGTTATGGAAATGGCGAACGGCTTTTTCTCCGCAGTCTCGGAAGCCGCCGGGGCCTGTTCCTGGACCTGCTCCGGAGTCTTGGTCCCGGACTCCGCCTGTTCCGCGGTTTTGTCGGACCCGCACCCGGCGAGCAGGGCCAGGCTGAACAGCAGCGCCAGAAGCGGCGAAATGAATCGTTTCATTGGGGTTCCCCCTCGGTTAGAAACCATGTTGCCTGATGCAAAGTAGAGGGGGGACATATAATGCAAAACGGGCCGATATTCAATCGGCCCGTTCGTACGGCAAGGAGATGCCGAAAGGGATCAGAAACGGATTTCCTCTTCCTTCATGACCTGGAACGCCTTGTTGCCCTTCACTCTTCCGGGCAGACCGAAGAACTTGCGCACGCCTTCGACCTCGGCTTCAAGAAGGTTGTCCTCGTCCGTGTCCAGCAGCAGGATGTCGCCCTTGTGCAGATCCATGAGCTGTCGCCCCGTGAGGGTGGTGTGTCCGAGGCGGACGACCATTTCCACCGGAGTTTCCATGAGCCGTTCCTTGAAGCGGTTGATCCAGACGTGGTCCACTTCCAGCCGCTCGGACTGGAAGGAGGCGTGCAACTTGGAGCGGATCGGCTCCATGGTGGCGTAGGGGAGGCAGACGATCAGCGAGCCGATGGCGTTTTCCAGCTCCACCTCGAAGGTGACGACGATGACCACGTCCGAAGGGGGCACGATGGCCGCGAACTGGGGGTTGACCTCGGTGCGCACCATCTCCACATGTACCTCGTGCACGGGCTTCCAGGAATCTTCCATGTTCGAAAGGGCGATCTTGACCACACGGTCCACGATGGCCTGCTCGATGGGCGTGAAATCGCGTCCTTCGACCTTGGGCTGGCTGCCTGCGCCGCCGAAGAAGCTCTCCACCAGGGCGAAGACCAGCCGCGAATCCACCACGAGGATGGCGTTTCCGCGCAGCGGGTCCATCTTGAAGATGGAGATGGAGGTCGGCACGGGCAGGGAGCGCATGAAATCGCCGAACTTGGACATGTCGATGGAAATCGGGTTGATGTCCACGCGCTTGCGCATGGTGTTGGCCAGGGCGTTGGTGGCCAGCCGCGCAAAGCGGTCGTTGACGATTTCCAGAACCGGCATGCGGCCGCGAATGATGCGGTCCTGGTTGGCGAGGTCGAAGGCTACGACGCCGGAGTCGTCCTCCGGCAGGTCCGTCTCCGTTTCGACATCGCCGCCCGAAAGTCCGCGCAACAACGCATCGACTTCATCCTGTTCAAGAATCTTGCTCATACCCGTGGTCCTCGAAAAGCTGGGCGAATGTTCTCACTGTCGTGCCGCCGTCGCGCTGACGGCGGCGGTCCGTTTCACCAAAAAGTGAAAGCAAAATCCGGACCGAAGGAAATATCGACCGCTTCCCGGCCGCATGTCGCGACCCTACACCAGTCCGCTTTGGACTGGCAACGCCGCAGACGGACGGGAAGAGAAAAGGAGGTCAAAAAAACGACGATTTCCGAAGCTATTGCGGCGCGAGGGAAGTCAACGGAACCACGGAAACCGCGGGGTCGAGACCTCGGAGCCATTCGCTCAGGGCCTGCACGGTCTGGGGGTGGGGATGCCCGATGGCGATGGCCACTCCGTTGCGCAGGGCCAGCCGTTCGGCCTTCTTGAGCTGAAGCACGATGTCGGGCACGGCCAGGGAGTTGTCCAGAAAAACGTCGCGCCCGTAGAAGGGCAAGCCTGCTGCGCGCGCGCGGGCGCGGCCGACGCTCTTGGCCGTGGTGCGGCTGTCCAGGAAGAAGAGATGGCGCTTTTTGAGCAGGCGCATCAACCGATCCATGCCGTGCGCGTCGCTGGTGAACCGCGAGCCCATGTGGTTGTTCACGCCCACGGCTTCCGGAACTTTGGCCAGGTTCGCCGCGATGGTCTTGTCCAGAGCCTCGTCGCTCATGGACGCGAAAAGCGCCTGTTTGCCGGGATTGTCCTTGGGGTAGCCGATCGGCTCCATGGGCAGATGAACGAGCAGGTCGAGTCCTTTCCGCACGGCCAGCTCCCGCACGGCGGCGGCCTGGGACGCGTTGGGCCAGACGGCGAAGACCACGGGGACCGGCAGGGCGGCCAGGGAGCGCGCCACCGTCATGTTCTCGCCCATGTCGTCGATGACCACCACGACCTTGGGGCCTTTGGTGGAGGGCAGATAGGGCAGGGGAACGCCCACGAATCGATGCGTGGGCACGCCGTCGACGCTGACGAGAATCTCCCCGCGCTCGCCGGGGGTTATGGCGTAGCGTTCTTCGGGCAGGGCGCTCTTCAACGCGGCGAGAAGCTGGGTGAAGGAAATGTTTTCAGGCAGATGAAGAGTCTGAAACGTATAGGATTCCCCGTCGTGCTCCTCCCGGTGGACATCCAGGAAGGCAATGCCGGAAGGATCCATGGCCAGAGCGTGCATGGCGTCGACCAGGGCCTGGTCCACGACCCGGACGCCCGCTTCCAGACTGCCGGCGGGATAGACTTCGCTGCCTTCGGGCAAAGCCCGTGAACGGATCACGGATGGATCCGCAATCGCCTGCGGCGTCTGAACGCCCTGCGGATCCTGCTCCGCGCCGGAACGGAGGAAGAGCAGGAGCAAGGCGCAAAAGACCACGGCCAGCCCGAGAGTGACCAACGGGACGGGCCGAAGCAATGAATCGAGAAGGGCGGCGGGGACGGAACGCCCCGGACCGGACGGCTCCTGTTCGGAGCCGTCCGGATTGAGGGGCTGTTGTTCTTGATCGGGGCGGCGGGATTCTGCCATGCCGGTATCGTAGGGTTTTCCGCCGGATTTCCTCAAGAGGAACCCCGGCAGGAAATCCTGCTAGTGAATCTGAGTGATCCGGGGAAGCTTGCGGACCATCTCCAGGGCCAGCCGGAGCTGGTTGTCCTTGGCCAGCATTTCCGCGGCCTTGCTTTCCGTTTCCTTCTTTGCGCGGCGGGGAGCGTCGCCGTTGGCGTTCTCCAGGTGACCGGAGAGATCCTTCTCGCGCAGGGTCATGCCGCGCAGGGCGTCGGCTTCCGCGTCCATCTTGGAGGGGGCGAAAGGAATCTCCAGGTCGGGAACGATGCCCTCGGCCTGGATGGAGCGGCCGCTGGGCGTGTAGTAAAGGGCGGTGGTCAGCTTGATGCCCGCGCCGTCCGGCAGGGGAATGATCTGCTGCACCGAGCCCTTGCCGAAGGAACGTTCGCCCAGGAGCAGGCCGCGTTTGTGGTCCTGAAGCGCTCCGGCCACAATTTCCGAGGCCGAGGCGGAACCCGCGTTGACGAGCACCACCAGGGGAGCGTTCACGTCGGTATCCTGCTTGCGGGCCAGGAAGTCCCGACGGCCCATGCCGCCCTTGCCCTGGATGTAGACCAGCAGGCCGTCGGAAAGGAAGGTGTCGGACACCTGGACGGCCTGATCGAGCAAGCCGCCGGGGTTGTTGCGCAGGTCGAGCACCACGCCCTTGAGCTCGTGCTTGCTGCGGTACTCGTTGATCTTGTCATGCAGATCGCGCGTGGTGTCCTCATTGAAGCGAGTCAGCCTGACGTAGAGATAGCCTTCGTCCAATTCCTCGGTCTTGACGCTGATGATGGGAATCGTCCCGCGGGTGATTTCCACTTCATCGGGACGGTTGGAATCGCGATGCAGGATTGTCAGGGTCACGGAGGTGCCTTTCTCGCCGCGGATGTGGTCCACGGCGTCGGTCAGGGACATGCCTTCCGTGCTCTCGCCGTCGATCTCGAGGATGAAGTCTCCGGCCTGGAGGCCCGCCTTGTACGCGGGGGTGTCCTCGATGGGGGAGACGACCACGAGGCGGCCGTTGTCCATGCTGATCTCGATGCCGATTCCGCTGAACTTGCCGCTGGTGCTTTCCTGCATGTCCTGGAAGTCCTGCGCGGTGAGGTAGGCGGAATGGGGGTCGAGCTGTTCCAGCATGCCCTTGATGGAGTCTTCGATGAGCTGCGTCCGGGAGATGTCCTCGACATAGGAGCTTTCCACGATGTCCAGCACCTGGCTGAACCGTTTGAGCGCATCCAGGTGGCTCTCTTCGGCCGCATTGGAAACCGGGCCTGTGGAGAGCGTCAGGGCGAACATCAGTGTAAAGGTAAACAGCCAAAGCGCAATTCGCATATCTGCCTCCGGGAAGGATATGGGAGCGACCGGACGCGTATCCGGACTAGATTATTTCGGGAAAAGCCACACAATGGGGTTAATTGGTTTCTGACCAAAACGCAATTCAAAATAGAGACCGGGCCCTTGCACGTCGGGGTAGAACCCGGCGGACCCGATGGGTTCGTCTTTTTCCACTTCCTGACCGACCGTGACCGGGCTTTCGCCGAGATATGCATAGAGACTGTAATAATCGTTGCCGTGGTAGATGATCACCACGCGCCCGAACCCGCGCAGGATGTCGTTGTGGACCACCTTTCCCCAGAATGCGGAGCGGACCTGGGCACCCGACTCGGTACGCATGCCGATGCCTCGGAAGGGCGGGTCGGCGGAGGGGGCGAATTTTTTGGCCAGTTCGCCCTTGGCGGGCCAGGGCAGGAAGCCTTTGCTCTCGGAAAAACGTTTTGTTTTCTGGCTCTTGAGCTGGTAGTTCAGTTCCTTGATGGTCGCCAGGATGGAACGCAGCTCGGCTTCCAGGCTTTCCTTTTCGCCCTGGACGCTGCGCAGCCCGGAGCGCAGCTTCAGCCGCTGCCGGAGCAGCTCGTCCTTGTCCTTGTTGACCGCCTCGAGCCGTTTTGACGCTTCCTGGCTGAGCGCCTGCTGCCTGCGCAGGTTGTCCGCGCGCTCCAGGGCAGCGGCGGCCGCTTCCTTCATCACGCCCAAGACCTGCCTGTACACGGCGGCCAGCCACTGGAAACGTCGGTCCGCGTCCTCCCAGGAGGTCAATCCGGAAAAACGGTTGCGCATATTGCGCATGTGAATGGGCCAGATGCCTTGCACGAGACGGACGAGTTCCTTGCCGATGGCGTCGCGCCGGGCTTCAAGCCGGAAATACTCCGCGCGAAGCTCCACCTCCCGGCCGCGCAGGGCGTCCAACTCGGCTTCCTGCTTGCGCACGGATCGCTGGAGCTCGTCGATTTGCGCCTCGACCCGCCGCAGATCGCGATGCATGGCCTGTTCCCGCTCTTCCAGCTCCTTGAGCGTGTCCTGGCGCTGGGCCGCCTCCTCCTTGGTCTGCTCAAGCGCCTTGCGCATATCCTGCGCCTGCGCGGCGGGGAGGGCTGCGGACGAAACCGCCAGCAATAGAAGCAGAAGAGAAAGCGCGCGCATGTTCATTCCAGAAAGGATTCCAAGGGACAGCCGCGGCAACGCTGCTTTTGCTTTGCGCACCAGCCGTGCCCGACACGGACGAGCAGGGCGTGGAATTCGTTGCAAAGCGCCGCGTCCGGTTCAAGCTTGTCCATGAACAGGGCCTGTAGTTCGTCATAGACCACTTCTTCGGGAATCAGGCCGTGCCGAGAACAAATCCTGGCGGTATAGGCGTCCACCACGAAGACGGGCTGCCCCAGGGCATAGCAGAGAATCGAGTCGGCCGTTTCCGGGCCGATTCCCTTGACTCCGAGCAGACGCGGTCGCAGCTCCCGCCAGTCCAGCCCTTGCAGGCCGGAAAGCGCGGCGTCCGCCGCGCCTCCGCATTCCTCCTCCAGAAAATCGAGAAACGCATGAAGCTTGCGAGCCTTCATGCGGTAATACCCGGACGGCCGGATAAGTTCTTCAAGCCGCTCCAGAGGCAGAACGCGAAGGGAGGCTGGCTCCAGCGCGCCTACCTCGGCAAGGTTGCCGACGGCCTTGGTCACGTTGGACCAATTGGTATTCTGGGTCAGGATGGCGCCGACCGCGATTTCGAACGGGGTTTGTCCGGGCCACCAGCCGCTCGGACCGAGCTGGTCCAGCATGGTCCGATAGAATCGCTCCAGCATCGCGGCCCCGCCCAACGGCTCAGACCTCCGTCCAGACCAGGGCCACCCATTCGCCGTCGGCCCGGACAACAGGCTCGTCCAGGCCCTGGGCGCGGTAGGCCGCAATCACAGCAGGAGCCTGCTCGCCGAGAATGCCGGACAGGATCAGCCTGCCGCCGGGGGCCACCGCGGCCCTGAGGCGGGGGGCCATGTCGATGAGCGGTCCGGAGAGAATGTTGGCCACGACCACGTCGAAACGCTCGTCGCCAGCCAGCAGGTCCAGGCTGCCCACGGCGTAGGCAACCTTGTCCGCGACTTTGTTGGCTTCGGCGTTTTCCACGGCGCAGGTCACGGCTTCAGGGTCGATGTCGAGTCCCCTGCCCGTGAGGCCGAGCATGGCCAGCCCGATGGACAGGATCCCGGAGCCCGTGCCCAGGTCCAGAAAACGCTTGTCCTTGAACTCTCCTTTGCCGAAGAGGTCCGAGATGGACGAGAGGCAAAGGGACGTGGTCGCGTGGTGCCCGGTGCCGAAGGCCATCTTGGGTTCGATGACGATGGGCGTCATCTCCGGGGAGCCGGAGTCCTTGAGCCAGGGCGGCAGCACTTCGAAGCGTTCGCCGCAGGAAACGGGAACGAAGAAGTCCTTCCAGGCCAGTGCCCAATTTTCGGCCTCCTGCTCGGCCACCTCAGGTTCGCTGCCCGGCCAGCGGGTGCGCGCGTCCTCGGCGACCTTGTCGGCGGAGGAAGGAAGTTCGAAAAAGACCCGACAGCGCAGGCCCTGAGGAGTTTCCTCTTCTTCCCAGCCGGAAGCGGTCCGATCTGCCATGAAAGCCGCCAGATCCTCGGCGGTATCCTTTCCCGCCTCGGCGGGCACGGTGAATTGCACTTGGTACAGCATGCTCTTTCGTATGGTTGGGCGACCGGCCCGGAAATCAGGCCATGTCGTTGATGATGGAGCCCTTGCCGGTGTAGGCGGCGTTGAACACGGTGGTTTCCTCGGCCTTGACCACATCCTGGACGCGGAGGTGCTTCTCCGCATCGGCGAGATGCTGCGGGCCGAAAACGGCGTCGGAGCCGTCAAGACGCATCTCGTGTCTTGGACGGGCGTCTTCCGGGTTCGGGGCGGATATGCTCGACATGCGACTCCTTGCGGAATTTTCTCCACCATAGCCAAGTCGGGCGGTTCTGGTCAATGCGCGGACCGGCCCGGACGCATGTCGGCGAACAGGGCCGGTCCGCAAAATGGTTTCTTCAGCGCTCCACGTCGCGCAGCACTTCGGCGAGAGCCGCGGCAAAGGCGGTCAGGTCCGCCTCTTCGATGGTCAGCGGCGGCAGGAGCCGGAGCACGCTGCCCTGGGTCAGGTTGAGCACGAACCCCTTGTCCAGCAGGGCGCGCCAGACGTCCTGTCCCGGGAAAGCCAGCTCAACGCCGATCATCAGGCCCATGCCGCGCAGACTGAGGATCTTGTCCGGATGCTCCGCGACCACCCCGCGCAGGGCTTCGTGCGCAAACGCCCCCAGCAGTTCCGCGCGTTCGGCCAGCCGTTCTTCAAGCATCAGATCAAGAACCTTGGACGCCACCGCCGCAACGACGGGGCCGCCGCCGAACGTGGTCGCGTGGCTGCCGGGTTCGAAGCCCTTGGCCGCTTCGTCCGTGGCCAGGACCGCGCCCATGGGCAGGCCGTTGGCCAGCGCCTTGGCCGTGGTGAAGATGTCGGGGCGCACGTTGAAGCGCTGGTGCGCCCAGAAGCTGCCGGTGCGGCAGAGCCCTGTCTGGACTTCGTCCACGATGAGCAGGAAGCCCTTTTCCTCGCGCAGGGCGAGCAGGGCGTCCACGAATTCCTCAGGAAGCGGACGAACGCCGCCTTCGCCCTGAACCATTTCGACCATGACCGCGGCGGTGGCGTCCGTGACGGCGCCCCGCAGGGCGCAGACGTCGCCGAAAGGCACGGTGCGGAAGCCGGAGGGCAGCGGGCCGAAGCCGTCCTTGATCTTGCCGCTTTGTCCCGTGGCCGTCAGGGTGGCCAGGGTCCGACCATGAAAGGAGCCTTCCAGGGTCACGATCTCGTGGGCGTCCACCCCGCGCACCTTGCGCATGTAGCGCCGGGCCAGCTTGATGGCGCCTTCGTTGGCTTCGGCTCCGGAGTTGCAGAAAAAGACCTTGTCCGCGTCGCAGGTTGCGAGAAGCTTCTCGGCCAGGAGAATCTGCGGCTCCTGATAGAAGAGGTTGGAAACATGCCCCAGGGTCTCGGCCTGCTCGATCATGGCCTTGTTCAAGGCCGGATGGCAGTGGCCGAGGCCGTTCACGGCGATGCCCGCGAGCAGGTCCACGTATTCACGCCCTTCGGGATCGTAGAGACGGTTGCCCGCGGCGCGGGCCACGGCCAGCGGATACCGGCCGTAGGTGCTCATGATGCTTTTCTTTTCGCGTTCGACCCAATTATTATATGTTGAACCCATGATCTTGCTCCGAATATGAGATTGGCTTCAAATAGTGCCCGTATGTCCGAATCCGCCTGCGCCCCGGTCCGTGTCCGAAAGATCGTTCACCGGGAGAATGCGCGCCTGGCGCACGGGCAGGAAGACCAGCTGCGCGATCCGCTGCCCGCGCGCCACCACTCGTCGTTCGCCCGAGGTATTCAACAGGGAGACGATGATCTCTCCGCGGTAGTCGGGATCGATCACGCCCACGCCCTGGCTGACGGTCAGACCTTTTTTTGCGCCGAGGCCGCTGCGCGAGAAGACGAATCCGGCCCAACCGGGTTCGCCGATCTCGATGCGCACTCCCGTGCCCAGGGCCAGACGCCCGCCGGGTTCGATGCCCATTTCCTCGGCGTCGAAACAGGCGCGCAAATCCAGGCCCGCGGAAAAGGCGGTTCCATAGGCGAGCTTGTGTTCTTCCCAGACGGGATGAGTGAAATGGACCTTCACGTCGAGGGGGCTGCCGAAATCGTTCGTCATCTGATCTCCTTATGTCGCAAGGGTTGTAAATGAACCGAAAGGGCACGGGTGTCAAACGCCGATTTGTCCCAATACGCGTATTGCGCTTTGCCCCATGTCCCGTTAGAAGATGAACAGAGAAATCTCATCACGCTAGGAGTCCCCATGCGTCCCCTGAAAACTTTCAGTGCTGTTCCGCGGTTGCCCGACGGCCTTTCCGGTCTCTGGGAGCTGGCCTATAATTGCTGGTTTGCCTGGAACAGCGAGATAGCGAACATCTTTTCCACCATAGATCACGGCCTCTGGGCGAGTTGCCGGGAAAACCCGGTGGTCTTCCTGAACCGCGTGCCGCAGCAGACCCTCATGGAACTCGCCCAGGACGAGTTCTTCCTCCAGCGGCTGGAAGAAGCCCTGGGCACTCTGCGGCAATATCTTTCCAAGGAAGGGTCGAGCACGACCTTTCCGGACCAGCCCGAAAACAAACCCGCCGTGGCTTATTTCAGCCTTGAATACGGCATTGCGTCCTGTCTGCCGATCTATTCCGGCGGCTTGGGCATTCTGGCCGGCGACCATCTCAAATCAGCTTCCGACCTGAACCTGCCGCTGACCGGCGTGGGGCTTTGCTACCGCGAAGGCTACTTCCGGCAATACATGACGCCGGACGGCTGGCAGCAGGAGCGCTACCCGGACTACGATTTCGAGGAGCTGCCCCTCAAGCCCGTCAAGGATGCCGAGAACCAGCCCCTGACCGTGGAGGTCGACCTCGCGGGACAGCGCCTCACGGCGCGCGTCTGGCTCTGCGCCGTGGGCCGGATCCGTCTGTATCTGCTCGACGCGAACATTCCGGAAAATTCGCCGGAGCTGCGGCAGGTGACCTCGCGGCTCTACGGCGGCGACCTGGAAATGCGTCTTCGCCAGGAAATGCTTCTTGGAGTGGGCGGCGTCCGTCTGCTCGACAAGCTCGGGCTGCGTCCCACGGTCATTCACATGAACGAAGGGCACTCCGCCTTTGCCGCCCTGGAGCGCATCCGCACCTTCATGCGGGAGAAGGGCCTCAGTTTCGAGGCTGCATTGGAAATGGCGGCCTCCACCAGCGTCTTCACCACGCATACTCCGGTTCCGGCAGGAAACGACCGTTTTCCCGCGGATCTCATGGCCCGCTATTTCGAAAGCTACGCACGCGACATCGGACTCTCCTTCAAGGTCTTTCTGGCCCTGGGCAGGGAAGATCCCCGCAACGACCAGGAACCGTTCTGCATGACCGTGCTCGCGCTGCGGCTCTCACGATTCAACAACGGCGTGAGCGTCCTGCACGGCAAGGTTTCCCGAAACATGTGGAAGCGGGTCTGGCCCCAGTTCCCCGTGGAGGACGTGCCCATCGGCGCCATCACCAACGGCGTGCACATGCCCACTTGGGTCGCCCCGGACCTCGCCCTGGTCTACGACCGCTATCTCGGCTCCAACTGGCGCGAGGATCCGGACTGCACGCGGGTCTGGAAAAACGCGGACAGCATTCCCGACGCCGAACTCTGGCGCACGCACGAAAGACTGCGCGAAAGGCTCGTGGACTTCGTGCGCAAGCGCCTGCGGCGACAGCTCATGGACAAGGGCGCCCGCGCCAAGGAGCTTCAAACCGCCGAGGAGGTGCTGGACCCGCGCGCCCTGACCATCGGCTTTGCCAGACGATTCGCCACTTACAAGCGCGCGAACATGCTGCTCATGGACGAAGAGCGCCTGATCCGGCTCGTGACCAACCGGGAGCGGCCCGTGCAGTTCATCTTCGCGGGCAAGGCCCACCCCGCGGACAACGACGGCAAGCGCCTGATCCAGAAGCTCATCGAACTCTGCCGCCGCGAGGAAACGCGGTATTCCATGGTCTTTCTCGAAGACTACGACATGAAGATCGCCATGCGCATGGTCCAGGGCTGCGACGTCTGGCTGAACACGCCCCGCCGGCCCCTGGAAGCCTGCGGCACCAGCGGCATGAAGGCCATGGCCAACGGCGTGCTCCAGCTTTCCACGCTCGACGGATGGTGGGACGAAGCCTATCGCTCGGACAATTCCGTGGGCTTCGCCATCGGCATGGGCGAAGAGTACGAGGACAATGCCTACCAGGATTTCGTGGAAAGCCAGACCTTGTACACCGTGCTGGAAAGCGACGTCGTGCCGGATTTCTACGACATCGGACACGGCAACCTCCCTCGCAGCTGGGTTCACAAGATGAAGCGGGGCATCGGCGATCTCGGCCCGATCTTCAACGCCCACCGCATGGTCGAGGACTATACGGAAAAGGCCTATATCCCGGCGTATCGAAACGGCACGGCCCTGGCACAGAACGATTTCCAACCAGCCAAGGAATTGGCCTCCTGGCGCATGGACCTGATGACGCAGTGGGGCGGACTCGCCATCCGCAACGTTCGCAGCGACGCCAAGGAACGCATCTTCGTGCAGGAACCCATCAAGGTCTGGGCCGAAGTGCACCTCAACGGGGTGGGTCCGAACAACGTTCAGGTCGAAGTCTACCACGGATTGCTCGACAAGGACGGGGTCTTTTCCCGCAGATCGACCACGTCGATGCGCGAAGACAAGGATCTCGGGGACGGCTGGAGGCTTTATCGCTGTGAAATTCAGCCGCATGACCCTGGCCGCTTTGGATTTACCGTCAGAATCATGCCGAGCCACCCGTATCTGCCCGATCCGCACAGTCTCGGATTGATTCATTGGGCTCAAACCGAGTAGCAAATTACGCGAAAGGGCCTCGCAAGGGGCCCTTTTTCATATTTCGCATTTTATCCATCCAAATTCAGACCGACCACTCTTGCTTTCACTTTTTTGTTAAAAAATTGCCTATTGACACGTCGCTGTCCTTTGTGCTTTTTTGACCCTCCTTATCCAAGATATGATGGGGGATTCGTCACCCAGAGCAACCACCCAACATCGCGTGAGAGGTGTCCACAGTGCTGTTTCAGCCTATCAACAAAAACTACTACGAATTTCAGATCGAACGCGACAAGGACCGGTGCATCAACTGCCAGGTCTGTGTTCGACAGTGCTCCTACGAGGCGCACTACTGGGACGAAAACCGGCAAAAAGTCATGCACGACAATACCAAGTGCATCGGCTGCCACCGCTGTGAGGCGCTCTGTCCCACGGCGGCCCTGACGATTCGTCGGACCCCCTCTGAATTTCGACCCAACGCCAACTGGCGTCCGGTCTTCATCCAGAACATCTACAAACAGGCGGACACCGGCGGCGTGCTGCTGGCGGGCATGGGCAGCCCCGTGGACATTCCCATCTATTGGGACCGCATGCTGCTCGACGCCAGCCAGGTCACGAACCCGTCCATCGACCCGCTGCGCGAACCCATGGAGCTGAAGACCTTCCTCGGCGCCAAGCCCGACCGCATCGAGCTGAATGTGGACAAAGACGGCAAGCCGAGCCTGAAAACCGAGCTTACCCCGCAGATCGAGCTGGCAACGCCGATCATGTTCGCGGCCATGAGCTTCGGCGCCATCAACTTCAACCTGCACCGGGCCATGGCGCGCGCCGCCACGGAACTCGGCACCGTCTACAACACGGGCGAGGGCGGATTGCACCGCTCGTTGTTCAAGTACGGAGCCAACACCATCGTGCAGGTCGCCTCGGGCCGTTTCGGCGTGCACCGCGACTACCTGAACGCGGGCTGCGGCATCGAGATCAAGGTCGGCCAGGGAGCCAAGCCCGGCATCGGCGGCCACCTCCCCGGCGAGAAGATCAACGACAAGGTTTCCGAAACCCGCATGATCCCCATCGGGTCCGACGCCATCAGCCCGGCGCCGCACCATGACATCTACTCCATCGAAGACCTGCTCCAGCTGATCTTCGCGCTCAAGGAAGCCAGCGAGTACCGCGTGCCGGTTTCGGTCAAGATCGCCGCCGTGCACAACGTGGCCGCCATCGCTTCGGGCGTTGTGCGCGCCGGAGCGGACATCGTCACCGTGGACGGAATGCGCGGCGGCACGGGCGCGGCCCCGGCCATGATCCGCGACAACGTGGGCATTCCCATCGAGCTGGCCCTGGCCGCGGTGGACCAGCGGCTGCGCGACGAAGGCATTCGCCACAAGGCTTCCGTGGTCGCCGCGGGAGGCATCCGCTGCTCCGCGGACGTGGTCAAGGCCATCGCGCTCGGCGCGGACGCCGTGTACATCGGCACGGCCACGCTGCTCTCCGTGGGCTGCACGCTTTGCGGGCGCTGCTACACGGGCAAATGCCCCTGGGGCATCGCCACCAACGACCCGCGGCTCTCCAAGCGCCAGAACCCGGACGTGGCTTCCACCAAGATGGTCAACCTGGTCAAGGCCTGGAGCCACGAAATCCAGGAAATGCTCGGCGGCATGGGCCTCAACTCCATCGAGAGCCTGCGCGGCAACCGCGACAAGCTGCGGGGAGTGGGCCTGAACGACACCGAACTGGACATCCTCGGCGTCAAGTACGCCGGAAGGTAGGGGAGGCCGAACATGAAACGAGTGTATCCGAACAGAGAATACTGCATCGGTTGCCATATTTGCGAGCTGGCCTGCATGACGGCCCACTCCAAGTCCGGCGACCTGATCATCGCCTATACCGAGGAGCGGGACGAGGACGGACTCTCCCCGTGCAAGAAGATCTTCCAGAAAGGCTCGGAATGCGTGGCCATCAGCTGCCGCCATTGCGACGACCCTTCCTGCGTCGCCGCCTGCATTTCGGGCGCGCTGCACAAGGATCCCGAAACGGGCGAGACCGTCTACGACCGCGAGAAGTGCGTGGGCTGCTGGTCCTGCCTCATGGCTTGCCCGTACGGCGCCATCCGCCGTCACCCCAAGATGAACAAGATCGTCAAGTGCGATCTGTGCCACGGCCGCGAAGGCGGCCCCGCCTGTGTCGAGGCCTGCCCGAACAAGGCGCTGAAATTCGAGGACCGCGACGACTAGGTCGCCAATTCGACCGCGACAGAGACCCAAGAGGGCGACATGAAATACGTACTCATCGGCAACGGAGTGGCCACCATCGGTGCCATCGAGGGCATCCGCAAGCACGACAAGACCAGCGAGATCATTGCCGTCGGCAGTGAAGTGGCGGCTCCGTACGGACGGCCGCTGATCTCCTATCTGCTGGCCGGAAAGATCAGCCCCGATCAGCTCGCGCTGCGTCCCGAGGAATTCTACCGCAAGAGCAATGTCGAGCTGCGTCTCGGCACCACGGTCACGGGCATCGACCGCGCGCACAAGGTCGTGAAGACCGACAAGGGCGAGGACATCGCCTACGACCGGCTGCTCATCGCCACGGGCGGCAAGCCCTTCACCCCGCCCATTCCCGGCGGGGACGGCGAGGGCGTCTACAACTTCACCAACCTCGACCACGCCCAGACCATGATCACCCTGGCCAAGGACGTGAAGAAGGCCGTGGTCATCGGCGGCGGGCTCATCGGCCTCAAGGCTGCGGAATCCCTGTTCGACCGGGGCGTTGAAGTGGCGATTCTGGAGCTTTCGCCGCGCATCCTCTCGCTGGCCTTCGACGCCAATGCGGCCCGTCTGGCCGCGCGGCGGCTGGATGAAGTCGGTCTGTCTGTGCATTGCGGCGTTTCCGCCAAAGAGATCGAACGCGACGCCTCCGGAAAGATTCTGGGCGTGAAATGCACGGACGGAACCTACATCCCCACGGAGATCGTGGTCATCGCCATCGGCGTCGTGCCGAACACGGACCTGGCCAACGCCGCAGGGCTCAAGGTTGACCGGGGCATCGTGGTGGACGACCTGATGCGCACCAGCGACGAAAACGTGTTCGCCGCCGGCGACGTGGCCCAGGCAAGGGATCTGCTCCACGGCGAGAACCGCGTGGTGCCGATCTGGACCAACGCCTACAACCAGGGCTACTGCGCCGGAAAGAACATGGCCTCCAAGGAAACGCCCTACATCGGCGGCCTGGCCATGAACTCCATCAGCTTCTACGGACTGCCGACCATATCCGTGGGCACGGTCAACCCGCCCGAAGGCGAGCAGGGCTACGACATCGAAGCCTCGCTGGACGAACGCAAGCAGACCTACAGAAAGCTCGTCTTCCACAAGAATCGGCTGGTGGGCTATGTGCTCGTGGGCGACATCGATCAGGCCGGTCTGTACACGGCCTTCATCAAGTTCAAAATGAGCCTGACCCCGGAGATGCGCCAGAAGCTGGCTTCGGGGCAGCCGGATGTCTTGATGTGGCCGGATCGGTTCTTCGACGAGACCTGGAATCCCAACTGGCAGGACAAGGACTAGCCGTGCGGCGGCGTATGAGGAGAAGGGATGAAAGCGCCTGAAAGATATTATGATTTTCAGAAAGACATCTCCGGCTGCGGCATCTTCGGAGTCATCGACACCAAGCGTGAGTTGATTCCCGGCCAGGTGCCCATCGACGGCATGGCCTGCATGCACGACCGGGGCAACGGCCTGGGAGGCGGTTTTGCCGCCTACGGCATCTATCCGGACCACGCCGACAAGTACGCGTTGCATCTGATGTGCGACGACGAGCCTTCGCTCGCGTCCGCGCGGAAGATCATCTTCGAGTATTTCGACGTGGAGCACGACGAACCCATTCCCACCCGGAAAACCCCGGTAATCAAGAACCCGCCCGTGGTCTGGCGCTTCTTCGCCACGCCCAAGGCCGTTTGCCCCAAGGATTGCAAGGGCCTTGCAGAGCAGGACTTCGTGGTCGCCCTGGTCATGAAGATCAACACCACGGTTCCCGGTGCGTTCGTCTTTTCCAGCGGGAAAAACATGGGTGCGTTCAAGGGCGTGGGCTTTCCCGAAGACATTGCGGAGTTCTTCCGCGTGGACGAATACGAGGCCTACATCTGGACGGCGCACAACCGCTTTCCCACCAACACCCCCGGCTGGTGGGGCGGGGCGCACCCGTTCACGCTGCTGGACTGGTCCATCGTGCACAACGGCGAGATCAGCTCCTACGGCATCAACCGCCGCTGGCTTTGCGAAAACGACTATCTCTGCACCATGATGACGGACACCGAGGTCGTGGCCTACGAGCTCGACCTGCTCGTGCGCAAGCACGGCCTCTCCCGCGAGATGTGCAGCAAGGTCTTCGCCCCGCCGTTCTGGGACGAGATCGAGCGCATGCCCGAACGGGAAAAGCAGGTCTACACCGCGCTGCGCATGACCTATGGTCCGGGGATGCTCAACGGCCCCTTCGCCATCCTGGTGGGCAACAGCCAGGGTCTCTGGGGGCTCAACGACCGCATCAAGCTGCGTCCGCTGCTGGTTGCCGAGAAGGACAACAAGGTCTTCATGTCCAGCGAGGAATCCGCAGTGCGCAAGGTCTGCCCGGAACTCGACCGGGTCTGGATGCCCAAGGCGGGCGAGCCCGTCATCGTCGATCTGGAGGCATAACGCATGACCAAGAACAACCAGGCGGTCCTGGACGCGACCGATATCTACTACAAGCAGTTCAACGAGCAGATCCGCGCTCTGGTCCGCGAAGGCAAGACCGAGTTCATCCTGAACAACGTCAACGGCCAGCGCTACATCGCCACCGGGCTTGAGGGCGAATACAAATTCGTGATCAACGGCGTGCCCGGCCAGGATCTTGCGGCCTTCACGCGCGGCTCGATCATCCGAGTCAACGGCAACGTGCAGGACGGCGTCGGCAACACCATGGACGACGGCAAGATCGTCGTGGACGGCATGGGCGGCGACGTGGTGGGCTACGCCATGCGCGGCGGCAAGATCTACATCCGCACGGACGTGGGCTACCGCGTCGGCATCCACATGAAATCCTACCTGGACAAGCAGCCGACCATCGTCATCGGCGGCAAGGCGGGCGATTTCCTCGGCGAATATATGGCCGGTGGAATTATTTTGCTTCTCGGAATGTTTTCTGATAAGCCAGATGCGCCGATTACGGGACGAAGCCTTGGGACCGGAATGCACGGCGGCGTGATCTACATTCGGGGCGAAGTTCCCGAGCACCAGCTCGGACCCGGACTGCGCTCCCGGCCGGTTGATACCGCCGACATGAAGGTTCTTGAGGAAATCGTCAGGGATTACGCCGATGAACTCGGACTGGACGCGGAAGAGATCCTCTCCGAGTCCTTCACCAAGGTCCGGCCTTTCTCCCACCGTCCGTACGGCAACATGTACGTGCCGACCTAAGACGAATCGATTTCAGGAGGAATCCATGTTCACTTCCATCGCTCACGCCATGGGCGCCGCCCCGCAGGGCGGACAGGGAGCCCCCGAGGGCCTCGCCGGACTGCTTGCCGGTCCCCTGCCCATGCTCGTTCTCATGTTCGCCATTTTCTATTTTCTGCTCATCCGTCCGCAGCAGAAAAAGGCCAAGCAGCACAAGGAAATGCTTGCGGCCATGAAGGTCGGGGACAAGGTCATGACCGGAGGCGGCTTCTATGGACGCATCACTGAAATCGACCAGGACATCCTGACTGTCGAAATCGCCGAGAACGTCCGCGTCAAGATCAACAGAGGATACATCGCCGGCCCCGCCGACGCTTCCGTGAAGGTCGACAACGCCAAATAGGCGTTCGCCACCTCGTTTGACGAAGGGCAAGCATGCGGCTGCGTCGGGCTTACCGTCCTCCGGCCGCACTTGCCTTTCGTGCGTCTGTACGTATGTGCGAAACCTCGCCAAGGATACTCTAAATGAATACGATTCTGCGCTGGAAAATCATCCTGACCGTGGCGGTCGTACTCCTGGGCTTTTACCTCGCGCTGCCCTCTCTGCCGGGAGTCAAAGGTACAGCCCTGGAAAAGATCCTGCCCCACGACGCCATCAACCTCGGCCTTGACCTCAAGGGCGGCATTTTCCTGACCCTGGAAGTCAACATGGACAAGGCCGTGGACACCAAGCTCCGCAGGCTGGCACAGGAACTCAAGGACTACGCCGAGGAACGCGGCGTCGGCTTCCTGAACCCCAAGGTTCTCGACGACGGCACCATTGAAGTAAACCTTCATGACACTGCGCACCAGGATACCCTGGACAACGTGATTTCCGACAATTTCTCCATCATGACGCCTTCCGTCGAGTCCCTGCCCAATGGCGGACTGCGCTACGTCCTGACTGTTTCGCCCGATTACATCGAACGATTCAAGACGGAAACCATGCGCCAGACCGTGGAAATCGTCCGAAACCGCATCGACCGACGCGGCGTGGTCGAGCCGGACATCCGCGAGCAGGAAGGCAACCGCATCCAGATTCAGCTGCCGGGCATGGAAGATGCCGAGCAGGCCATCAAGGTCATCACCCAGATGGGCCAGCTCGAATTCAAGATCGAAGCCTCCGGCGTCAGCGTGGAGCAGGCCCGCCAGAACCCGCTCGAGTACGAAGTCGCCTTCGTGCAGGACGATCCGGGCGCGCCCATCGTGCTGCGCAAGAACCCGGTGCTCACCGGCGAATACATCGCCGACGCCGCGCCGCAGTTCGACCGCAACAACCGCCCCTACGTCATGCTCGAACTCGACAGCCGCGGCGCGACCATCTTCGAGCAGGTCACCGCTGCCAACGTGAACAAGCGGCTGGCCATCATCCTGGACGGCCGGGTGTATTCCGCGCCCGTGATCAACGAGCGCATCGGCGGCGGCAGGGCGAGCATCACCGGCAACTTCACCGTGCAGAAGGCCAAAGACCTCGTCACGGTGCTCAAGGACGCGCTGCCCGCCCCGGTTGAAAAGGCCGCCGAGTCCACCATCGGCCCCTCCCTGGGACAGGAGTCCATCGACAAGGGCATCAACGCCGCCATCATCGGCCTGACCCTCGTGGTCGTCTTCATGGTCATCTACTACGGGGTCGCCGGACTCTTCGCCAACATCGTGCTGGTGCTGAACATCATCCTGATCCTGGCCGGTCTGGGCGCCTTCGGCGCCACGCTGACGTTGCCGGGCATTGCGGGCATCATCCTCACGATGGGCATGGCGGTGGACGCCAACGTCATCATCTTCGAGCGCATCCGCGAGGAACTGCGGCGAGGGCTGACGCCCAAGGCCGCCGTGCAGGAAGGCTACGGTCGCGCCACGCTGACCATCATGGACGCCAACGTGACCACGGTCATCGCCGCCATGATTCTCTACCAATTCGGCACCGGCCCGGTGCGCGGCTTCGCCGTGACCCTGACGCTCGGTATCATCACCTCCATGTTCACGGCCATCTTTGTGTCGCGCGTGCTCTTTGAGCTCTACACGCAGAACAAAGACTCCCAGGCCAAGATCAGCATCTAGAGGGGGGGCATATGGGATTGCAGATCATCAAGCCTGACACCAGGCTCGACTTTATCGGTTATCGTCGCTGGGCCTTCGCCTTTTCGGCGCTCCTGATCCTCGTCGGACTGGCTTCCCTGTTCGTCAAGGGCGGCCCGCGCTACGGCATCGACTTCGCCGGCGGCATCATCATCCAGGCCAAGGTCCAGGCCGACCACGACCTGAACATCCGCGAAGTGCAGGACGCCGTCAAAAGCGTCAAGCTGCCCGGCCTGGTCGTGCAGGAAATCCTGGACGAAAAGAACGAATACCTGATCCGCACCTCGGCTTCCGACGTGGACACCGAAGTGGTCAAGGAAGAGCTGGTCAATGCCATTTCCACCGCCTTCAATGGCGCGGGAGTGGACGTACGGCGAACGGAAATGGTCGGCCCCAAGGTTTCGGACGACCTTCGTTCCAAAGCGCTTGAAGCCATGTTCTACGCGGTGCTGCTCATCGCCATCTACATCTCCGGGCGTTTCGAGCAGCGCTGGATGGCGGCGGCGGTCATGGCCGCGGGACTCTTCGCGGGCATAACGGCCTTGCAGTTCCTGGGCATGTCCATGTCGGTGCTCATTATCGGGGCATTGGCAATCACGCTCGGACTCTGTTGGTATCTCAAGCTCAACTATGCGCTAGGAGCCGTAGCCGCATTGGTGCACGACGTGATGATCACGGTGGGCGTCTTTTCCCTGCTCGACAAGGAATTCGACCTGACCATCATCGCGGCGCTGCTGACCATCATCGGTTACTCGCTCAACGACACCATCATCGTCTTCGACCGCATTCGCGAGAACGTCAAAGGGCGTTCCGGCGACAAGCTCAAGAGCATCATCAACCTGAGCGTCAACCAAACCCTCTCGCGGACCATCCTGACTTCGGGAACGACGCTGCTCGTCGTCTTTGCGCTCTTCGCCTTCGGCGGCAGCGCCATTCACGACTTCGCGCTGGCCATGCTTGTCGGCATCGGGATCGGTACCTATTCCTCCATCTTCGTGGCGAGCCCGATCCTGCTCGGATTCGGCCCCTCCGTGCCCACGGATGGCGAAGCTCCCTCAAAGGCCGTAAAAGCCTAACCGCCGTATCCATCGCACCTGCAAAGGCCTTCGCTTCCGAGCGGAGGCCTTTTTTCTGGCCAGGAACATGGCCCGAAACCGTGCCGTGGAACGGGAGCCTTCAACACGAGCCGCAAAAGAAAAGGACCCGCGGAAATACATCCGCGAGCCCCTTGTCA
Organism: Paucidesulfovibrio longus DSM 6739; assembly: GCF_000420485.1. Taxonomy (NCBI): domain Bacteria; kingdom Pseudomonadati; phylum Thermodesulfobacteriota; class Desulfovibrionia; order Desulfovibrionales; family Desulfovibrionaceae; genus Paucidesulfovibrio; species Paucidesulfovibrio longus. Next base: position 266,278 of record NZ_ATVA01000016.1, on the reverse strand, counting down.
ACCAGTGCGATCGGAGTCTAGTCGAGCTGAGCGAGCAAGGTTTCTTTGATCTCGGTGATGGTGCCTTCACCATCAAGCTCAATGTACTTGAATCCGCCGGTCGGGGCCTTGTCCTTGTAGAAATAGGAAGCGGCCAGGGTACCGGTCTTGGTGTCGTAGTAGATGTCGTGGCGCTTGGCGATGGCGGACTCGTCCACGTCGTCGGCACGCTCGGAAAGAGCGCCGCCGCAGACACGGCACTTGCCGTCCTTGGGAGCGATGGCCGGGATGCCGACGTTGTTCGGATGGTTCGGGTCGTTGGCGCAGAGGCGGCGGCCCATGATGCGGGCGGCAGCCACTTCGCGCGGCAGCAGGATCTCAATGACGTAGTCCAGCTTCACGCCGTCCTTCTGCAGAGCGTCCCAAAGCTTTTCAGCCTGGACGATGGAACGGGGGAAGCCGTCCAGCAGCCAGCCGTTGGAGCTGGCGTTCTTGAGAACGTCCAGAACCATGGGGATGGTGATGTCGTCGGGGACGAGCTCACCCTTGTCGATGTAAGCCTTGGCCTTGAGGCCCAGCTCGGTGCCGCCGCCGATGTGCTTGCGGAAAATGGCGCCGGACTCGATGTGATCCAGATTGTATTTTTCCTTGACCAGGGAGCCCTGGGTGCCTTTGCCGCTGCCGTTGGGGCCGAAGATCAGAATGTTCACGCTCTTCCTCCTAGAGACTCGATTGTGCAAAACGTAACAAGGTTCATTATCCCTAGTTCCCAGCAGTGTCAATGACTGGGGACTCGCGGGGTTGCGGGTTTGCCGATCTTTGCATCTCTGCTACGATCAATCCGCAAGGAGACGGAAATGCCGAAATCGAACCTGGAACGGAGCCTTCGCGCCGCCTGGCTGCTGGGGCTGGCCGGAGCGAGCGTCTGGATGCCGGTTCTGACCTGGAGCGTGCTGTCGGCCGGGGATGCCACCGGGGGCATCGTAGGGACGGGATGGTACGGCGCCTGCCTCGGCATGAGCTGGTATCTGTCCCCATGGCGCAATCCCGGCGTTCCGCTCTGGAAGCTCCTTTCGATCTGCCTGGGGTCCATCCTCGGCGGTGCTGTCTTCTTCACGCTGCGCTACAGGCTCTATGAAGAAGGCTCGCGTCATTTTGTATGGAGCATGCTCGCGCTCATGGCCATGTTTCTTCCGGCCTTTCTGGTAGGCAGGAAGACCTGGAGGGATTTCTTCCCAACATGAGCCGTTGTCGTCATCGATTCGAAGCTCTTGGGTCCGGGCCGAAGAGAATTCCTTTGGAAGTGACCTTCGCCAGCTTCAGTCCCGGAAACTGAATAGAGGCATCCCGACCTTCCATGGCGGCCTCGTCCAACTGATACAAGGCATCGCTGAGCGCCTGTCCGGCACCGAGACGGTCGAGCAGCGACTTGTACAGCCGCAAGCGCTCGGCCGGGTGCAGCGATTTCAGCCGTCCATGGGCAAGAAACAGGCAATCGCCGCGCAGTTCCGGCTCTGCTTCTGCCAATCGATCATCCCAAAAATCCTCGTCGGTGCGCGCTTGCCTCCAGAGTCGGGCAACGCTTTCAAGATAGTTCGGATTTTCCCGGATCAGGAGAGGCAGCACGGTATTGCGCATGCGGTTTCTGGCGGCCGAGGCCAAGACATTGCTCGCGTCCTGTTGCCAGCTCACCCCGCAGTCACGCAGGAAGTCCAAAAGCATGGCCTTGGGGGTCAAGAGCAGGGGGCGCAGCAGATGGCGGCGGGAATCGAAGCAGGGCAGACCGCCGAGCCCGGGCCAGCCCGCTCCCCGGGCGAGCCGCAGGAGCACGTCTTCGGCAAGATCGTTGAGGTGGTGGGCCGTGCAGATCAGCTGAGCGCCACATTCGCCACGCACCTGTTCCAGCAGGGCATAGCGTGCCTCGCGCCCGGCCTCTTCCAGGCCCAGACCGCGCTCCGCAGCCAGCGCCGCGACATCCAGCCGTTCGCAGACAAGCTCCAGTTCCAGCGCTTCGCAGAGCTGCCGGACAAATTCCGCGTCCTCGGCCGATTCCGGCCGCAGGCAGTGGTCGAGATGAACCACGACGACGCGGACGCCGCAACGTTTCGCGAGGCAATTCAGGATGATCGTCAGGGCTGTGGAATCCGCGCCGCCCGAACAGGCGGCGACAAGGTCGCCTGAGCCGAATTGAAGATCAGCCTCGCATCCCGTGTGCTGGCGGATGAACCGCTCCACGCCGAGACAGAAATGTGCCGGCCGGGGCGGGAGTTCCTGAAGGGAGCGGGGCGGGCGCACGGCGATCCCTGCGTGCCTAGACAGGCACATCCTGGTCGCGGAAAAAGTCGTCGAGCAGGCCGATCATATGCTCGCGCTGCTCCTTGGTGGCATAGGCGACGCAGGAGCAGCGAATCCTGTTGCGGGCGCGGACAAGCAGCTCCAGCTTGAAATCATGTTCTTCGACCCGGTCCACCTTTTCCAGCGCCATCATGTACGGACCGCACTCGCCGAGGTGTTCGCGCTGCTCGTCGGTCAGGCGTTCCTCCGGGACCGGCAGGTACCAGATGGCTTCGATGGGGCCGCGCCAGCCCTTCTCATCCAGGGCGGTTGCGATTTTTATGGCGTTGTCCTCGTAGATGTCCTCAATCAGATAGCAGCGCATCAACAGTCCTCGTTCGAATTGTCATGGTTTTGGAATTCGGAGTCGTCCTGCTCCATGTCGCATTCGCAGTCGTCGCTGGAACGGCGGTCGGCATGGGCGTCCGGCGGAATGCAATCGTTGTCGAGATTGAAGAACCGCCGCGCCGTGTCGATGACCCTGTCCGCAACGCCGTCTTCGCGCGTGCGCCTTTTGAGAAAGCAGACCGGCTCGTGCAGCACCTTGCGGCTTACGGACATAACGAGCGTTTCAAGCGCGTCGCGGGTTTGCTCGTCCACATCGCCGATGCGCCGGAGCGTCTTGGCCAATTCCTTGCGGGCGACATCCTCCGCGCGACCAAGCAGATCCACGATGGTCGGCTGCAGATCAAGAGTCGTGAGCCAATGCGCGAAGGCCCGTGTTTCCTCGCCCACCAGGGCGCGCGCCTTCACGGCTTCGTCGCGCCGCTGGGCCATGTTCTCTTCGACGACCTCCTTGAGATCGTCGATGTCGTAGAGATAGACGTTGTCCAGGCTGTTCACGTCCGGATCGATGTCGCGCGGAACGGCGATGTCGATGAAGAACATGGAGCGCTGCTTGCGCCGCTTGAGCACCGCCTGCACGTCGCGGGCGCGGATGACCGCCGTGGGCGAACCCGTGGAGCTGATCACGATGTCGACTTCTGCAAGACGGTCAAGCAGGCTCTCGATGGGGATGGGCTCGCCGCCGAGGTTGGCGGCCAGGTTCTGGGCGCGGGCCAGGGTGCGGTTTGCGATGATCAATTTTTCCACGCCGTTGTGGAGCAGATGCGTCGCCGCGAGTTCCGCCATTTCTCCAGCGCCCACAAGCATGGCGGCCTTGCCCTGGAAGCTGCCGAAAATCTTGCGCGCAAGCTCCACGGCCGCGAAGCTGATGGATACGGCGCTGGAAGCGACGGCGGTTTCCGTGCGAACCCGCTTGGCCACGGAAAAAGACTTGTGCAGCAGGCGGTTGATGATCACCCGCGCAGTGCCGCAATCCACGGCGTGGCGGTAGGCGTCCTTGAGCTGTCCCAGGATCTGCGGTTCTCCCATGACCAGGGAATCGAGGCTCGACGCCACGGTGAAGAGATGCTCCACGGCGGCGAGGCCTTCGAAATTGTACGTGTGCTCGGCAACTTCCGAAACGCTGCCGTTGCAACGCTTCGCCCAGTAGGCGTGGACCTCGGCAAGAACATCCGTGCCGGACTCCGGGGCGTGCTCGCTGACGCAGAGCAATTCCACCCGGTTGCAGGTGGAAAGCGCCATGACCTCGCGCACGGGGCAACTCTCCAGAAGTCCTGCCTCAAAGCCTTCAAGGCTCGTCAGGGCGTAGCGCTCGCGGATCTCGACGGCGGCGGTGCGGTGATTCAGGCCGGTCAGGTATATGAATTTATTCATTGTCTACGACTTGAACGTGATGGTGTGATGGATGAGGGAGACTACCATGAGCGCAAAGACCCAGATGGCCAGCCATGCGGGTTTGCGCCCGCGCCAGCCGATGATGACGCGCTGATGAAACAGCACCGCGAAAAGCAGCCAGACGCCAAGGGAGGTGAACTTCATGGCGTCCCAGCGAAAAGCCTTTTCCGGATCGATCCAATACCAGATGGCCAGGGAGAAGATGCCCAGCGTGTAGAGCGGAAAGCCGAGGCTCACCGCCCAATGGTTGACGCGGTCGAACACCTCCAGCGATGGCATGGCGGTGTTCATGTTGCCGAGGGAAGTCTTGCTCTTGATCTTCCGGTTCAGGCTCAGCCAGGCGAGGCCCGCGCCGGAAGCCAGCGCCAAAAGCGCCAGGGTCACGGCCAAGCTGCCCACGTGCAGGCCGAAGAACAGCGCCGTGAGGCGCGGTGGGATCTTGATGACCAGATCGCCCGCGGCCAGGGAGGACGAATAGAGCAGCAGGGCCAGGGGCAGGGCCGTAAGCGAAAGGAACGAGGACTTCAAGCGCCAGCGCAGGAGCAGGTGGATGGCCAGCAGGGTCCAGGCGACGAAGCTGAAGTAGAACGCGCCGCCGAGCAGCGCGGCCTTGCCGAGACGGACGAAGACCAGGGCGAGATCCAGGCTGTGCAGGGCGAAACCGCCGATGGCCAGACCGCCCGCGACAGAGGAAAGACGGTCGTTCTTGACGGTCAGGCCGATGAAGAACAGCAGCGCGCCCAGGAAATAGAACCCGATGACGGCAAGGGGAAGGAGCTCAAATGATTCCATCGAGCAGCTCCGGGATGTTGGGATGCAGTTCCTGAGGCAGGTTCGCGGTCAGGCAACGCCAAATCGCGTCCGCATCCTTGGTTTCGAGAAAATGCAACAGGTCCGAGGCGACGAGGGACCGAAAGATCCGCGTGTTGTCGGCCGTGGGTTTGTCCAGAGCCAGCAGAAGCGGACGAATCCGACCCATGATCGCGAGCAGCAGAGTGTATTCGCAACCGAAGCTCTCTTCAAGTTCCTTGCGGATCTTCCGGGACAGGGCAGGGCTCTGTCCGCAGGTGGATACCGTAAGCATCAGATCGCCGCGCTGCAAGGTCGCGGGAACGATGAAGCTGCAATTGTCGGGTTGATCCGCGACATTGCAGAGCAGGCCCCGTCGGCGGCAAAGCTCGCCGATCCGGCTGTTCAGCGCAGAATTGGACGTGGCCGCGATGACCAGAAAACGCCCATCCAGATCGTCCTCGCGAAAAGCGCGCTGCTCGAAGCGCAAGGCCGGATCGGCGAGCATCGATTCAAGCTCGGGCGCGGGAGCCGAAAGGTCGAGCGCGAGAACGCCGCCCGCGCCGCTTTCCAGCAGGCTCTTGATCTTGCGGATGCCGACCTGGCCCGCACCGACCACAAGACAGCTTTTCTCCGCGAGGTTGAGCAGAATGGGGTAATAGCGCATCTCATTATCATATACCATGCGTTCCGGGCTGTAAAACACGAATCTCCAAGGCTCCTTGCCAGGGCCGATGCGATTGGGTACATTTTGCATCTTCCGGATCGGGCTTTGCCGCGACGAACCGGAACGTTTCAAACCGCCTTGCCGGAGGTCCATTGCAAGCGAGCGCCTTCAGCCTTTCCGCCCTGGTGGCGGACGGCGACGAATACAGTCGCCAGGAAACCGCAGGATTCCTGAGCCGATGCGTAAGCAGGGTCCACCAGGCCGCTGATGGGCAATCGGCCTTTCGCCTTTACGAAGAGCACGTCCCCGACATCGTCGTGGTGGACATGGTCCTGCCGGACATGGACGGACGTCAGCTCATGGTCAGAATCCGCGAACTCGACCCGGAAGCACCTTTTCTCGTTCTCTACGACGGCTACTCTCCGAGCAGCCTGCTCAAAGTCCTGGAACTCAACGTTTCCGCCTTTCTCTTCAAGCCCGTGTCGCCGGAAAAGCTGCGCATGCATGTCGGGCGCATCGCAAAAACGCTTTTTCTCAAGCGCCAGTTGCTCGAAGCCCGCTACACGCTCGAACATCTCCTGAACATGTATCCGAGCTTCGCCGCCATGGTCGAGGACGGCAAGATAGCCTATCTCAACCGCAGATTCCTTGAATACCTCGGATTCAAGAATTTCGAGCAGTTTCGAAACAGCCCCGGAGGACTCGACTCCCACATCCGCGAGATCAACGGCCACCCGTACAGCAAAACGGACGGCGCCTGGGCAGCTCTGCTGACGGACGACCCCCTGGACCGGGACCACATGCTCCGCCTTTCCAATCCGCGCCACCCGGAACGCCGCCCCCAGACCTTCATCGTGGCCTTCAACCAGTTTCCCATTCCCGGCCGCTATCTGTTCACCTTCACCGAGGTCAGCGAACTGGACGAGGAACGGGCCTCCCTGGAATCGCGGGCCTTCATCGACCCGCTGACCGGAGCGCTGAACCGCCGCAGCTTCATGGACCGCCTCGCCAGGGAGCAGATGCGCACGCTTCGGGGCGGGGAGCCCTTCAGCCTGATCATGTTCGACATCGATCACTTCAAATCCATCAACGACAGTTTCGGTCACGACGTGGGCGACACCGTACTCAAGCAGCTCACGGATCTCGTGCTGGAAAACGTCCGCGAGGGCGACTCCCTGGGACGCTGGGGCGGCGAGGAATTCATGCTCCTTGAACCGCGCGCAGGACTCGACTCTGCCGCGCGTCTGGCGGAACGCCTGCGCGAAGGCATTGCGGCGCATCACTTCACCGGAGTGCCGCGCCCCGTAACGAGCAGTTTCGGAGTCGTGCAGCATCGGCCTGGCGAGGACATGGACGACTTGACCAAACGGGTCGATCAGGCGCTTTACCGGGCCAAGGAAAGCGGCAGAAACCGAGTGGTTTCGGAGTAATCGCACATGTCCAAGGTGCTCATCGTCCAGCTGGCCCGTTTCGGAGATCTTGTTCAGACCGGACGGCTCGTCTCGTCGCTCCAGGATCTCGGACACGAAGTCCATTTCTGCCTGGATCGTTCTCTGGCCTCCCTTGCTGAGCTGCTTTTCCCCCAAGCCGTAGTGCACCCCGTTGCCGCGCACCGCGCGGACAGCGACCCGATGCGCGTGTTGCTCGAAAACCGCGCCGCTTTTGACGCTCTGACGGCTCTCGACTTCGAATCGGTGTACAATCTCAATTATTCCGGATTGAATTTTCAATTGGCCACGCTTTTCGACGCGGATTCTGTCCGGGGCTACAAGGTCCGAAACGGCCAGCAACTCATGGATCCCTGGCCTGCCATGGCCATGCGCTGGTCGCGCGACCGCCGCATCGGACTCAACCTCGTGGACTTCTGGGCCGGATACGCCGCAAAAATGCGTGCCCCCGGTTTGATCAACCCGGAAGCGGCTCCCAAAGGCGGCGGAATCGGCATCGTCATGGCCGGACGCGAATCCCGGCGCTCCCTGCCCATTCCCGTGCTGGCCAACGTGGCCCAGGCCGCATGGAGATCCGCGGGGGAGGGCAGGGTGTTCCTGCTCGGTTCCGCCACGGAGAGTCCCGCGGCCCGGCAATTCCTCAAGCTGGCCCCTGCGCCCTTGCGCAGCGTCGCCACGGACCTGACCGGAAAGACGAATTGGGGTTCCCTGGTCGAAATCGTTGCCGGTTTGGACAGGGTGCTCACTCCGGATACCGGCATCATGCACCTTGCAGCACATCTCGGCGTGCCTGTGACCGCCTTTTTCCTTTCTTCCGCCTGGTGTTTCGAAACCGGGCCTTATGGACTCGGTCACACCGTCTATCAAGCCGTGCAGCCCTGCCTGCCCTGCCTCGAAACCAAGCCCTGCCCGCACGACGTGCGCTGCGTCCAGGCCTTTTCCGATCCCGGATTCCTGCGGTTTCTTTCCACGGGCAAAGTCTCCCACGCTGTGCCGGGAATCATCGGCCTGAAGAGCGGATTCGATTCTCTGGGCGTTGTCTACGACTGCTTCGGCGGGGAAGACGCGGATGCAGCGCGGCGCAGCGCGTTCCGTTGCTTCCTGGCGGACCATCTCGGTCTGGCAAAACCTGCGGCAGCGACGAACATGGGCGCGGAATTCGCCGACAGGCTGTACCTGGACCGCAATTGGATCGTGTCTCCGGATGAAAAACGCTCTCCGGACATCTCCTCGGATTGTATCGACAAGCAGCAGCATGATTTGTCTAGATAAACTATAGAAAAAGTATAGACTATGAACAAACCTCTGCGAATACTCGTTGTTTTGCCGATGTACGGCGGATCGCTTCCCGTGGGCCAATTCTGCGCCCAAGCCCTGCGCCAGGAAGGACATCTCGTGGAGGTCTTCAACGCTCCCGAATTTTATCCGGCGTATCGCTCATTCGAGAATCTGCGCGTAACCACGGATCGTCTCGACTATCTGCAAAACAGCTATGTCCAGATCGTCTCCCAGGGCGTGCTGGCCAAGGTGGAGACCTTCGAACCGGACATGGTCCTGGCCCTGGCCCAGGCGCCCCTGACCCGACAGGTTCTCAAGCGCTTGCGCAACGACCATGTCGTTACGGCCATGTGGTTCGTGGAGGACTTCAGGCTCTTCACCTACTGGAAAACCTTCGCCCCACTGTATGATGTGTTCGCCGTCATCCAGAAGGATCAAATATTCGATGAACTCAAGGCCATAGGCCAGGAAAACGTTCTCTACCTGCCCTTGGCGGCGCAGCCGGATTTCCACCGCCCTCTGGAACTTTCTTCGGTGGAGCGGCGCAAGTGGGGATCGGACGTTTCCTTCATGGGCGCGGGATATCCCAACAGGCGCTTGGCGTTTCGGGAACTGCTCGGCTTCGACTTCAAGATTTGGGGCTCGGACTGGGACGGCGACCATGTGCTCGCGCCTTACCTCCAGATGGGAGGCGCGCGCGTCAGTTCCGAAGAGTGCGTGCGCATCTTCAACGCCACCAAGATCAACCTGAATCTGCACTCCAGCGTGCATGTGGAGCAGCTTGTCAGCCGGGGCGATTTCGTCAATCCCCGCACCTTCGAGGTGGCCGGATGCGGCGCGTTCCAGCTTGTGGACGAGCGCAGCCTGCTTCCGGAATCTTTCCGCGACGATGAAATGGCGACCTTCACCAGTCTTGAAGATCTGAAAGAAAAGATCGCCTACTATCTTTCCAGGCCGGAAGAACGCGAGGCCACTGCGCAACGAGGGCGGGAGCGCGTGCTTGCGGAACACACCTACGCCCATCGCATGGCAAGCCTTGTGGAATTTACCGCCAGACAGATTCCCGGTTGGCCGTCGCCCCGCGCGGGAAGCAAGGCCGCCAGCGACCTGCCGCCGGAGCTGGCAGCGGAAATCGACGCACTGATTCAGCGTTTGGGCCTGCCGGGAGATGTCGGGTTCGATGATTTGATCTGGGCATTGCGCCAGCAAAAAGGCAGGCTTTCCGGACTGGAAACCGCGTTGCTCTTCCTGGACGAATGGAAGAAGCTTTACGCTTCAAAGACATAGGCTTTTGGCGAGCACGAGAACGACGAACGGAGAGCCCCGCGTTTTCTCCAAGGCAAGAGGCGCACCTCGTGCGAAACGAACCGCAAGCGGCCTTCAGCGGCGGGGAATCTTTGCGGAGCGAAGATGGGCTTTGAGCCAGGCCAGAATCCTGGGTTCCGCCCCCTGGTCCTTGGGTTCGTAGAACCTGCGCTCCGCAAGATTGTCGGGCAGATAACGCTGATCGACCCAAGCTCCTGGAAACGAATGCGGGTACTGGTAGTTCCGTCCGTAGCCCCATTCCTTCTGCAGCGCGGTGCTGGCATTTCGTAAATGCAGCGGAACCGGCTGCATCCCGTTTTGCCGTACTTCTTTCTGGGCGTTGGCGTAGGCAGCATACGTTGAATTGCTCTTCGGAGCCAAAGCCAGATAGACGGCTGTTTCCGCGAGCGGAATACGTCCTTCGGGCATGCCGACAGCTTCCACGGCCTGGTGACAGGCCACGGCCAAGGGCAGGGCCTGGGGATCGGCCAGTCCGACATCCTCGCTGGCCGAGATTATCAGTCTTCTGGTCACGAAGCGAGGATCCTCGCCCGATTCCAGCAAACAGGCCAGATAGTAGAGCGCCGCGTCCGGATCGCTGCCCCGGATGGATTTGATCAGGGCAGAAGCCAGCTCGTAATGCGAATCGCCGCCCCGGTCCCCGCGAATGACCAATTCGGGCAGGCTCTTGGCCAGCTCTTCCGGAGTGCGCTTTTCCGCAGGCAGGGCCAGACTGTATTCCAGCAGGTTCAGCAGGGTGCGCGCGTCGCCGCCCGCCATGGTGCAAAGATAGTCCCTCGTCTCGTCCCCAAGCTCGGTTTCCATGTCCTTTTCGCCACGACGGACCACCTCGGCCAGTTCCTCACGGCTGAGACCGCGAAAGCGGAGCACATGCAGACGTGACAGCAGTTGGCGCGTGATGCTGAAGGACGGATTTTCCGTGGTGGTGGCGATGAGGGTCAGCTCGCCGCTTTCCAGGCCGGGAAGAAAAAAGTCCTGTTGCGCCTTGGAAAAACGATGCAGTTCGTCAAGAATGAGCAGGTTGTAGCCCGCCATTTTCTTGCGCAGGACAGGCAGTCCGGCTTCGGGTGCGCTCACGCGGATGAAGGGTCTGCCCGTGACCTTGGCCAGAAGCAGGGCCAAGGTTGACTTTCCGCAACCGGGCGGACCGAAGAAAAGAAGGCTCGGCAACCGCTTGACGCGAAGAAAGGCGTCCACCCGCTCGCGCAGCTGGGGCTGGCCCACGAATTCATCCATATTTTTCGGACGAATCCTGTCAGCCAGGGGTTGGTTTTCGGTAAGATGGAGCTGCATGGGAATAATCCGTCAGTTTGCGGCCTCTTCGGCACCATGAAAGGCCAGAGATAGACAGTGCAGGGCGGCGGTTTCCCAGCGCAAGACGCTTCGCCCCAGAGTCACGGGCTCGAATCCCGCATCCAGAAGTCGTCGGACTTCCGCATTGTCCAGTCCGCCTTCCGGGCCGAGCGCGGCCAGGCATCGTCCCGTGGCGAGCATGGCGGGCCGGAGCAGGGCAGGGGCCTCCGAGGACTCCCAGAGCAGAAAGCGCCTCTCGAAACGGGTGCCGAACTCCTCCAACGCTTCGATCCCCCCGTGCAGGGAGTCCAGTTCAGGAAGCCAGGGATTGCCGCACTGCTTGGCCGACTGGACCAGCTTCTCGCGCCAGGAATCCTTGACCGGCGGCGGTTCCCCCTGGCTTCTGGCGGCTCTCCAGAATGCGATTCCTCCGGCGCACAGCTCCACGCTCTTTTCCATGAGCCAGCCGCGTCGGGAGGACTTGTTCCAGCCCAAAGCCAGCGTCAGCCCCGACAAAGGCCGGGGGTGATCCGCAATTTCGAGAGCCTTGAGCCGGGCCGCCTTCTTGCCGCCGGGCAAGAGCTCGAAGAGGCCATCCCGTCCCTGACCGTCGAAAAGCCGGACCTCGCTTCCGGGGGGAGTGCGCAGCACCTGAAGCATATGCTTGGCTTCAGGCCCTTCCAGGAGCACCTCGCCGCCCGGAGCGGGCCAGCTGTCCGCCGACAGGTGAAAGGAATTCAAGCGGCTCATGACGCGCCTGCGGCCGGACTAGAGTTCCAGCGCAACGAGATCTTCATAGGTTTCACGACGTCGCGCCACCGTGACCTTGTCGCCGTCCACGATCAGTTCCGCGGTACGAGGCCTCGAATTGTAATTCGAAGCCATGGTGAAACCGTAGGCTCCGGCGGAAAAGACCGCCAACAGCTCGCCCTGCCTGATTTCCGGCAACTCGCGGTCACGGGCCAGAAAATCGCTGGACTCGCAAATCGGGCCGACCACGTCGTACATCTGCGGAGCGCGACCGTGCTGGACGACCTCGCCGATGCCGTGGAAGGATTGGTAGAGCGCGGGACGGACCAGATCGTTCATGGCCGCATCCACGATGACGAAATTCTTGCTCGGCGTGCTTTTGAGATACTGCGCCTCGGTCACGAGGATGCCCATGTTCCCGGCGATGACCCGACCGGGTTCCAGGATCAGCGTCAGCGGCAGATCCTTGATCGCGTCCGAAAGGGCCTTGCCGAAAACCTCGGGATGGGGCGGTTCTTCCTGGTCATAGGTGATGCCCAGCCCGCCGCCGAGATCAAGATAGCGGATGTCCATGCCCATTGCCTGAAGCTCTTTGTAAAACTTCAGAATCTTCTGAAGAGCTTCAAGAAAAGGCTCGATGGTCGTGAGCTGGGAGCCGATGTGGCAGTCGATGCCGATGGGTTCGATGCCGGGAAGTTCCTGGGCCAGAGCATAGGCGATGCGGGAGTGCTCGATGTCCAGTCCGAACTTGTTTTTCTTCATGCCGGTGGAAATGTACGGATGGGTCTTGGGATCCACGTCCGGATTGATGCGGAAGCTGACGCGAGCGACCTTGCCCATTCTCAGGGCGATGTCGTTGATGCGCTCCAGTTCGGGCATGGATTCGACGTTGAACATCAAGATGTCGGCTTCAAGGGCCTCCCGGATTTCATGGGCCTTCTTGCCTACGCCGGAATAGACGATCTTTTCTCCGGGAACGCCCGCCTTGAGCGCTCGATAAAGCTCGCCGCCGGAAACGATGTCCACGCCGCCGCCCATTTCGGCCATGAGCCGCAGAACGCCGATATTGGAATTGGCCTTGACGGAGAAGCAGGTCATGTGGGCCAGTCCGTCGAACGCCGAGTCAAAGGCTTTGAAGTGGCGACGAATGGTCGAGGCGGAATAGACGTAGAGCGGGGTCCCGTATTCTTCGGCCAGCTTGCGAACCGGCACTTCCTCGGCGAAAAGTTCACCCTTTCTGTATTCGAAATGGTTCATATCTGTATTGCTCCTTTTCTATGGAAGGCAATCTTCCCTGTTTGATCGATCCACTATGTTAAGGCGAGGATATGAGCACGCTGCTGCGCACTGGTTGGAGCGAACGCAGGGAGCTGTGCCCCACGATTCTGAACTTGTACTCGCGCGCAGGCTCGACGTCGCAGACCACCAGGCGCACATAAGGCCCGATTTCCTCGTAGCCGGAATCTCCAGGAGCGAGATCCACGAGCCGGTCAGGGCTGAACGGACATTCGACGCAGCCCGCATCCGGCCCCAGCCCTTCCAGCTGCACCGTCACCGAGGCGAGATTCTGATACGCACCTTCCAGGCGTCCTTCGATGACGAGGCAACTCCCCTGGCGTTCCCCGGTGACCAAACGCCAAAGAAACTGGTCGTCCGCGCTCTGGGGCTGCGGCCAGCCCTTGTAGCCCAGGGCGCAGCCCGAAAGCAAAAGGCAGGCAAGACCGAAAACGGCCAAAAACATGCGGGACATCCGACGCCTCCTGTGCGGCTTATGCATGGGACCGCTTCCACTGGTGCAGAATGGTCAAGGCCTGGAGCGGAGTCAAGTCGTTCAGGTCGAGGGCCCGCAATTCCTCCAGCAGCGGATGCTCCTGTGGTTCCACAGGATCGCTCTGCCGCTGGGCGATCATGCCGGGCAGCAGGGACTGGGAAGCGCGCTCCACGGCGCGGGCCTTGTCTCCGCTGCTTTTTTCCTCCAGCCGGGCCAGCAGCTCGCGTGCACGCTGGACAACGGGCATGGGCACTCCGGCCAGCCGGGCCACCTCGATGCCGTAGCTCTTGTCCGCTGGACCGGGGATCAGCTTGCGCAGAAAGACGATGTCGCCTTTCCATTCCTTGACCGCGATGTTCAGGTTGCGCAGGCCGTCGATGCGGCCTTCAAGCGAGGTCAGCTCGTGGTAATGGGTGGCGAAGAGAGTGCGGATGCCGCCTCTGGCCCGGCGCGAAAGTTCCTCGACCACGGCCCAGGCGAGAGCAAGCCCGTCGAAGGTGCTCGTGCCCCTGCCGATCTCGTCGAGAATCACGAGGCTGCGCTTGGTGGCCAGCCGCAGGATGCGCGCGGTCTCCATCATCTCGACCATGAATGTGGACTGCCCCTGGCTGAGGTTGTCGGAAGCTCCGACGCGGGAGAAGATGCGATCCGCAAGCCCCAGACGCGCGCGACGCGCAGGAACGAACGAACCGATCTGGGCCAGTATGAGGATGATGGCCGCCTGCCGCAACACGGTGGACTTCCCCGCCATGTTCGGCCCGGTAATCAGGAGGATTCTGCGTTCGGGAGAAATCGTAAGCGAATTGGGGATGTAGTTGCCGCCCACAGCCGCCTCCACCACCGGATGCCTGCCGTCCTCGATTTCGATCTCCATGCCTTCGTGGAGCTCAGGCGCGGTCCAGGCCTGGGAGCGTGCCGCCTCGGCCAGGCCCTGCCAGTGATCCAACGCGGCCAAGGCCCCGGCCATGAACATGAAACGTTCCCTGGCGCGGGAAAGAATGTCGCGGAGTTCGATGAATAAATTGTATTCCAGAGCCTTGCGTTCATCCGAGGCGGAAAGAAGACGCTCCTCCATTTCCTTGAGTGCCGGGGTCACGTAGCGTTCGGAATTGACCAGCGTCTGTCGGCGGATGAAATGGTCCGGCACCTGCCCCTTGTAGGCCTTGGAAACTTCAAGGAAATATCCGAAGACCTTGTTGAATCCGAGCTTGAGCTTGGGGATGCCGCATTCGTCCCGTTCCTTTTCGAGCAGCCGCTGAATCGCGGCCTCGCCATGTTCGGTCAGCTCGATCAGTTCGTCCAGATCGGGCCGGTAGCCCATGCGGAAAAGCCCGCCCTCGGTAATCTGCGGAGGAGGGGAGTCCGACAGGGCAGTGGCCAGCAGTTCCGCCAGATCTTCGAGCGAATCCCAACTGCCGAGCAGGTCGCGGATCGCAGGGGCGGGCGTTTCCGCCTCCAGAAGCAGCGTCCGCACGGGCGGCAGGGTCTCCAGGCTGCGGCGCAGCGCGAGAAGATCCTTTGGGGTCGCCCGCCCAAGCGTGACGCGCGTGGTCAGCCGTTCCATGTCGTAGACCGCGTCGAGCAGGCGGCGCAGCTCGGCGCGCAGGCCGTCGCGCTCCGCAAAAAAAGCCACGCTTTCCTGGCTGGCGCGGATGGGGCCGGGCTCCCGCCAGGGGCGCTTGAGCCTTTCTTCCAGAAGCCGTCCCCCCATGGGAGTCATGGTTCTGTCCAGCACGTTCCAGAGCGTGCCGCGCCCGGTGCGCCCGTCCAGGCGCCGGAAAATCTCCAGATTCCGTTCAGTGACCTCGTCCAGGAGCAAGTGCCTGGAAAGGTTCAACTGCTTGAATTCGCCGAGGTGGTCCATCTCGCGCAACTGGGTCTGCCGCAGGTAGAGAAGCTGCGCGCCGCACGCCCGGACCAGCTCCGGAGATCCCTTGAGATCCAGGGTTTCCAGGCTCTCCACGCCCTGATTTTCAAGCAGCGCGCGTCGTGCTGTTTCCAGGTCGAAATGAGGCAGGAGCGGAAGATGCGTTACCCGCGAGCCAAGGTCCGCATAGGCGGCCGGGAGATCCGTTCCCTTGGGCAGAAGCAATTCGCTGGGTTCGGCCTTGATCGCCCATTGCCAGAGTTCTTCCTCGCGCCGCGAGGTCAAGCCCGTCCATTCGCCGGTGGAAAAATCAAGCCAGGCCAGGCCGCCCTGGCCCGCATCGCCGTCCCAGACCAGGGCCGCAAGGTAGTTGTGCGACTTTGCCGGAAGACTGTCGTCTTCGGACAGGGTTCCGGGAGTGAGAACACGGGTGACTTCCCTTTTGACGAGTCCCTTTGCCTGCTTTGGATCCTCGACCTGGTCGCAGACAGCGACCTTGTATCCTTTGGCGAGAAGCTGCGAAAGGTAGCCCTGCACCGCGTGGTGAGGCACCCCGCACATGGGGGTCTTGTTTTCTGAGCTTGGATTCCGGCAGGTCAGAGCGATCTGCAATTCCCTGGCTGCGATTTCCGCATCCTCGAAGAAGACTTCGAAAAAATCGCCCATGCGGTAGAAGAGCAGTGCATCGGGATGCTGCTCCTTGACCTGGAGATAGTGCTCCAGCATGGGGGTGAGCTTTTTGATCGGCTGGGAACTCATCGGAAAAGGTTCAATCGTCTATGCTGGCGCGAAAGGTGATGGAGTGCCAGCTCTTGCAACGGGGGCACACGAAGAAAAGCGTGTCCCGCTTCAAGCCGCAGCGCTTGCAGATAAACCGCTTCACGTTCCTGGCCTTTCCAATGAAAAATTCGAGTTGCTCCTCGAAAAACGGCGTCAGCGTCTGATCCTGGCGGGCAAGGTTGAACAGCTCCAGCCGCGCAAGCCAGAAATCATGGTCCAGGCTGAGAGCGCGCTCCAGCCAGGAACGGGCCACAGCGTTGTAGCCGCTGGCCAGCAGAAGCATGGCACCGTAATAGCTCAACATCGCGTTCGGCTGACGCTCGTCCAGAACGGGAATGATTTCCCGCTTGAGTTCTTCGTCGTTGAGGCCCCCGCTTCGACGCACAGGCTCCTCGCACGGCTCGTCGTCGCCGACGTCTTCGTCCGGCGGCAAGGCGGACGCGCGCCATTGACGGACATGCTCCATCAATCCTTCGAGAACGGCGAAACACAATTCCTCTGGCACGTTGTCCAGAGCCTCGCGAAGGGCCTTGCCGAAAAGATCTGCGTCGTCGCGGTCATGCAGTTGGATCAGACGTTCGAGCCAGGCTTCCACGGAACCGGGATAGGCTTTGAGAGCCTGCCGAAGGCTGCGGTCGGAACGGGAATTGTCGCCGGCATGCCGCTCTTCCTGAGACTGGCGGACAAGATAGTGAGCCTGGGCAGGAGGAAACTCCAGTTCGCCATAGAGTCTGGCGGCCTGTGAAAAATCGTTGCCCTGGGCGGCGAGCCGAGCGCGCTCGAGAAGCAGGCTGGCCGTGCGTCCGCCAAGACGTTCCGCCTCGTCCAGAGCCTTGGCGGCTCTGTCGAGAAACCCGCCACGCCGGAAATCCCGCCCCAGTTCATAATATGCTCTGGCTTTGAACTCCGAGGCCAAGCCAGGGCGGACGATGATGTTGTTGCGAATCTGGATGGCGCGTTCGATCTCCCCCTGCGCTCGGTAGAGGCTGCCTAGAGCGAGGTAGATTTCCACCACCTCGGAATTGTTCCGAACCACCTTGCTGAGTTCGTCGATGGCCGCCTTGGTGTCCAGGCTGGAAGCAATGTCGAAACGCCCCTCCGGCTGGGTCAGATCCGGCAGGCGATCCGAATCCGAAATCTTGCGGGAACGGAACAGATTACGCAGCAAGCGATCCCCCTAGTTGTTCTCTTCCTGCGGCTGGGACGAAAGGGAATCCGTGCCGAAGCCGTTGGAATAATTGGTATCGTTCAAAGGAAGATTGCGGAGGGAGGTGAGCTCCTGCTCCAGGCTGCGCATCTTCTTGTTGCAGGAGCGAAGCTGACGGGTGGAATTGATCTTCTCGATGACGAAATACAGCAGGCTGAGCAGCACGCCGAGCAAAAAGGCCCCGACGACCACCGCATAGAGGGGGATGCCCGCTCCGACGAGCTTGACCGCGTACAGGTCGAGCTTGATGTTCAGCATCGCGGTGAACTGCGCGTCGTTCTGCATGAAAAAGAGAACGCCGACAGCGACACAGAGCGCCAGGATGGCCAGCTTGACATAGCGCATTATACACTCCCTCGTTATTTGGTTTCGAAATAGGGTTTCAACATGCCGTAGGTCGATTCCAGGTGTTGGGGAATGACGGTGGTCTCACCGAACACGGCCATGAACGAGGCATCGCCATTCCAGCGGGGCACAAGCTGCCAGTGCAGGTGCGCGGCGATGCCGGCGCCGGCCGCATCTCCCAGATTCAAGCCCACGTTGATTCCCTGAGGCCGAAACGCTTCCTTAAATATATGCACGCATTTGCGGATCAATTCAACCGATTCCAGGGCTTCCTCCGCAGACAATTGCGTGATGCAGGAGACATGGCGGAAGGGGCAGACCATAAGGTGCCCGTTATTATATGGAAACTTGTTCATGATCACAAAGCAGTGCTTTTCCCGATGCAAAATCAGCCGCTCGTGGTCTTCGGAAGAATCCGCAGGAATGCAAAACACACATTCATCCGGCTTTGGGCCGAGAATATAGTTCATTCGCCAAGGCGCCCAAAGAACATCCATTGCCATGAATACAACACCTTTCTTGATCGTTTTCATTGTGCGGACGGCGAGATAGGGCAAAAGCTCGTCCCAGCACATCGCTCTTCGCGAAGTCGCTACGGAAGCGGGAAGGGCGACCGCAGAGTTCCAGAAAATCAAACTCGTTTAATACACTGCTCGCAAACCAAGGGCAAGAGCACGCATCGGCAAGCGCCGCCGGGCACCCTCCCTCCGTCATCCTTGGCTGCTGCGGACCAACGAGGCAGCCAGCGCAAGCTGTTCATCGCGGCCCGGCGCTTCTCCGTCGATGGCTGCCGCCAGAATCTTGCGTAAAATCCGTGTGTAGGCAGGTCCGGGCTCCAGGCCGAGTCGCTTGAGATCCGTGCCGGAAATGTCCAGGACATGAAAGCGCCAAATGGTCAAATATTGCGAAATATACTTTCTTATCAAGTCCTTGCGGCTTTTTGCCATGAGAAAAAGCGCGCCTTCGAGCGGCAGTCTTTCGAGGACGAAATAAATATCACTGGGGCGTGAAGCGTCTTCCTTCCAGTTCATGAGCTTGCCCAGCGCCTCCCCCACAAGCTCGCGCGTGGAAAGATGCTCGCGCTCTTCCGTGCTTGTCAGGCCGAGACGGCGCAAAACCTGACTGGCCTCCTTGCGTTCCATGTTCATGGTCAGGGCCAGGAAAAAGAGCTTCCAGCTGACGACGGGCGGCTCAACGTAGAGCAGGGTATAGAGCGTGCGGACGCGTTCCAGTTCTTCGAGCAGTTCCGATCGTTTGGGAGTGAGTTCAAGCAATGGGTGGATCGCTTGCAATATTTTCATTTCCTGAAGCCGCTTGAGGCATTGCGAAGGATGCTCCTCTTCCATGATCAGTTGAAGCTCATGGAATATGCGGGTTCCGGAGAGGCGGTTGAAAAGGCTCAATTGCAGCGCATTCTTGATGAGCCTGTTGGTCTGGCCGCCGATCTGGAATCCGAAGCGCTGCTCGAACCGAACGGCCCGGAGAATGCGCGTCGGATCTTCCACAAAGCTCAAAGAGTGCAAAACGCGGATGGTGCGGTCCTTGATGTCCTTCTGGGCACCGAAAAAGTCGACCAATGCACCGAAATTCCCGGAGGAAAGATTGACCGCCAGGGCATTGATGGTGAAATCGCGCCTGGAGAGGTCCATCTTGATGGAGGAAAGCTGCACCGTGGGCAGGGCTGCGGGCCGTTCGTAATATTCGAGCCGCGCAGTGGCCACGTCGATGCGCATATCGTCGGGAAAGATGACCACGGCGGTCTTGAATTTCAAGTGGGCCTTGACGCGCGCATTGTGACGCTCGGCAAAGGCACGGGCAAAGGCGATGCCGTCCCCTTCGACAACGAGATCAAGGTCCATGTTCGGCCTGTTCAGCAGTATATCACGGACGAATCCGCCCACCGCGTAGACCACGTAGTTCATCTCCTGGGCCAGTTGTCCGGCGTCCTGGAGCAGGGCGAGCATGTTTTTGGGAAGCCTCCCGCGCATCACCGAAAGGATGTTCCGCTCGCGGTTGCGCTCGGGAACAAGGCTCTCCGGAATGCGCGCCGGCTCCTCGATGAGCAGGTTGAGCAGGTCGGTGTTGGTGATGATCCCCACGACCCGACCCTTTTCGACAACGGGCAGCAGTCGTTGCCGCTTGCCCAGAATGATCTCCATGACCTTATAGAGGTCCGTATCCGGGGGAACCGTGGCGAAATTCGTGCCCATGTATTCACTCACGGGCTGCTCGCCAAGCTGGTGGGTCATGGCCTTGTCCGCCACGGAGTGCTCAAGGAGTCCCACGCACTGCATGGTGGCGCGCCTGACAACGGGCAGCCCCTTGAAGCCGTACCGGGTCATGATCTCGACGGCCTCGCGCATTGTCCTTGAATCCTCGATGACTACGGCCGGCCGCGACATGATGCTGTCCACGGCGAGTTGCGGATTGACCAGGGAGTAGAGCAGGGCGAAAAGATCATCGCGCGCTTCGGAGGGGGTCTTGTCCTTGATCGTGGCCGACGCTGCAAAGGCGTGACCGCCGCCACCGAAAGAAGCGCAAATCTGCCCCACGTCCACATCCGGACTGCGCGAGCGGGCTACAAGATGGATGCGGTCGCCCATGCGTCCAAGGGCGAAAAGCACCCGTATGTTTTCCATGTCGATGAGCTTATGAACCAACAACGCAAAATCACTGACATAATGGTCAGTGCTCATTTGCGTGATGACTACTTCGACGCCGTTGACGTCGTGGCTGGTCGCATTTTCCAGAAGCTCACCGAGGATGGATATCTGCTGCGCGGAAAGCTCACGGCTGAGCAGGTCGGAGATGACGCTCAGGTCCATGCCGTGATCGCGCAGCCAGGCCGCAGCCGTGAAATCCTCCGGAACGGTGGAGCTGAAGGTGAACGACCCGGTGTCCTCGAATATGCCGAGGCCGAGCATGGTCGCCTCTTCGCCGTTCACCGTCAGATCCTGCTTCATGATCTCGTGGACCAGAATGGTCGTGGTGGAGCCCCATTCCCGATAGACTTCAAGAACGGCGGGCACATCCTCGTCGGAATCAGGATGGTGGTCATAGGTATGGATCACCACGCCAGGCCGGTCGAGCAGGGATTCCACATGCGGGACACGGGAGCGCTGCCGGGTGTCCACCAAGACCAGGAGCTTGACGGTCTCCGGATCTATTTCTTTGAAATTTCTGAAATTAAAAAGATATGTTGCGCTCTGGATGTAAAAATTGCGAAGATCCTTTTCCTGACTGCCGGGGAAAATGAGCGCCGCGTCGGGATAGAGCTTCCCCGCCGCGACAATGGCGGCCAGCGCATCGAAGTCCGCGTTGGCGTGGGCCGTTATCACCGTATGGGCCTGAATCTTGCCGTCCTTCTTGAGCATCAATCGTCCTTGTTCATGTCGGCGCGAGGGTGATATTTATGATGTATGCGCATCAACCTGCCCGTTTCCACATGGGTGTATATTTCGGTGGAACTGATGTCCGCATGGCCAAGCAATATCTGCACGCTTCGAAGGTCCGCACCGCCTTCGAGCAGGTGGGTGGCAAAGGAGTGACGAAAGGTGTGCGGGGATATATCGCGCCGAATTCCCGCCTCCTGGGCATATCGCTTCACGCTTTTCCAGACGGCTTGCCGGGTCAGCCCCTTGCCTGATCGGTTCAAAAACATCCGGTCCTGCTTCGGCGAAAATTCCGGACGCCAACGCAGCAGATATTCGGACAGAATGCGCTGCCCTTCGTAATGAACGGGTACAAGCCGCTCCTTGCTGCCTTTGCCGAAAATCCGCAGCAGTCCTGCCTGATCGTCATAATCCAATGGACGCAATTCAATCAGCTCGGACACCCGCAGCCCCGAAGCGTAGAGCAGTTCCAGCATGGCCTTGTCTCTTGCGCCGAGCTTGCTCGTTTGGTCAGGTCGAGCAAGGATGCGCGCCATTTCCTCCCGCGACAGGACTTCCGGCAGCGTCTTCGGCAGTTTCGGGTTCTGCAGAAGGCGTGCGGGATCTTCGGCCACTAGGCCCTCCTCGGCGAGAAAGGCGAAAAAACCCCGAAGAGTGGAAATGTGGCGGGCCAGGGTGCGGCTGGTCAATCCGCGAGCCCGAAGCCGCGTCAAATAGAGAAACAGGGAACCGTTGTTCACGGCATCAAGCGGGCAGCGCTTTTCTTCGGAAAAGGCCAAAAAAGAGGCTAAATCGCGCGAATAATTCTCAAGGCTGTTTTCGGAAAGCCCTTTTTCAAGAAGCAGGGTCTCCAGATACCTGTCGATCCAGGGATGGGAGGAGGGGGGCGTTTCGGCCCTCAGCGGCAACACGCCCTGGGAGGAAGGTCTGGTCGCATCGGCGCTCATGCTGTGATTAATCTCCAAGCCTTGATTTTACATGAAAAACATCATAGATAGCAATCAATTGATATGTGCATATTACAGAAGGATACCTGGGCCATTGCTGGAGCGCAAGAGGGCACGGCATTGACAGAGCGGGCCAGCCATTTTAAAAGGCAGGTTGCAAAATTTTAAGGAGTTCTTCATGCCCAATTTCGAACTTGCCGAAAGAGTCGCCAGTCTGCCCCCCTACCTTTTCGCCGCCATCGACAAAGCCAAAAGCGAAGTCGCGTCGCAGGGGATCGACATCATTTCCCTCGGCATCGGCGATCCCGACATGCCGACTCCGGATTTCATCATTGACGCCCTTTACGAGGCAGCAAAGAAACCCGCGAACCATCAATATCCGTCCTATGTCGGCATGATGCGTTTTCGCGAAGCCGTCGCAGCCTGGTACGCTGAGCGCTTCGGCGTCCAGGGCCTTGACCCCAAGACCGAAGTCATCACGCTGATCGGCTCCAAGGAAGGCATCGGACATTTCCCTTGGGCCTTCATCAACCCCGGAGACATGGCTCTGGTCTGTTCCCCGTGTTACCCGGTCTACGCCACGGCGGTGCGATTCGCCGGAGGCACCGTGGAATACCTGCCGCTGCTTGACGAAAACGATTTCCTGCCGGACCTGGACGCCATCGACGAGGCCACCTGGAAACGGGCCAAGATGATTTTTGTCAACTATCCCGGCAATCCCACAGCAGCTACCGCCAACCTCGACTTCTACTCCAAGCTCATTGCCAAGGCCAAGGCCACGGACACGATCGTGGTTTCCGACCTCGCTTATTCCGAGATCTACTACGACGCGGCCCAAAAGCCGCCGTCCATTCTGGAAGTCCCCGGCGCCAAAGACGTGGCCATCGAATTCCATTCCCTGTCCAAGACCTACAACATGACCGGCTGGCGCATGGCCATGGCCGTGGGCAACGCCCAGCTCGTGCAGGGCCTTGGCAAGATCAAGGAAAACGTCGATTCCGGCGCTTTCAACGCCATCCAGGAAGCGGGCATCGCCGCCATGGAAAAAGGCGAACCCTACGTGGAAAAGGCGCGAGCCATTTACAAGGAGCGCCGCGACGTCACCTGCGAGGCCCTGGCCGCCGCAGGCATCGAGCATCGCGTTCCCGAAGCTTCGGTCTTTGTTTGGGCCAAAGTTCCCGGCAAAAAATCCTCTGCGGAATTCGTCACGGACCTGCTCAAAACCACCGGCGTGGTCGTCACGCCGGGCAGCGGCTTCGGCAGCAGCGGCGAAGGCTACTTCCGCATTTCCCTTACCGTGGATACGGAAAGGCTCAAGGAGGCGGTATCACGAATCTCCCAACTGTAGATGTCTTCGTGGCGCTGGGTTCCAACCTGGGCGACCTGGAAGACAATCTCAATCAAGCGCTTGCACGCATGGAGGCCTACGGCGAGGACATCACGCTCGAGGCCATGTCGTCCACCTATGTTACCGAGCCTCAGGGACCGGTCACGGATCAGCCTTGGTTCCTGAATCAGGTGGCCTGGTATAAGGTGGACAAGGAAATCTGGTCCCCGGAAGGCTTTCTGTCCGCGCTGCTGGCCATTGAGGACCAGATGGCCAGGGAAAGGGGGGAGCCGGGCGGACCACGAATCATCGACCTCGACCTGCTTCTGTTCGGCGAACTGGAGCAGACCACGGGTTTTCTGGATGTTCCGCATCCGAGAATGCTCGAAAGGGCGTTTGTTCTCGTTCCCTTGCTTGAAATCGCCCCTGATCTCATACTGCCGGACGGCACCAGCGTAAAAGAAGCGTTGGCCAAACTCGACTACAAGCTTGAGGATGGACGAATTTCTCAAAAGATCTGACCAGTCTTCAAGCATCGCTTGAAGAAGAGAGGAGGGCGGCCATGTCCCGTTTCCTGTTCATCGCCATTGCCATCGGCATCATCTATGTTTTGCTCAAAGGCGACAAAAAGAAGAAATCCGAACGTCGCGAAAAGGATGAAGCACGACTTAAAGCATCGGGTGATCTGGTCAAAGATCCTATCTGCGGTTCGTTCGTCGACAAGGATGGACATATCCGGGTTCGCCAAGGCGAGGAAGTCCATCACTTCTGCTCCTACGAATGCCGTGATAAGTTCCTGAAAAGAATAGAGAGTGCCAAGCCAGTCGAAGCGTCCTCCGAATCGGCCGCAGAAACGGCGGACACGGCGCCGGAACCGGACGATTGCGACAAGGCATGATTTTCTCGTTACATTGTGCTACCTTTCCAGGCGCGGATTCTTTCCGCGCCTTTTTTATTCATATTCCAACACGGAGGGCAGCAAAATATGCAGTTTTTTCTCGACACCGCCAATCTTGAAGAGATTCGCAAGGCCAAGGAATACGGTCTCATCGACGGCGTGACGACCAACCCGACGCTGCTTTCCAGGGAATCGGGCGACTGGAAACAACTGGTGGCAGCGATTTGTCGGGAAGTTGAAGGGCCAGTCAGCCTTGAAGTCTTTAGCGAAGAAGCCGAGGAGATGCTCGCGGAGGCCCGCGAACTGGTTGCCATCGGGCCCAACGTGGTGGTGAAATGCCCCTGCACGGCCAACGGCCTCAAGGCCTGCAAGAAGCTCGCGGAAAACGGAATCAACGTGAACATGACGCTGGTTTTTTCACCGCTTCAGGCGCTTTTGGCCGCAAAGGCCGGAGCAGCCTATGTCAGTCCTTTTGTCGGCCGGCTCGACGCAGTCGGGCATTTTGGAATGGATCTGGTGAAACAAATCGTATCAATCTACGAGAACTACGATTTTTCCACGCAGGTTCTGGTCGCCAGCATTCGCAATCCGACCCACGTCCTTGAATCCGCTCTCATAGGCGCTGACGTGGCCACTGTGCCGTTTTCCGTCCTCATGGATCTGCTGAAACACCCCTTGACCGAAAAAGGGCTCAGAGCCTTCGTGGAAGACGCGGCCAAACTCGCATAAAGTTTCAGCCTGCACCAAAAGCGCAGGTCGGCACATAAGCTGACGGCTCCATAAAAAATGAAGAACTGGTCTGTCTGCGCGATTCCCTAAACAATGAAACAGCTCAAGTATTGCTGGGGCAGCGGCATTCCGTTGCCCTATTTTTGACCGAGCTTTGTCTCATAATGTATATTATGTTAACTTTTGTCCGTGTTCGAACAGTCCAGGCGACTCTTCTCTTGCGGTTAACGCTCTAGAATGAAAGCTAAAACATGATTGTATGGATAAGCGACGATGCGTTTACGGTCAGACCTCATGGCTGGTGACAGCTTGCTCATTGAATCTCCATTTCCACGTCCGCCTGCCGGAACCATCCGCTTGAAGGATCCGATTTGCCAAGGCCTGCCCCGTGCCACCGCATATCGCTGCTTGTGTTGCGAAGGCATCACCATTATATTTGAAAAATATGTGCGAGTTTTCGAACCTCTTCACGGGATGGGTTCTTCAACGGCTCAAAGCAGGCTTCCAAATTTCGACGGAGAAGCGTTTTTCAGGCTGCTTCCTCACGGATGCCTTTAAACGATCTTAAATCGCAACTCGAACCAAATCTGGACGATTACGGCACGATCATGAACATAAACTATTTTTTCCGCATGGTTCTGCTCTTCTTGATCATGGTCTCCTGTCCGCTGCAGAGCTTGGCCGCCCAGGTAGCGGCCTCCGGCGTTTCACCGGACTTTGAAGGAGCATCCGCTTCGGATGAAGCTTCCGTGACGGCGGCTGCCAGCAATTCGACCTCCGAAGCCCTGGAAACCGACCAGACGAGCACCGGACAGGAACGCAACGTCAACAACCAGACCTATGAAGATTGGCTGGAGAGATACCGGGCCTGGGACAAGCTGGACAACGTGTATGCCGAAAAGCAGGAGTCCTCTGAGGCGACGCTGAAACGCATTCAGAATCTGCTCGAGGCTGGCCAGCCGGACAAGGCGTTCCACCTCGTGGAACAAACACCGCCCTTCACGGACAACAATGCCACGGAAAGCACCCGTCTCTGGTACGGCGGTCGTGCCTTGCGGGCGCTGGGTTCGCCGAATCAGGCCGTCATGTGGTTCACTCAGGCCGGGAACCTGCTTTCATCGCAGGACATGCGAAGCAGATTCGCCAAGGAATACGGCCTGGATGTGGTTTGGAGCGATGTTTTCCGCAACCTCTTCTGGACGTATGTATCCACCTACAGCTTGAATCGCGAAGCGCAAGAGTCGTTCCTGCAACTCGTCATCGACCAGGCTCTTATTGTTTGGCCCCAGGACGCGTTCTGGCGCAAGACTTCCGACATCTTCTCCTCCACGCAGGCAAAAAAGGAATCAGCTTCAACGGAAACGGAAAGTGCAAACCGTGAGACGTATTTCGTCAACAAAAACGACCGAAAACGCATTTCGCAAGCGCTTGCCGCCGCCAGCCTGGAATCCAGAGACGCCCTTTCCTACCTGGATGAAATCCAGAACGAGGAAGTCCGTTTGTTTTGGACAGACGTGCTGACGGCCCTTTCCGGAAAGGAATCCACAGAGCACGACACGGCTTTTGAAGAAAAGCGTTACGTCAAGGCGGCTTCTTTCCTGGGAGCCCAGCCCTTCAAGCGTTTGTTGAAAGATAGAGAGCAATGGATATACAAGGTCGAAGACGACCGACTGAAGATTTTCATCGGCAACATGCTTTCGCTGTCTCCTGAGCGGGCCGAGGAAATCTTCGAAGCCGGAGAAGAAGAAAAGCTCATGCCGGATGCGGCCCCGCTCGACGGGGTCAACAAATTCCGTCTCGCCGTGGCGTTCATCTCCGGAAACACCAAGGCCGCCAGGGAAAACTGGGACGCTCTTCAGCCGGAATATCTGCCGCTCTCCCTGCGGCTGGCAGGCATGATTCTCTTCAATCTCGACGTGTCCGCAGTCACGGGAGTGGCGGACACGGATACGCAGAGCAACAGGCTGCTGGCGACCCTGGCCAGCGCCGCGGGCAACGCCCCTTCCCAGGCCTACGAAGCGCCGTTCTGGGTTCGCGTGGAGCCGGGCAAGATCAATGCGACCATGCTCAACGCCTGGCCCCTGGACAAGGAACTGGTCTTTGCGGGCTGGCGCGAACAGTGGCTGGCGAATCCCACGACCGAACTGGCCCGGCGCATCGCCTTTCTCTTCCCGGACCAGCAGTTCGGAATGAAATGCGCGCTGTACCTGGCCGACAAAGCCGTCGCCGACAAGCAGCTTGGACTGGCATCCTACTATCTCGGTGCGGTCGCATCGGAAGACGCCAATGCGACGCTCCAGGCCAAACGTCTTGAAATCAAGGCGGAACTGGAAATCGCCAGGGATCTCATGCCGGAAGCCTATGCCACGTATCAGGCATTGCTGTCCTCCGGCGCTCCCATCTCGGACGTGACCAGGCTGAAAATCGCTTTCCTCATGCAGCAGATGGGCAATCTGGAAGGCGGACAGGAGAATCTGCGCACGCTCTGGAAAAAACGCGACACCTTCAGCACGGCCATGCAGGCGGAGATACTCTTCTACCTCGGCGAAGGGGAAGCCGCGCTCGGCAACCAGGACCAAGCCCTCGACGACTATCTCCAGCTCGCCTGGCAATATCCCCAGGAAAGCATGTGGGCGCTGACGGCTATGTACCGTGCGGCCAACATCTACGAAGAGCGTGAACAATACGAACCTGCGGTTCGGCTGCTGCAAACGGTCATCAAGAATGCGGAAACGCCGAAGCAGAAAGAAGCGGCCACTTCCCGGCTGGACAGCATCAAAGGCAAGATGGGCAAACCCTCGGATGCCGGACCGGGCGCGTTGCCCTATCCATTCTAGTGCGGCTTGACCGCGAAGAGGCCATGTCGTAAGCAATCTTTTCGGGTGTCCATGCCGAACAATCGGCCACGGATGAAAAGGGAATCCCGTGCAAATCGGGAGCGGACCCGCCGCCGTAAATCCAGAGACCGACCTTCCTACACGCCACTGGGCCGCTGCGCCTGGGAAGGCGGAAGGATCGGGGGATGAGCCGGAAGACCTGCCCGTACGACAATGTTTGTTCCAAAGGCAACGGGGGCTTTTTTGCCGATGGAACCACGTGGGGGAAATACGGAACCCTTGCGGCAACATGCCGCAAGGGTTTTTCCTTGTTGCTCCCCCTCACCGCCCCCTCTGCGGAGGGTAATTCGATGATGCGTTCTTCACTTGTTCCATGTAATCGCGTTTCGCGTTCGCGACGTGCTGTTTGCCTGTCGATCGCGCTGCTTCTGCTGTTCTCTAGCTCCATTGCCTCGGCCCATTCCAGCAAGACCGACAAAACCGGCATCCTTCTGGTAGCCTTCGGGTCGAGCGTCAGCCAGGCCCAGTCGTCCTTCAGCAACATCGACGCAAAGGTGCGCGCGGCCTATCCGGACATCCCCATATATTGGGCCTACACGTCGCACACCATCCGCGCAAAACTCTCCAAGGAAGGCAAGGAGCTGCTTTCCCCGGCCCAGGCTCTGGCGCTCATGGCCGCACAGGGATACACGCGGGTCGCCGTCCAATCCCTGCACACGATCCCCGGCGAAGAGTTCAGCAATCTTGAAAAAACCGTACAAGCCTTTCGCTCTTTTCCCGACGGCATCGCCCACATCGAACTGGGAGCGCCACTGCTTCTGACCACGAGCGACCTGGAGAAAACGACGGATGCCCTGCTTGCCGACATTCCGACCGAACGCCGCAAGGACGAAGCCGTCATCTTCATGGGGCACGGAACGCCGCATCCTGGAAACGTCTACTATATAGCCATGCAGGAGATGCTGCACTCCCGCGACGCCAAGGTCTACCTCGCAACGGTCGAGGGCACGCCGGATTTGGATCAGGTCCGAACCCGACTCAAGCGCGACAAGATTAAAAAAGTCTGGTTGATGCCCTTCATGTCCGTGGCCGGGGACCACGCCCGCAACGACATGTCCGGTCCGGAAGATGATTCTTGGGCGAGTATCCTCAAGAAAGACGGCATTTCCTGCATTTCCGTGCTCAAAGGCACTGCCGAGTACGACAATGTGGTCACAATCTGGCTTGATCATCTCGATCAAGCCTTCAAACGGCTTCCGACGCAGCCGAAGTAAAGGTTTGGGTTCATGGTCAGCCGGTCCCGGAACAATCCATCGTCAAACATGCATCGCGCTGCCATGCTCACGACGCTCGCGCTGCTGGTTGCGACGGTGGTTTCTCTGGGACTGGCCGTCCTGCCCGGAGCCTATCCCATTCCCACTTCCGGGGTGCTGGACGTTCTGTTCGGCGGCGCGGGCGACAATCCCGCCTGGAGAACCGTGGTTCTGGATATCCGGCTGAGCCGGATCTGCCTTTCGTGGCTGGTGGGCGCCGGACTGGCCGGTGCCGGGGTGGTCTTTCAGGGACTGCTGCGCAATCCCCTTGCCGACCCCTTTACTCTTGGGGTTTCCAGCGGAGGAGCCTTCGGAGCCTCCCTGGCGATCACTCTGGGTTTGGCGGGTTCCAGCGGATTATTCGGCCTGGGCGCGCTCCCTTTCGCCGCTCTTCTCGGAGCCCTTGGAGCCTTGTGCGCGGTCATCGCCCTGGGCCGCATCGGCGGCAAGCTTCGCCGCGAAACACTGGTTCTCGCGGGTATCGTCGTCTCCACCTTCCTCTCCGCCTGCATTTCCCTGTTCAAGGCGCTCAACGAGGAATCCGTGTCCGCCATCGTCTTCTGGATCATGGGCAGCCTCCAGGGGCGCGGCTGGGAGCATGTGTATTTGATGCTCCCCTATTTTCTTGCCGGTTTCGCGCTCATGACTATGCATGCACGCGAGCTGGACCTGCTTTCCCTGGGCGAAACCCAGGCCAGGCAGCTAGGCGTACGGACCACGCGCACCCGCATCGCCCTGCTTACGGGTGCGGGACTCGTCACTGCGGCTGGAGTGGCCGTGGCCGGGGTCATCGGTTTCGTCGGACTCGTGGTTCCCCACATGGTCCGACTGGCCCTGGGAGCCGAACACCGCCCCCTGCTGCTCAACTCCGCCTTGCTCGGAGGACTCCTGCTGGTCTGGTCCGACGTTGCTGCGCGGGCAATCCTTCCTGGCGGGGCGGAACTCCCGGTGGGAGTCATCACCGCCCTGCTCGGCGGCCCGTTCTTTTGCTTCCTGCTGCGGGTCAAGCGAGGTCAAGAGACATGAGCCACGAACAAGCGCTGCTGCAATGTCGGAATTTGGCGCTGGGCTACGGCAGGAAGAAACAGGTGCTCTCCGGCATCAATCTTTCGCTGCGACGGGGGGAGCTGGTTGCCCTGCTCGGACCGAATGGAGCGGGCAAAAGCACTTTGATCGCAGGGCTCTGCGGCCTTTCCTCGCCGCTTCAAGGAGAAGTCCGTCTCCAGGGAGACTGCGTGAGCACGCTCTCGCCCCGCATCGTGGCCAGGCGCTGCGCAGTGGTTCCGCAGCGGATCGAGCCCGCCTTCGGATTGCGGGTGCGAACCCTGGTCGGCATGGGCCGATACGCGCGGCTGCCCTTTCTCGGAAATCCCGGCTGCGACGACGAACGGGCCGTGGACGCCGCACTGGACGCCACGGGAACTTCCGAGTATCAACGCCGCCCTGCGGATCAACTCTCGGGCGGGGAGCTGCAGCGCGTCCTGCTGGCGAGAGCCCTGGCACAGGAGACTCCGCTGCTCCTCCTGGACGAGCCGTTTTCCGCCATGGATGCGGCCTGGAGAATCCGCTGCTTCGATCTCCTGAAACGGACAACCGCACAGGCCGCCGCGCTGGTGGCCCTGCACGACGTCAATCTCGCTGCGCTTTACTGCACGCGCATCGTTTTTCTCAGAAATGGCGGCGTCGCCTTTGACGGCCCGCCAAAGCAGCTGTTCACGGAAACAGCCTTGAGCGAGTTATATGAAACCGAAATCAAGATCGGAACGCACCCGGTCACGGGCGACCCGCAGGCGTTTCCTGTTCCCGGCGCTGCTGCCTGTTCCGGCGCTGCTGCTCCTGGCCCTCGCAGCGGCGGCCGCTCCGCTCCGGGTGCAGGACGACCTCCAAAGAACCATTGAACTGCGCGAACCGGCGCGACGCATCATCGCCCTCTACGGCGCATTCAATGAAATCCTCTATGCCATGGGGCTGGGAGATCGTTTGCTGGCTCGCACGGACGCCGACCGCACACCACCGGAAGTCGCGTCCCTGCCGAGCATCGGCACCCACATGCGCCCCAACGTGGAGCGCATCGTGGGCCTGGGGCCGGATCTGGTGTTGCAGATGGGCGGCCGAAAGGAATCGGCCCGCAGCGTCGAGGATCTGGAACGATTCGGTGTGACCACGGCCCTGTTCCGGGTAACGAGCTTCAGCGAGCTGTTTTCGACCATCGAACGGGTCGGCGCGCTCACTGGAGCCCCGGACAAGGCCGCCGCCCTGGCAGATTCCATACGCGCTCGCCTGAACGCCGTGCAGGATCGTCTGCATGCAGCGACGCATAGACCGAGCGTGTTCTTCGAAGTTCGTTCCGGCAATCTCCTGGCTGCGGGGCAAGGGTCGCTGGTCAGCGACATCATCCGCCTCGCAGGAGGAGAAAACTGCGTTCGCCTTGACGATAAACTGGCGCGCCTCAGCGAGGAAGAACTCCTGCGCCTGCGGCCCGAAGCCTATGTATCGCAGCGCGGCCCCATGAACCCGGACCCGACCGATATCCGCCAGTCCGAAAGATTCGCCCAGTTGCCGGCGGTACGTTCAGGTCGAGTGCTCATTGTGGACGAACAGATGTTTTCCCGGCCCGGCCCGCGAAATGTGGACGCCGTGGAACTGCTGGCCGGATTCCTTCATCCAGATATTTTCCCGGAATTCGCCGCGCGCGCGGCCCAAATGGAGCAAACCGATGACTGAAGAATACGGAATTTTGTATGGAGTGGGCGTCGGCCCCGGAGACCCGGACCTGCTGACGCTCAAGGCCGTGCAGACCCTGGGCCGCGTCGAGAGCATTTTTGCCAGTTCTTCGACCAAGAACGGCTTTTCGCTGGCGGAATCCATCGTCCGGCCGCACCTTCAGCCGGATACGGCGGTAATGCGTTTGCAATTTCCCATGACGAGCAACGCCGAGACGCTGGAACTGGCCTGGACGGCAAATGCCGAAACGATTCTCAAGCACCTGGCCGCAGGCGAAGACGTGGCCCTGGTCACGCTGGGCGACCCCCTGCTCTTCAGCACCTTCGGCTATGTGCTGCAAAAGGTGAGACAGCTTCGCCCGGAACAGCGGGTCGAAATCATCCCCGGCATCACCTCGTTCCAGCAGGCTGCCGCCGCAACCGGAACCATTCTCGCCGAGGCCGGAGAAACCCTGCACATCCTTCCCGGGACCATGCCCGCAGATGCGCTGCGCAAGCATCTGGATCAAGCGGACAACAGCGTGATTCTCAAGGCGTATAGAAACTTCGGCACGATTTGCGACACGCTCGACGCGCTCGACCTCAAGCGCAGGAGCCTCTTTGTCAGCCGCCTCGGCCTGGAAGGCGAGTTGATTTGCCGGAACCTGGATCAGGCGCCGAAAAACCCGCACTATTTGTCTTTGCTGCTGGTAAAGAAAAACAAGAATTAAGCGTTTTTCAACCAAGCCCTGGGCAGGGTCGAGCCGAGAGGTTCGGCGTGGCGCGCAAACAGGGATCGCCGCGGCCTGTCTTCATTCGCTAAGGAGGCCATTCGAATCCGGCCGTTCAATAGGGAGCCTTCCTCGGCTTCGATCCGGCCCACGTCCAGATTTCCTTCCACGCTGGCCCCCGCGCGCAGAGTGAGCTTTCGCTCGGCCACGACGTCCCCACGGAAACGCCCGAACACGTCAAGCTCGCCGACGTCCAGGGTTCCCCGCACTTCCGCGTTCGGGCCAATGATCAATTGCCCCTTGGTGCGAATGTCGCCGTGAAAATCCGAATCAATGCGGGCAGAACCCTCGAATTCGAGAAGCCCGCTCCAGTGGCTGCCGTTGCCGAGAATGCAGAGTGTATCTTGCTTGGACATGAACGCCGTATGTAATCACATTCGGATCGACCTTCAAGAACTAATTTATTCTTTCTTATCAACATCTTCACAACTACAATATTCGACATTGACGGATATCTGCCTTTTGCTGCCGCCATTTCTTCTAAAAGCTTCAAGTACATCCTGTCCACAAACCATCTGAGCGGCTGCTCCCGGATTGCGTCTTCAGCTTGACATGACCTGCCGCTTCAAATACTTGTAGCTAAAATTGACCAGCGGTCACTTTTTGACCAATGGTCGGAGGCGGACATGGCGAGACGACAGCAAGAAAAATCCCGGCAGACCAAGGAAGAACTCCTGGCCTCGGCCATGTCGCTCTTCGGGCGCAAGGGATTTGCCGCCACGACCATCTCCGAAATCACCCGCGAGGCAGGTTACTCAAAAGGAAGCTTCTACAGCCATTGGGTCGGAAAGGATGACATCTTTCTGGAAATTCTGGAAAGAAAAATGGGAGAATATCGAAAGGCCCGCGCCGAACGCATTCGGGAAGCCGTTACTTTCGAAGAATTCTTCGACGTCATTTGGGACTTCCTCGAATCCATCATGGACGACATGAACTGGTCCAAGGTCTTTTTGGAATTCACCATTCACGCTTCCCGCGACGAACGTCTCAAGGCGGAGCTGAATCGCAGCAAATACCGACTCTCAAACGAAATTTTCAAGGATCTGATCGGAGGTTATGTCCTTACGGACTGCGCTTTGGAAAAAATCGGATCTTTGAACACGGCCCTTTTCGAAGGATTTCTAATCCAGAACGTGTTGCAAACCGACGTGCTCAGCCGTCAGGACGTGCGCCGTGCCGCACTTGCCTTAGCCAAGGCCCTCTGCCTCGGCGAATCGCAACATTGCACATGCACACCGGGCGGAACTGAACACGAGAACCCCGAGAGCAAGGAGTAACCATGCGCTGGCAAAGGCTTTTTCTGCTGGTTCTGACCCTGGTGCTGCTCGCGCCGGCCCTTCCTTCCCAGGCAGGACCGATCAAGTTGAGCTACAGTTGCTTTTTCCCCCCCACCCACGTGCAGTCCCAGCTTGCTGAAGCCTGGTGCCGCGAAGTGGAAAAACGGACGGACGGCAAAGTTCAGATCGACTACTACCCCGGCGGAACCCTGACCAAGGCCAACCAGTGCTACGACGGCGTGGTCGAAGGCATCTCCGACATCGGCTTTTCCGCCCTGGCCTATTCCCGCGGACGTTTTCCGGTCATGGCCGCAGTGGACCTTCCGCTGGGATACACTTCCGGCATGGCCGCCACGGAACTGGCCAACGCGGTTTACGCGCAGTTCAAGCCTGGCGAACTCGACGACGTGAAGGTCATGTATTTCAACGCGCACGGTCCTGGACTGCTGCACACCAAAGGCAAGCCCGTGCGGACGCTGGAGGACATCGCCGGACTCAAGCTGCGCGCCACCGGAAACAGCGCCCTGCTCGTCCAGGCTCTGGGCGCCACCCCCGTGGCCCAGTCCATGCCGGATGCCTACCAGAGCATTCAGAAAGGCGTGGTTGACGGCGGCATGTACCCCGTTGAGACCAACAAGGGCTGGAAAATGGCCGAGGTCGTCGACTACATGACCGAAAACTATTCCACGGCCTATACCACGACCTTTTTCGTGGTCATGAACAAGGACCGCTGGGCAGAGCTGCCTGCGGACGTGCAGGCCGCCATCACCGAGGTCAACGCCGAATGGATCGCCAAGCACGGCAAGGCCTGGGACGACAGCGACGTGGCCGGCCGGGCGGCCTTCCTCGCCGAGAAGGACAACCAGATCATCCCCCTTTCCGAAGAGGAATCCATGCGCTGGAAAGCCGCCGCCACTCCCATTCTCGATGATTACGTGAAGCAGGTTGCGGCCAAGGGCGTGGACGGCAAAGCGGTATTGGAATTCACCGTCAACAAGCTGAACGAACTACAGAAATAGGAACGCCGTTTTCAAGGAAACCAGGCAGGCCCAGGCCTGCCTTTTCCATGGTCGAGAATCGGCACCGCAAGTCAATGGTGGATATGATGCAAACGCTTTTCGCCCTTCTGGACAAGGCCCGCGTCTCCATGCGCGCGATTGCGGCCTTTTGCCTCTGCTGCATGGCATTGGTCACGGGCACCGACGTAGTCGGCAGACTCATGGGCAGCCCCGTTTTCGGCTCCGAGGAAATCGTGACCATGCTCGCCGTGTTCGTTGTCGGGTTGAGCCTTCCCGATGCCCATGCCCAGCGCAGCCACATCGGCGTCGAAATATTCGTGCGCTATATGCCCCGCGCCCTTCGTCGCGCCCTGCGACTTGTCACCAACGCAACGGCCCTCGTGCTCTTCGCCATCGTGACCTGGCGCATGGCGGATTACGGATTGACCATGCGCGAGTCCGGCGTGCGTTCAATGAATCTGCAACTCCCGGAATATCTGGTTGTTTTCGTGCTCGCATTCGGATTCCTCATCTTCACGCTTCATCTGCTGCGGGACGTGCTGGAGCTGTTCAACCCGAATCCCGCCAAAGGCACGGAATAAGCAATGGACCCGACCCTCATCGGCATCATCGGCATCGTGGTCATGATCGCCCTGTTCATGACCCGCATGCCCGTGGCCTACGTCATGGCCCTCGTGGGATTCGTGGGCTTCAGCATCGTCGTCTCGCCCAAGGGCGGCATGAATCTGCTCTCGCGCAACATTTACTCCGCTTTCGCATCCTACGACCTGAGCACGATCCCCCTGTTCATCCTCATGGGCCAGATCGCCTTCAACTGCGGCATCAGCCGCAAGCTCTACGACACGGCCTATCGCTTCTTCGGCCACGTCAACGGGGGACTGGCCATGGCCACGGTCACGGCCTGCACAGGATTCGGCTCCATCTGCGGGTCCAGCCCGGCCACGGCCGCGACCATGGCCACGGTCGGCATTCCTGAAATGAAGCGCTTCGGGTATTCCGACGAACTGGCCACGGGATCCGTGGCTTCCGGCGGCGGCCTGGGCATGATCATGCCCCCCAGCGTGGTGCTCATCGTCTACGGAGTGCTCACCGAACAATCCATCGGCGAACTGTTCGTCGCGGGCATCATCCCCGCGCTGCTGCTTACGCTGCTCTTCATCGCAGCCATCTGGCTGGTCTGCCGCCTGGACCCGACCCAAGGCCCTCCGGGCGAGCGGTTCACCCTGAGGCAGCGCCTGCGTTCCCTTACCGGGCTTGTGGATACCCTGGCGGTCTTCCTGCTCGTGGTCGGAGGCATGTTCGTGGGCTGGTTCACGCCCACGGAAGCGGCTTCCATCGGCGTACTGGGCATGGCTTTTCTTGCGCTTCTCCGCCGGCAGCTGACCTGGAAGGCGCTCGTCAAGTCCCTGCACGAAACGCTGCGCACCTCCTGCATGGTGCTTTTCCTCATTGCTGGCGCCGTGGTCTTCGGGAAGTTCCTGGCCGTCACGCGCATTCCGTTCGACATCGCCTCCTGGGTGGCCTCCTTTGACCTGCCCGCCTTCGCCATCATGGCCGTCATCGTGCTCATCTACTTCATCGGCGGCTGCTTCATGGATTCCCTGGCCCTGATCATGCTGACCATCCCGGTTTTCTACCCGGTGGTGCAAAGCCTCGGCTACGACCCGATCTGGTTCGGCATCATCATCGTGCTGGTCACCGAAATGGGCGTGATCACCCCGCCCGTAGGCATCAACGTCTACGTGGTCTACGGCATCACCCAGCAATTGCGCTCAGGCATCCGCCTGGAATCGATATTCAAAGGAATTGCGCCTTTCCTCGCGGCCATCATCGTGGGCATCGCCCTGCTCTTCGTCTTCCCCAAGCTCATCCTCTGGCTGCCAGCCCTCATGTACTAGATCGCCCGGCCCGCCAACGACAAAACAGAGAGCCGCCCGGCCTTGGCCGGGCGGCTCTCTGTTTTGCGCGTCCACATTCCGAGTGCCGGAACAACAGGGATCATCAGGTGCGGAAGAAAACCGGATGGAGCGTCAACAGGAATTCGCGCTCCGCCAAAGTCTTCGATTCGTCTCCAGCAAACGAAGCAAGGCGTCTCCCAGCAGCCGCAGCTCGGGACTCATGACCCCGTACCTTTCCGTCGCCTCAATGAAATCCTTGATATGCCGCTCGTAATCCTTATGCACGGAAAGACCGTCAGGCAGATCTTCCAGAGAGTCGGCAAAGCAGAAGAGAAATTCAAATGCGAAGTGGAGCATGTGATACTCCACGGTATAGGCGTGAAAAAATGCCTGGGACATGTTCACGCCGAGACAGCAGACCTGGCGGAGATTCTTGGCGCTCTCAAAATTGCGCCGCATGTCCTTCAGAACGTCATCCGGCGAGTCGAACAAAGGCGGCATCATCCCGTCCCTGGCGAGTTGGTGCAGATGCAGCCAAAGCCTTGCATGCTTCTGCTCCTCCTCGGCCATGCCGCGCCAGAAATCGCCAAGATCAGTTTTTCTGAACTGCTCGGCAAGATTGAAATACGTCTTGGCCGCGACAAGATCGGTTTCGCGTGCCAACTCTATGATCTCCAGCAACTTTTCCTCATGCATATTGACTCCTTGCTATCAAGGCTATCTCATCCGAATCCGCGTTGCAAACACAAAGAAAAAAGGGTCGCAGCCTTTCAGCTGCGACCCTGTGGTCTTCTATGGTGCCGAGGGGGGGATTCCCGCATCTCCCGCCTCATGCTTTGAAATCATTTGGCTTTTTGCCTTCGGTTGTGAGCCTTGGTGTACCAGTTTGGGGTAGCAGTTGGCAAGGGCGATCATGTCACATAAAAACGTTGAACGAATGCAGACGATTTAATATGCTCGCACAAACAATAGTGGAGACCACGATGAACTACCCCAGTACGCAAGTTTCCAACAAATTAAATAAGTTGCTTGGAGAAAAGCTTAGAGAGGTTCAAATTCCCAAGATTGTCGACATCAAGTGGCTTAAATCACTTGGCTTTAATGGGTCCAACGACAACGGCCTGCTTACCATTTTAAAATTCCTTGATCTTATAAGCGCCAAAAACGTCCCTACTGAACGGTGGGCAGAGGCAAGACGAGATCTTGGCGGGCACCTGGCTACTATTCTTCGAGAAAAGTATAGCGATTTATTTGCGTTATACCCCAATGCACACCTTGCAGAGCGTAAGGAGCTAGGTAACTTCTTTCTCCAAGAGACTGACAAGGGCCAAGTCACGGTCAATCGAATGGTTGCCAACTTTCAAGCGTTAGCGAAACTCGCGGATTTTAATAGTGAGCACCGGCCTAATCAGATCTCAGACTTCAATCCTGAAGAGCTTGCCTCGCCAGGGCAAACACTTGCGACTGCAGATCCTTCTATTACCAAACCTGTAGGAACTTACCAAGCCCAAGGGCTTACAGTGAACTTAAACATCCAGCTAACTCTTCCGGAGTCAACGAACGCTGAGCTTCTTGAACAGTTATTCTCATCGATGCATAAGCATCTATTACCAAATGATTAAAAACGGCATACAACTGACAACACAGTTTGCTGAAAAGATGAAGAGCTTCGAGATTGAAGCAAGAAACATCCTTTCCACGCACGAAACATCCCCCGATAGGGTGATCACTCTAACAACAACACGGCAAGCTATCGTTGGACTTTCACTCCGACAAGCCCAATTGTTCCGGCAGGCTGTGAGATGTGTTGAGCATCGCATCTATAAAGCGGCGCACGTCATGGCTTGGGCAGCTTTCATGGACTTTCTTGAGGACAAGCTTACAGAAGACAACTTCAGGCATCTTCACAATGCCTTCCCCAACTGGACTGACTGGGCGGCTGTAGAAGATTTACGAGAAAATGTAGTTGAGCATCAGCTCATAGGCGCTGCTCACCGGTTAAGCCTGATTGGCAAAAGTGAAGAAAAAATACTTCAAGGCTTGCTAGCCAAACGCAATGAATGCGCACATCCGAGCAGCTACAGCCCAGGCATGAACGAAACACTGGGCTACGTAGGTGAGCTTCTTCAGCGAATTAAAGACATCCAACGACGCTCTTGTAAGGTTCGCCCCAAAAAACCTCGCAAACAAAAAGACTGATCCCCTCAAAAGAGAAAGACAAACAAATCAGACCGCCCTACCCGGTGGCCCCGATAGAGCGTCTGCCGACTGACCCCGTACCCCGTACTCCAGGGCCAGGGCCTTCTTCTCCTCCCCAGCATCCACCCTCGCCTTGATCTCCTTAACCTGTTCCGGATTGAGCATGGACGTCCTGCCACAGTGCTTGCCCTTGGCCTGAGCCTTGGTGATGCCCTCCCGTTGACGCTCCTTGATGATGGCCCGCTCGAACTGGGCCACGGCACCCGCGAGCGACACAACGCTTGAAATGCAATCAGCGGGCGGAGCCAAACGCCAAAGAAAAAAGGGTCGCAGCCTTTCAGCTGCGACCCTTTGGTCTTCTATGGTGCCGAGGGGGGGACTCGAACCCCCACGACCTTTCGGTCACTACCCCCTCAAGATAGCGTGTCTACCAGTTCCACCACCTCGGCACAGTCAACTAATGAGGGTAAAAACTCTTATTCGCTCTTTCCGTCCTGGGCAGGAGCCGGAACCGGGGCTGCGGGCTGGACAGGCGCCGGAGCGGTCTGCTCCACGGCATGTCCTTCCATGATCGACCCGGTGGGTTCCTTGGTCAGGATGTTGTAGGTCAGGGAGGTCAGCAGGAACACTGCCGCCAAACCGGCGGTGACCTTTCCAAGCAGGCCCCCGGCGCCGCTGGCGCCGAACATCGTCTGGCTGCCGCCACCAAAGATGGCGCCCATGCCTTCCTGCCCGGACTGGAGCAGGACAACGACGACCAGGAAAATACAGGCCAAAATGTGAATGGTCAATACCAAAGTTTCCACGTAACTCCCTCGATCCTTTGCTGTTCTCTGGACGCAAGTCAGGCGAGAACAATTTTGCTGAAGCTCTCAGCAATCAAGCTCGCGCCTCCTACCAATACGCCGTCCACATTGTCAAGCGCCATTATTGCGCCCGCGTTGTCCGGCTTGACCGAACCACCATATAAAATTCTGATTTCATTTGCAATAGCCGGAAGAAGCTGCTGCAATTTTTTTCTTACGTGGCCATGCGCGGTTTGGATCTCATCCGGTCCGGCCACTTCTCCGGTGCCGATGGCCCAAACAGGTTCGTAGGCGACCACGAGGTTTTCCGCAAGGGTCTTCTTGGGGATATCGGCGAGCCCGGCTTCGAGTTGGCGCGCAAGCACCTCCTCGACACGCCCGGCTTTGCGCTCCTCGACCTTCTCTCCGATGCAGAGAATCACCTTCAAACCGTGTTCCAGGCCGAAGGCCGTTTTCCGGCCCACCAGGGCGTCATCCTCGCCGAGGACGTGCCTCCGCTCGGAATGCCCGGTCAGGGCATAGTCCGCTCCCAGGTCGGCGAGCATGGCCGGGGATATTTCCCCGGTAAAAGCGCCTTCCTGCGCCGGATAGAAATCCTGGCCGCCCACGTGGAGCCCCTCGATCGGCGTCAAGACGTCCGAGACGGCCTTGAGCGAGGTGAAGGGCGGAATGATCAGCACTTCTCGCCCCGCGGGCAATTTCCCGTGCAGAAGTCCGGCCAGTTCGGACGCTGTTGCCGAAGCCTGGTCCCAGGTCTTGTACATCTTCCAGTTGGCGGCCATGAGTTCTTTCATTTCGAATACTCCTTGAGAGCCTTGAAGCCGGGAAGCTCCTTGCCTTCCATGAATTCCAGAAACGCCCCGCCGCCCGTGGAGATGAAGCTGAAGCGGTCGGCAAGCCCCGCGAGATGGACCACGGCGTCGGTGTCTCCCCCGCCGACGATGGTCCGGGCGTCTTCCAGTTCCGCGATGCAGCGGCAAAGACTCAGAGAGCCCTCGGCAAAGGCTTCGCGTTCGAAGAGTCCCATGGGGCCGTTCCAGACCACGGTACGGGCGCTGCGCAGGGAGCTACAGTATTCCTTGACCGTTTGCGGCCCCACGTCAAGGATCACCGCGTCTTCGGGCACGGAATCGACTGGGCAGGTTCCTGCCGGGCGCTCGTCCTCGACGCTGTGGGCATAGACCACGTCCGTGGGCAGATGCACGACCACCCCCCCGGCCTTGGCCTCGTCCAGGATCACGCGGGCCTCGTCGAGCATGTCGCGCTCGGCGAGAGAATTGCCCACTGCGTGACCGAGCGCCAGCAGAAACGTATTGGCCATGGCCCCGCCGATGATCAGGTGGTCCACCTTGCCGAGCAGATTCTTGAGAATGGCCAGCTTGGAGGAAACCTTGGCACCGCCGGAAATGGCCACATAGGGCCGCTCCGGAGAAGCGATGGCCATTTGAAGGTATTCCCATTCCTTCTTCATCAAAAAGCCGGCGCAACAGATCGGGGCGTGCGCCGGAAGGTCCACCACCGAGGCATTGGGGCGGTGCGCGACGCCGAAGGCGTCGTTGACGAAGACGTTGCAGAGGGAAGCCAGACGCTTGCCGAAATCGCCGCGGGCTTCAGGAGTCTTGCCCAGCTCCTCGGCATGGAACCGCAGGTTTTCCAGCATGAGCACCTGCCCCGGCCGGAGCGCTCCGACCAGGCGCTCGACCTCCTGCCCCACGCAATCCGGGGCCAGGGGCACGTCCATGCCGAGCAGTTCGCCCAGGTGGCGCGCCACGGGCGCGAGGCTCAGTTCCGGCACGGGCACGCCCTTGGGCTTGCCCAGGTGCGCGCAGATAACCAGGGCCGCGCCCTGGTCGAGGATATAACGCAGAGTCGGCAGGGCCGCACGGATTCGGTTGTCGTCGGCGATGACGCCCTTGTCCAGCGGGACGTTGAAGTCCACGCGGATCAGCACGGTTTTGCCGTTCAGGCTCACTTCATCTATGAATTTCATCCCTCACTCTCCTTGGACTGTTCTGCTTTCGAAGCGGGCGCATTATGCCCCAAAAAAGAACATCTGAAAAGGAGCGCGTCCTCCTTGGTGTCGGGATAATACCTCTTCCGCTCTCCATAAAGCTCGAACCCGAACCGCAGGTAGAGCGCGATGGCCGCCTCGTTGGAACGCTTCACGTCCAGAAAGCCGTCTTCGGCCCCGGCCTCGCGGCAGACGGCGAACAAGGCGCGCATCAAGGCCGAGGCCAGTCCCTTGCGGCGAAAGGCGGGGTGCACTGCGAGGTTGAGGATTTCCATCTCCCCGGCCACGAGGGAAAAAGCCAGGTACGCCGTTGGGCGGCCATGCTCGATGATTCCGAGAATCCGAAAAGCGCCCTTTTCAAGGCCGAGACGATACTGTTCCTCGCTCCAATGATACTCGAAACAGCGCCGCTCCAGCCGCATGAGCCCCGGAAGATCCTGTACTCCCAATTCCACGACGCGTGGACCGCATCCACAGTTGCGCACTGTCCGCCCTCCCTCGGTGCTCCGGAAAAATGGCTTGCCTGCAACGAAATTTACCGTAGAATTCCAGCCGCGTCACGGAGAGAAAAGCATGAAGACCATAGCACCAGCACAAGCGCCCCAGGCGGCCCCCAAAAGCGTCGAGGTCATGGACACCCGCAACCGCCCGCTCCTGGTCATGCCCCTGCCCGACGTACACAGGCAGCTCCTGCCGCATCGCTCCGTGACGGTGCTGATCTACGATCAGGAAAACAAGCTTTTCCTGCAAAAACGCAGCCATAAAAAATCCATCTTCCCAGGCCGATGGGATGTGTCTTCCAGCGGACATGTTCTGGCCGGTGAAGCCACACGCGACGCGGCCTTGCGCGAATTGCGCTTCGAGCTGGGCATCGAGGCGGAAAGATTGCGCTTCGTGCAGAAGCTGCCTTCTTCCCCGGGCACGGGCTTTGAATTCACCACGGTTTTCGCCCTGGATCGATACGCTCAGGAAATGGAGCCAAACCCCGACGAGGTGGAAGAAGGCTATTTCTACAGCGCCGAGGAGATTCATTATCTCGTGCGCGAATTCCGCGAGCTGCTCACCCCAGGGCTTGTGCATCTCTGGGAAGTCGGTCTGCCCTTCCCTTCCTGGGACGTTCTATAGTGGACGATTCTTTCGGCGCGATCAGGAGCTGAGCAGATCGCTCATCTGTCCGTGAATCAGACCGTTGCTGGCGAGTATGGACGAGTCTCCCGGCGAATAGGGCACGTTCTGATCATAGCATGACACCTGCCCTCCAGCCTCCTCCACAAGCAGAATTCCGGCAGCCGTGTCCCAGGGTTTGAGCGCCCTTTCATAAAAGCCGTCATAGCGCCCGCAGGCAACATAGGCCAAATCCAGCGCGGCCGCGCCAGGACGTCGCACGCCGCGCGTGCGGGGAAGCATCTTGCCGAGATGGTCCAATATTTCAGGCAAGTATGTATTGATATCATACGGAAATCCCGTGGCCACAAGCCCCTGGGAAAGATGATCGGTTTCGGAAACGCGGATGGGCTTTCCATTGCAGAACGCCCCTGCCCCGCGTTGCGCGGTGAAAAGTTCGCCCAGCAGCGGAAGATTGATCAGACCAAGGAGCGGAGCGCCTTCGTGCCAGAGCGCCACGGAACAGGCCACGAAAGGAAGCCCGTGCGCAAAGTTCGTGGTGCCGTCCAAGGGGTCGATGATCCAGGTCAGGTCGCCCAGTCCTGCTTGGGAGGCGGATTCCTCGGCCAAAATGCGCGAGCCCGGAAGCAGGCCCGCGAGGCGCTCCTTGAGCAATTCCTCAACGGCCACGTCCGTTTCCGTGACGAGATCATTGTTGCCTTTTTTTCGGATATCCTTGGGCAGCCTGAAGTTGCGGGCAATGAGACTGCCTGCCTCCGACACGGCCTGACGCGCGTCTTCCAGCAGCAGTGCGGAATCGAAATCCGTCACGTCGCGCTCCCTGCGGTTTGCGGACAACGTCCAGCCGCAGCTCACCTGTCGAGCAGGACGTGATCGAGATCCGCGTTCTTTTCCAGCACCTTCGCCGTCCCCCGAACCACGGTGGTCAACGGATCGGCGTCTCTCCGGACCTTGATGCCGCAATCGCGGCTGATGAGGTCGTCCAGGCCCGCGAGCATGGACCCGCCTCCGGCGAGCAGCAGGCCGTTGTCGTAGATGTCCGCGGAAAGAGAAGGCGAAGTCCTTTCCAGTGCGTTGCGCACGGCTTCCACGATGGCTCCCAGAGGTTCCCGGATGGCCTTGCGCACGTCGCTGTCCGTGGCCACCACCGAGGAAGGGGCTCCGTCCACGAGATTCTTGCCGTAGACCTGCATGGTCCGGGGCTCGCTCAGGGCAATGGCCGCGCCGACCTCTATCTTGACCTTGTCCGCTATGGTCTCGCCGATGAGGAGCTGTTTCTTGTCCTGGAAGTAGCGTTGGATCGCCACGTTCATGGCGTCTCCCGCGACGCGCACGGACTCGGCGAAAGCTATGGACGACAGGCTGATGACCGCGACCTCGGAAGTACCGCCGCCGATGTCCAGCACCATGTTTCCGAGAGGCTCGCGAATGGGCAGGCCCGCGCCTATGGCGGCGGCCAGGGGTTCGATGATCAGGTCCACCTGGCGCGCGCCCCCTTCCATCCCGGCTTCGATGACCGCGCGCTTTTCCACGGGGGTCACGCCCATGGGCACGCAAATGACCAAACGCGGCTTGAAGATGTTCATCTTGCGGCTGGTGTCGCGCACGAAATGGGCGATCATCTGCCGCGCAGCGTCGTAGTGGGCGATGACCCCGTTGCGGATGGGCCGCAGCACCTGGATGCGTTCGGGAGTCCTGCCTATGTACGCCTTTGCCTCTCGACCGACGCAAATGATCTTGTCGGTATAGGTGTCTATGGCGATCACGGAGGGTTCGTTGGCGACGATTCCCTTTCCCGGCGCGGCCAGCAGGATATTGGCCGTGCCCAGATCCATGGCCAGACTCTGGCCACCGAATAGAGCCGATAGTTTCCGTATCAACGCGCCTTGCCCGCCTTGCTGACGTTCATCTGAAACGATTATCTTTTGTTACGGCGTTGGATGAAGAATTCGATACTGCGATTGTAGGTTTTTTCCTCTTCGACAGTGAAGTAGCAAGCGGGAAGTTCACCGCGTTGCCTGTGGTAATGGAGACACTCGCAACACAACGCATGCTTGTCGCAGGTGAAAGTGCAGGTGCAATAGGATCTGTTGATTTTGACCCGGGGACATTGGTCCTGTTTTCGCATAGTTAAAAGGC
Source organism: Paucidesulfovibrio longus DSM 6739 (assembly GCF_000420485.1). Classification (NCBI taxonomy): domain Bacteria; kingdom Pseudomonadati; phylum Thermodesulfobacteriota; class Desulfovibrionia; order Desulfovibrionales; family Desulfovibrionaceae; genus Paucidesulfovibrio; species Paucidesulfovibrio longus. The sequence continues at coordinate 221,294 of NZ_ATVA01000016.1, read as the reverse complement.
CCTCGCTTCCGAAATGTTCTCTCTCGCTCCCGGATTGGCATATAGGCAATCCCTCCTCCGTGTCAACGCGATCCAGCGGCTTTCCAACGGATTTCAGCATACCGAGATCACGATCATCACCAGGTCGGGAAACAAGGCGCAGCGTTGTTTTTTCGGGCGAAAAAGATTAAGTGGAAGAGATGATAGCAGCAGATTCATAGCTGACGATGATTCTTTCCGAGGGGGAATGACAAAACATGTGGCGAAAGGCATTCAGCGAAGCGCCCGGATATGCCTGGAAAGCACGCGGCAAGCGCGCCCGAAGGCTTCATATCGGCACGCTCGACGCGCTGCGGGAGCCGCTGGACCACGCCCACATTCAACTCTGCCTCCTGCGCCCCTTCTTCGAGCAGAAGGACTACCCTCTTGTGGAGGCCCGTGAACTGCTGCCCTCCTTCGAGGTGGATCTCTTCGAATACAAAGAACTTCCCGGCTTCAGCATGGTCGTTTTCGAACGCCCTCTCAGTGCCTTCGAGGAGATATTCCAGTACGACGTGCTCAAGACCGGCCTGGCCGGGCGCAATCTTCCGGGCCCGAAGTCGAACGCGGAGTGCGACTCCCTTTCCCCGCATCGCGCCTCGAACATGGAACTCCTGCAATCCAGGCTTCCCCGCCGCTTCCATGAAAGCTTCAACAAGGACTTCGAGGGTACGGACATCTGCGAACTCGCACAATATCCGCGCCTTCTGCCGTTCCTGCTCAAGCTGGAGCGCGGTCACGTGCTCGCCCTGGACGACCGCGATCATTTCAGCCTCGCCGGGATCTACGCTTCCTTTCCCTCGGATCTGGATTCGGAATTGAAGCGCTTCGGCCTCAAGATCGGCAAATTCAAGTCCGGGGACAACGACCTCTACGAATGCAACCGCTCCTTCGTCTATCAATTCCTCATGGAGCTGCACGGCTTTTCCATCGTCTCCGAGCGCCGCACCTCCTCGGCCCTCTTCGCGCGCAGGCTCCAGCGCATGGGCGAACGGTTCATGGTCCGGGTTCTGGGCCAGTCGGACAGGACCATCACCACCCTCTCGACCCCCCGGCGAAACCGCCCCTACCCGCGCGTTGAGAAAATCGCGCTGGTGCAGGTTTCGGAAGACAAGACCGAGGCCATCGAACTGCTCAAGGACCAGGGCTTTTTCGTGGACGCGAAGCAGCGCGTGGTCATCCTGCGCGTGACCTACGGCCAGCACCGCTTCAACCCAAAGAACATTCAGGAAGACCGCGCGCTCTCGGTGCAGGGGCAGGAGATCATCCATCCGCTCACCGGCAGGATTCTGAAAAACCTGAACATCATCAAAGAACCGTCGAGCATGATCCTCCAGCTCAACGACATCGTGCGCGGAGAGCATCGCGGCGCCATCACCTATGCGCGCAACGAAGTCATCCGCGATCCGGACACCCATGAGAAGCGGCTGAAATTCCTTTCCAGCTGGCTGAACAAGCACCAGCGCCGCATCATCGGCTATTCCGACGAATTCTACTCCAAGCTGGTCCAGGTGCTGGACAGCTACCTGCTCACTCCGGACAACTTCGAAGCCTTCTCGCAACTGCACGCCCTGCACCAGGAAGTCTGGGCGCGTTTCAGCTACATTCAGCAAACGCGGCGGATCAAGATGCTTGAGGATTTGAGCCGAAGGCGCTACAAGGGTCGCCGGATCGGCTATTTGAAAATGTTGGCCCATATGGCCGAAATCCTGAACGATCTGAAATTCGAGATCGTCAAATATTTCGACAAGCCCGTGGTTTCTGCCCTGGCCATCGGCAAGCGCGTCCTCAACGACGGCTACCTGCGCCGGACCTACGCCACGCAGCGAGACGACGACCTGACTTCGGACGGGCGGGAAATCAAGCGGCTCTATGGCCGCATCGTGGCCCTGGTCGACGAGATTTCGGCCATCCGCAAATCCCGCATGGACAAGAACACGCTCTCGGCCGCGCCCTGAGCGAACGAAACAACCGCTGGAACCATCCCCAGGAGGACACGTGGACGCTCCCGAAACCCTCCGCACCACTCCCCTTACCGCTTGGCACAGGGAGAACGGCGCGAAAATGGCATCGTTCGCCGGTTTCGACATGCCCATCCAGTACGCCGGCATTCTCGCCGAGCACAATCACACCCGCAGCAAGGCCGCTGTATTCGACATCAGCCACATGGGCGAATTCCTGCTCTCCGGCGCAGGAGCCAGGGACGGGCTCAACGCGCTCGTGACCCAGGATCTGAACACCCTGGCGCCGGGCAAGTGCCGCTACGGATTCCTGCTCAACGACAAGGGCGGCATCCTGGACGACCTGATCATCTACTGCCTTGCGCCGGACGAATACATGCTCGTGGTCAACGGCGCATGCGAGGAAAAGGATTTTTCCTGGATCGCCGGGCACCTTCCCGCTGGTCCCGCCCTGCAGAACATTTCCAGCGCCACGGCCAAGATCGACCTGCAAGGGCCGCTTGCCCTGGATGTTCTCGAAAAAGTCCTCGGCACTTCCTGGAAACATCTCAAATACTTCAATCATGAACCAGCCCAATGGAACGGCGGCCCGCTGCGGGTGAGCCGGACGGGCTACACCGGAGAACTCGGCTACGAGCTCTACCTGCCCTCGGAACAGGCCCTCTCCCTCTGGCTGGCCCTGGTCGCGGACGATCGCGTGCAGCCCGTGGGCCTCGGCGCGCGGGACACCCTGCGCCTGGAATGCGGTTATCTCCTGTATGGTCAGGATCTGGACGAGGCCCACAATCCCGCCGAAGCGGGCTACGGCTTCCTGCTGACCAAGGAAGCCGACTTCATAGGCAAATCCAGCCTTTCCACGCTTCGCCAGCACCTCGTTCCCCTGAGCATCGAGGGACGCCGCTCCGCCCGGCACAACGACAAGCTCCTCGACGCGCAAGGCAGGCACGTCGGCATCGTCACCAGCGGATCGTTCTCTCCCACTCTGGGACACGGCATCGCCCTGGCCTGGATCGATGCGGGCCACGAAACCGGGACGGATTTCCTTGTGGAAGGAGCGCGCACCAACCTTCCGGCAAAGCGCGTTGAGTTGCCTTTCTTCAAAGAAGGCACGGCGCGCAAAAAAGTCGACTGATCAACCCTGATCACGTCCATCAAGCACAAGAAAGGCGGCCATGTGGCCGCCTTTCTTTATAGCAAGCAATATTTACTGCGCGTTGATTGCGCCCGCGGTCAATCCCACTCCGGCCGCAATGCCAGAAGCGCCTCACGAACCCTGTCGCGCTCCCGGTCCATCATTTCCGGGGTCAGCTTGCCTTCGGGAATCCTCAGCGGAGCGCCCACCCGGACCCGGCAGCGCGCCAGCGGGCAAGGCAGTTCGAACTTGTCCCAGGATTTCCTGAAGACGTATTTGCGCGCGGGAAAGGCCCGCACCGGAAAGAGCAAGGCCTGGGCACGCTGCGCCATGAAAACCACGCCGTCCTTGACCTCGTGGCGCGGACCGCGCGGACCGTCCACGGTGAACACGCCCACGCGGCCGTTTCGATTCACTTCCTTGGCGAGTCCGAGCAGCGCGCGAAGACCGCCCCGGCTGCTGGAGCCGCGATTGGTCTTCAGACCCAGGTTCTCGAGAACACGGGCAATGAACTCGCCGTCGCGGCTCTGGCTGACCACTACCGCGTACTTGTCGCCCGTTCGGTAGCCGAACCCGGTGACCCCCACCAGCTCGTTGTGCCAAAGAGCAAGAACCACGGGTATTCCCTTGCTGTGGGCCTCGGAAATGGCCTGCCATTCCGATTTGTCGTCATAGCGGATCAACCAGGTCCAAAAGCGGAATAAAATAGTCAGAAACGGCGTGACCACCGCGGGATTGATTTTCATCGGCAGGCGTTCTCCTTGCGCGCCAATATCTACGTTGTCCACGGTCTCTTTGCAAGATTGACCGCGCATCCGATTCATCTATCCAATCAAGTCGTCTCCATTCCGGATAACGATTTGACCGCAACAACCCTCTATGATGGATTGTAGCCGGAGGAAACAGAAATGAATGAAATCCGCCTGGAATGCCAAGGCCTGCCCTGCCCCCAGCCTGTGCTCAAATGCAAGAAGTGCATTGAAAACGACTCTCCGGAAGCTCTTGCCGTTGTCGTGGACAACGAGCCGGCAAGGGAAAACGTATCCCGCTTTCTTGCCAGCAAAGGCTACAGGGTCAGCGTTGAAGAGCAGAACGGCCTCCTGACCATCCGGGGACTCGCGGACGAATCAAAGGAATCCGGAACCACGGACAAGAATTGCGCCGTCTGCGAAGTCATGTCCGGCGAGGAGCTGGAATCCCTGAGCGCCCGAACGGTCGCCTTCATCACCACCGCCCAGCTCGGCGTGGGTGACGACGAACTGGGTGAAAAGCTGATGCTCAACTTTTTGGCGACGCTGCCGGAACTGGGTTCGTCCCTCTGGCGCATCGTCCTGGTCAACGGCGGCGTTCGACTGGCTTGCGACGGGCATCCCTGCCTGGAAAAGCTGGAGACGCTCGCAAAGGCCGGAGTCGAAATCCTGGTTTGCGGAACCTGCCTTGATTTCTTCGGACTTCTTGAAAAAAAGCGCATAGGCGAAACCACGAACATGCTCGACGTGGTCACCAGCCTTCAGCTTGCCAGCAAAGTCATCAAGGTCTAAGCTCGTTTCACACCCCAGACACCTTCCGGACGCACCGGGTCATCGGCCCTGGCGCGTCCGGTTCTTCATGTGCCGCATGAAGAAAACCATCGTCTGCAATGGAACGAATGACTACAGACAACAATCTTATTCGACTCAACAAATTTCTCTCGCAATGCGGCGCGGCCTCGCGCCGGGGCGCGGACGAGCTTATAGCAGCGGGCAAAGTGCTCGTGAACGGGAAAACTCCCGACCCCGGCGACAAGATCGATCCGGACAAGGACGAAGTGACCCTGAACGACGTCCCCGTGCGGATGCGCCGTGAACATCTCACGATCATGCTGCACAAGCCCGTACAGGTCGTCACGACGCTTAGCGATCCGCAACAACGCAAAACCGTACTGGAATTATTGCCGGAAAGGGTCCGCGAGCTTCGGCCCGTCCCTGTGGGCAGGCTCGACTACTTTTCCGAGGGACTTCTGCTGCTGACCACGGACGGCGAACTCTGCAACCGGCTGACCCACCCGCGCCACCACCTTGTGAAACGCTACGAAGTCACGGTGCGAGAGGACGTCCCGGAAAGCGCATTGCAGACGATGCGTGCGGGAATGCGCCTCAAGGAAGGCGAGCGTCTGGCCCCGGTGCGGGTCTGGACCCGTCGTCTTCCGGAGGGGGAAACCCTGCTCCAAATGGAACTGGTCCAAGGCGTGAACCGTCAGATCAGACGCATGTGCCGGGATCTGGGCCTGACCGTGCTGAAGCTTTGCCGCGTGGCTCAAGGCCCTCTCAGCCTCGGCACCCTGCAAAGCGGGAAATGGCGGCAACTCAGCGCCCAGGAACTGGACGCGGTCCGCCGCGCCGTGGGGCTGGCTCCCTCCTCCGCTCCCCGTGGCTGATACCGGGGACGCCATCCCCTGGACGCGTTTCGCAACAACATTTTCAGCTCGCCAAGCACGAAAAAGGGCCCCGATCAGGGGCCCTTTGATTTGCGTCACTGCGGTGCGCCCTCTGCGCGGCGCTATTGCTGCACGGTGTTGTCGTTGACCTGCGCGCCTTCCGGGAGCACGAACTCGAACTTGGAATCCTTGACGTCCACATCCACCTTGAGATTGCGCAGATAAATCTCGTTGCCGTTGCCCTGGAAATCCACGGTCATGATCCGGCGCAACAAGTAGGTTTCAGGCTCGACCCCGATGTAGGCGAAGAGCATGCCGGGTTCGGGCTTGTGCGGCACCAGCCGGAAAAGCATCAGGTTCGTATCGGCCCAATGCTCCGCGAGCTTCTCCTGGCCGTCCCAGACGCCTTCCACCTTGAAATCTTCCTTGAGGTTGGCCTTGCCGATGAGGAAGCGCATCAACGTGCGCGAGTTGAGCAAATCCTGCACGGGCATCTTGTTCGCGGTGTTCAGTTCGTGCAGATAGTCCCAAACCGCGTCCTTGCCCACCACGATGGTTTCCTTGGCTTCTTCCGGAGCCAGGGTTTCCCAGCGCACCAGGGAGGGACGCTTGAACCAGATGCGCCCGGTGCTTTCGGTGCTGGCACCGATGGCCGCACGGGTCAGCCGCTGCGTGAAATCGGCCTCGAAGGACTTCACCGTTTCATAGCGATGTTGAATCTTGTCGGCTATTTCGCCGGCATCCTGCGCCCAGGAAAAAGAAGCGCCCAAGGTGAGCAAAGCAAGGACAAGCATGGAAACGACAAGGCGCATATGGACCTCCATGTTGCCGCGTCCTCGACATCAAGGACGGGGTCGGATGATTTTCGTTTCAATGATGCAATTTACGGGCAAGCACCGACGAAAGTAAAGCGGGATCATTTGGGGCGGATGACGTTGCGTGGTTTGCTGCCTTCCTGGGGGCCGAGCAGGCCGTCCTGCTCCATCTGCTCGATGAAGCGGGCGGCGCGGTTGAATCCGATGCGGAAGCGGCGCTGGATCAGCGAAATGGAAGCCTTGCCCTGACTCATGACGAAATCTACGGCCTCCCGGTACACGGGATCGTCGGAATCCCCGCCGTTGCCGTTGCCTCCCCCTTCGCCGCCCGCCTGCCATTCGCAGAAGTCCAGCTCGAACCGCTGCTCGCACTGCCCGCGCCAGTGCGCCACCACCGCCGCGATCTCGGCGTCGTCCACATAGGCGGCGTGCAGGCGCTGCAAGGTGGAACCGCTGGGCTTGTGGAGCATGTCGCCCAATCCCAGCAGGCGTTCCGCGCCCACGGTATCAAGGATGGTGCGCGAGTCGTGCCGGGCCGAGACCTGGAAGGAAATGCGGGTCGGGAAGTTGGCCTTGATCAATCCCGTGACGACGTCCACGCTGGGCCGCTGGGTGGCCAGGATGAGATGGATGCCGGCGGCGCGGGCGAGCTGGGCCAGCCGTACGATGGAGGTTTCCACCTCCTTTGCGGCCGTGAGCATCAGGTCCGCCAGCTCGTCGATGACGATGACGAGATACGGCATCGGTTCCAGGTCGCTCTGCTCGTCGGGAATGTCCTTGCCGAGCTCCACGAGACGGCTGTTGTAAGATTCGATGTTGCGCACGCCGATGCGGGCCATGCTCTCGTAGCGGCGGTCCATCTCCTGCACGGCCCACTCCAGGGCGTTCTTGGCCAGGGCCATGTCCGTGACCACGGGATGGACGAGGTGCGGCAAATCCGCATAGACGGCCAGCTCGATGCGCTTGGGGTCCACCAGCAGCAGCTTGAGCCGCTCCGGATCGGCCTTGTAGAGCAGACTCAGGAGCACGCCGTTGAGAAACACGCTCTTGCCCTTGCCCGTTGCGCCGGCCACGAGCAGATGAGGCATGCGCGCGAGATCGGCAACCGTGGGCCTGCCGTGGATATCCTTGCCCAGGGCCAGGGTCAGCAGCGACGAGGACTGGAGAAACGCCCGGGACTCGAACATCTCCCGGATGTAGACGGTCTGCCGCTTGGTGTTCGGAATCTCCACGCCCACGCTGTCCTTGCCGGGAATGGGCGCTTCGATGCGCACGGAGCGCGCCTTGAGCGCCAGCGCAATGTCGTCCGAAAGCGAGGCGATGCGGCTGATCTTGACGCCGGGAGCGGGCTTGAACTCGAACATAGTCACGACCGGACCGGGCACGACCTTCTGGATCTCGCCCTGCACGCCGAAATCGCCGAGGCAGGCTTCCAGGCGCTTGGCCTGGGCGGCGAGTTCCTGCGGCGACTCCCGATCCTGCTTTTCATCCGGCGCTCGCAGCAACTCCGGGGACGGCAGGGACAGACGCCCGGACCGGGTCTTGGGCGACTTGGGCACGGCGGCAACGTTGGCGCGCACGACCTTGGGCTCCGGCTCCTCGGTAAAGGGCTTGAGAATCAAATCATCCGCAACGCGCGGCGGTTCGGGGAAGTCCGGTTCATTCTTCTTTTTCTTCTTCTGCTTCTCGGCCTGGGTAAAGGCGCGCATGGCCCGCGCGCGGCGGCGCTGCTCCTGCCAGGCGGACCAGGCTCGAACCACGGCGGCGGATACGGCCTTGCCCAGGTCGCGCCAGCTGAAGCCGACGAGAAGATGCGCTCCGGCCAGCGTCAGAAAGAGCCAAAGAAGGAAGCTGCCCCAGCTGCGTACATAGGGCACCACCAGCGCGTTCAGGCTGCGGCCCAGCCAGCCGCCGCTGATGATGTCGTAGACGTGATCCGGGCCGGGAGCGAACCAGGGATGCTGCATCCAGGCCGTCAGGACCACGAAGAGCAGAATGAGCCCGGACCACTGGCGAAAATTCATCCGGATCCGGCGTATGAACCGCGAAAGGCCGAAGTAGAGGAAGAACAGCGGCCAGAAAACAGCGCCCATGCCGAAAAGCTCCACGAACAGCCCGGCCGCATACGCGCCGACGGTTCCGGCAAGGTTGTTGACCTTGGGCGCCATCACCGACTGGTTGAAGGTGGGGTCGGCGGGGTGGAAGGAAAAGACGCTGACGAAAAGGAAGGCGGCCACGAAAATGCAGGCCAGTCCTCCCAGTTCCGGGGTCAGGGTCCGGATTTCCTCGGGTTTCGCGGTTTTCTTCGCCAACTCTCTCTCCCATGAGCACATCGAGGCCGAGGGCTTGTCGTCCCCCGGCCTCGATGCATAGTGTACGATACGAACGCCGAAGCGCGGCGGTTATTCGCGGCCGATATAGGCGCCGGAGCGGGTATCAACCTTGATGGTGTCGCCGGTGTTGATGAACAGCGGGACGTTGATCTTCTTGCCGGTTTCAAGGATGGCGGGCTTGGTCGCGCCGCTGACGCGGTCGCCCTGGACGCCCGGTTCGGTCTCGGCCACGTTGAGCACGACCGAGGCCGGCAGGTCCACGCCGATGAGCCGCCCCTGGTAGAGCAGCGTCTTCACCGTGTCGCCTTCCTTGATATACCCACCCTCGTCTCCAAGGGCTTCGGCGGGCACATTCATCTGTTCATAGGATTCAAGATCCATGAAGACGAAATCCGTGCCTTCCTTGTAAAGGAACTGCATGTCCTGGGAAGCGAGGTCGGGCCTTCCGACCTTCTCACCGGAACGGAAAGTGTTGTCCAGAACCTGGCCCGTGATCATCTGGCGCAGCTTGGTGCGCACCATGGCGCCGCCCTTGCCGGGCTTGAAGTGCTGGAACTCGATGATCTCGAAGGGCTTGCCGTCGAGCTCGATCTTCAGACCGACGCGAAAGTCCTTGGTCGAATACATGTTTTGATACCCTCTTTATACTTATGCGCCGCTCCATGCGGCGGATTCCCATTGCCGACTATCAATCCTTCAGGCGCTGGTACAGCGTCTGAACAGCCAAGGCATAACCGAGAATTCCGAATCCGGCAATGACCCCGATGACCCGCTTGCCCATCAGGCTTTGCTGCCGCAGGGGCTCGTCCGTGCGTGCCCAGATGTTGGAGAGGTGCACCTCGACGCAGGGAACGCCGATCCAGGCGAGGCAGTCCGCGATGGCCAGACTGGTATGGGTGTAGGCTCCGGCGTTGAAGGCCACGCCGTGGACGCCGTCCGCGCGGGCCTTTTCGAGCCGGTCGATCAATCCCCCCTCGGAATTGGACTGGAAGAACTCCAGTTCCACCTCGTCCGCCCGTTCGCCGAGGAGATCCCTGACCAGGACAGGCACGTCCGCCATGCCCTTGTCGCCGTAAATTTCCGGCTGGCGCTCTCCAAGATGACCGAGATTGGGACCATTGAGAACCAGAAAACGATATTTTGCCATGGTTCCACCCAACACTTTGGATTTCTCTGCGATTCAAATGACGTCAATGCGATCATGCCGTGATCGGTTCGCATCCTATACTATGGGGCGCAACCTGCCAACCTTGACGCCGCGCCGCAAAGCAGGCAACACTGCCCGTCCCGGACTGAAACGCTCCGGCCCGGCCCCACGGCCCGGTCCAAGCGGAACCTCCGGCGGGAATTCTTATGAACCGAACGCTTGAGTTAGTCAAAACCGTTTTCGAGCCGAACCAGCTCGAAATCCTGGACGCGCCGCAGGTCGCGCTGGCGGGGCGCTCCAACGTGGGCAAGTCCTCGCTGGTCAACTGCCTGGCCGGACGGAAGTCCCTCGCGCGCATCAGCTCCACTCCGGGCAAGACGCGGAGCCTGAACTTCTATCTCGTGAAGCCCGACGACTTCTTTTTGGTGGATCTGCCCGGATACGGCTACGCCAAGACCTCGAAAACCGAACGGGCCAAATGGGGAAAGCTCATCGAGCGCTACGTGACGAGCACGCGCCAGCTGACCACCATGGCCGTCCTTCTGGACAGCCGTCTGCCCCCGCAACGCATCGACCTGGAACTCGTGGCCTACCTGAGGTCCATGGGAATTCCGCTCCTGGCGGTGCTGACCAAGGCGGACAAGTGCAAGCAAAAGGATCTGGCGCATCGGGTCAGCGAATGGCGCGACCTGCTCGGCGGAGCCGGCGTTCCCCTGCCCTTTTCCAGCAAGACGGGCCGCGGGCGGGACAAGCTCTGGAACCTGCTGGCCGAGTCGGTCAATCCCAGTCCCGCGTCGAGCGAGGCTGAGTAAGCAGCCGGAACGGAGCGCTGACAGCGCGCTCCACGAGCGGCGAGCCGACGTAGATCAGCCGCAGAAGCGCGGCGGCGGCGAACACCGCATCCCCGAACCAGGCTCCGACGATGGGCGCCACCGCTCCCTGCTGCCCGGCGGAAACCCCCACCACATACACGCCGTACTGCGCGAAGATCAGCAACAATCCGATCCCCACGCCGATGTAGATGTTTTCCGTGAAGGTAATCAGCGCCACGGCCACGAGCGCCATGGCCGCGAGGTTGAAGGCGTAGGAAATCTTCGCGTGCCAGGCGGTCTTGAGCCGCTCCACGTTGGAGCCGGACCTCTCAAGATCGCGGATGGCCTTGCCGAGCTGAAGCAGGGGCAGTTGCGCCCGGTCCGCACTCTGCCGAATGGCCGCCATGGCGTTGATGTCCTGCATGACGGGCAAAAGCATGCTTCGCGTTGTCTGCGAGGTGAAATCCACGGTGCTCAGGATCAGGGGATAAAACACGCGCCAGCCGAACTCCTCGACCTTGACCCGTTCCGAATTGATGACGCGGATCAATTTTCGGCTGTCCAGGTCGAACTCGTACACCGTGACGTTCTTCGCCGACATCTTTCCGGGAGCGATCTCCTCGGAATGGATGACGAACTCCCCACTGCGAAACCAGACGTCCTTCATGACCAGCTCGTCGAGCTGCTTCTTGCGCACGTCCTCCTTCCAGATGCGGTTGGCCTCGGTTTCCCCCCAGGAGCCGATGAACTGCGAAAAGGCGAGCTGCGCGCAGCTGAGGATCAGCGCGTAGACGAAGAAGAAGCGGACCAGCCGCCCCAGGGAGCAGCCCCCGGCGCGCAGGGCCAACAGCTCCCTGCTGCGGGCCATGAGTCCGAGCTGGACCACGAGGGACAGGAAAAAGACCGAGGGCAGGATCTGGGAGACGATCAGCGGCAGCTTGGCTCCGTAATAGGCGGCGATGGTCTTCACGCCCAGGCCCGCCTCCACGAAGTCGTCCAGGCGGTCGAACATGTCGGCCAGGAGATAGACGCCCGTGCCGATGCTCAGACAGACGCCGAGCAGGAAGAGATTCTGGCGCACGAGGTAACTGCGCAGAGTGTTCAGCCCCAGGCTCACGACTTGGCCCTCCGCAGCCGGAGCCTTGGCAGACGCGGCCGGAAGCGAATGGTCCGCTCGCGCGCGGCCATTTGCAGGATGACCAAAAAGAGCAGCAGGAAAAGCACGTTGGGCACCCAAAGCCCGATCTGCGGCGACAGGGTGCCGGCTTCGCCGAAACTCACGCCGAAGGAGAACATGGTGTAGTAGACCAGGAACAGGCCGAGCGAGATGAGCAGCCCCCATTGCTGGCGCAGCCCCTGGAAGATGCAGGCGATGGGCATGGCGAACAGCGAAAGCACGAAGCAGCCCGCGGGCAGGGCGAAACGCTTGGCCAGCTCCACCTCCACCTTGCTCGGCTTGGTGTCCACGTCGTCAAAGGCGTTCGGGTCGGCCCGGAGCTTGCGCAGCTCCGCCACGGAAAGTTCGCTCGCCTTGCGCTCTCCGGGCGAATAGTCGCTTCCGAAGAGCTGGGCCAGCGAGAGCTTGATGACGTAGGAACCGAACTGGAGGATGTCCAGCTTGGCCCCCTCGCGCCGATAGATCCGCCCGTTCTTGAAGGAGATCAGCAAGGCGCCCTGTTTCACCTCCGTGACCACCGAAGCCTTGTCCGCCACGATGTTCACGGTGATGTTCTTCTGGCGCTTGTCCTGCACGAAGACGAATTCCATGTCTCCGGTCTTCTCGTCCACCTTGTGCGCGTAGAAGGTCAGGCCGGGGAAATCCTGGTTGAAGATGCCCGCCTGGAGCGCGAGCCGCGTCTGGGAACGTACCAGTTCAAGGAGCGTGCCCTTGAAATGGGTCATGCCCCAGGAAATGCCGTGGTAGGAGACGAAAAGGCTGCCCAATGTGCAGAGGATCGCAAAGATCAGCGGGGCCGGCAGGAGCTGATACAGGCTGACGCCGTTGGCCTTGAGCGCCACCAGCTCTCGGTCCGTGCTCATGCGCAGGAAGGTCAGGAACACGGCCAGCATGCTGGCGATGGGCATGAGCAGAAGCAGGAAAAAGGGCACGAGATAGATGAACAGCGTCATCAGCTCGCCGCCGCCCACGTTCTGCGCCAGCAAAAGGTCGCGGAGCTGGAGCATCCTGCCCAGCAGTATGATGCCCAGAAGGCACCCCAGGGACAGGAAGAAGAGGTGGAAAAGTTCCTTGATGATCTGGCGATGGATGAGCTTGAACAAGCCGCCCTACTCTTTTGACCCGGCTATTTCTTCTCTTCGGCGTAGAAGCGCTGCAAAAATTCACAGTCTCCCGGACCAAGGTTGAACCGCATGCTCGCCTCTTCCAGCAACTTGGCCAAGGGCGTGTCGGATTCGCGGCGCTTTTCGTCGATCCAGGCGACGGCCTTTCTGCACATCTCGCTCTGGGGCATGACGGTGCTCATTTGAGGGCTCCTTGCTTTGCCCGAATACGATTTTCGGGAGTTCGACCAGGAAGTACACCACCTTCCCCGGCCTTGCAACTTGCGTCTTTCCGGTTTACCCCCTGCGAGAATATCATCCGGCCTCGCGGCCGCACAGGAGACTGAAATGGACGCTTGGCTCATTGCCGTCATCATGGGCATTGTCGAGGGGCTGACGGAATTTCTGCCCGTCTCCAGCACGGGACACCTGATCATCTGCGGACATCTGCTCGGATTTGTCGGCCCCAAGGCCGAAACCTTCGAGATCGTCATTCAGCTCGGCGCCATTCTGGCCGTGGTCCTGCTCTATTGGCCGCGTTTCCTCGGTCTGCTCCTGCCCGAACAAGGCAAGGCCTTTTCCAGCCTGCGCGGCCTCTGGCTGCTTTTCCTGACCAGCCTCCCCGCCTCCCTGCTCGGCCTGCTGGTCCACGGCTACATCAAGGAACATCTCTTCAGCCCGCTGACCGTGGCCGCTGCGCTTTTCACAGGCGCGCTGGCCATCTTCGTGGTCGAGGCCATGCCCCGGCGGGAAAACATGCGCAGCCTGGACGAACTGACCCCGGCCACGGCCCTGGGGGTCGGCCTGTTTCAGTGCCTGGCGCTCTGGCCCGGCTTTTCCCGCTCGGCGTCCACGATCATGGGCGGCATGCTGCTCGGCGTGGACCGCAAGACCGCGGCGGAATACTCCTTCGTGGCCGCCGTGCCCATCATGTTCGCGGCCACGGGCTACGACTTCTACAAAAGCGCCAAGCTCTTCAACGCGGACGACCTGTTCATGCTCGCCATAGGCTTCGTGGTCAGCTTCTTCTCCGCCTGGATTGCGGTCAAGGGCTTCATCTACCTTCTGGGCAAGCTGACCCTGCGTCCCTTCGCTGTTTATCGCATAGGGCTCGCCGCACTGGTATTGCTGATTTTTTCCTGATTTCCCAAAAACGCCTTTTTCCCCTTGCGTTCGCAAAAGAGAGAGGATATACAGCGTTTCCGCTTCGGGACACAGACCCGAAACATGGCGAGGTAGCTCAGTCGGTCAGAGCATGCGGCTCATATCCGCAGAGTCGGGGGTTCAAGTCCCTCCCTCGCTACCATGAATACAAAGGCCCTGCGCAAGCGGGGCCTTTTCTTGCTTTGTCCGGGCTGCGCGGCGTGCGATTGCTCCCCTGCGAGCTTCGATTCCGGCCCTTGAAGGCTCGACGATACGGACCTGCGGCTATTTTCATATCCTAAGGGATTTCCCCTTGCCAAACGTCGGCAGCGTCTTATAGTTTGCACATCCGTTCAGTTCATTGAAATGGGGGCGCCCTGGTTTCGACGGAGATGCAGAAACCAAGGTTGCAGGTCGGGGATGGTCGTTGGCCCCGTCATCAAATCGACCAGGCATACAAGTGCCAACAATGACTACGACTACGCTATGGCTGCCTAGTTACTAGGTAACTGTAGTTTCGGGGCATGACCCCGGCGGCTCTCCGGGTCTACGCCCGATAAACCGGAGACGCTGACGACACCCCTCGGGCTAGCGATCCGCGGCTGCACGTCCCGCAGAGAGCGAAACTCATAGGCGCGCTGGCTGCACGGCCGCCCGGACAGGGGCAATCCTGGCAGCGAGACACGAAACCTGTCCTAAACCTGTAGACGCCTTGTGTGGATCGTTTTCGGACGGGGGTTCGATTCCCCCCGCCTCCACCATCCCCCATTTTTCCATCTCTTGGACAAGCAAAAGCCCCGCTCGGACGGGGCTTTTGCTTTCCTGAATAAGATGTCCGACCAATTCGCTCCGAGACGTTAGGGAGGCGAATTCCGCCGCTCTTCCGACTTCGCTCTTCTTGAATCAATTCAAGCCAAGCACTGCCCCTCGGCGGAATCGCTGTCCGGGCCGATGCCTTCAAGCTTCAGCAACGCCAGCAGGTCCGCAAAGCTCTGATCCACGCTTCGCCCCGCCGTATCCAGACGAACCGCTTCGGCCCGCTCCCAAGGATCGTAGTCGCGCTCTCGCACTTCCTTCCAGGTCGGCAAGACAAGACCCGGTACGGTCGAAGCGCGCCCCTCGACACGCCGCCGATGCTCTTCACGATCCGAGCAGACAATCTCAATGTTTCGGCACTCGGCTCCCGAATCCTCGGCGACCCGGGTCCACTCCCGCCGGGTCAGCGCGATGGGGTTGCAGCAGTCCGCGACAACGCTCATGCCGAGCAGAAGATTGTCTTGGGCGATGCGGTACGAAAGCCGGTACCCCTCGCCTTGTACGTCCAGCCCGCAAAGATCGCGCAGCCCTTGCTCAATCGTGTCGATGCGGAGATAGGAGGCGCGAAGACGCCGAGCCAGCAGACGCGCCAATGTCGTCTTTCCTGCTCCGGGCAGACCGGAAAAGATGAGAAGCATGGGATTGGTCGCAGTCATTCGTCTCATCGGATGCCTTGCCGCCCCGCAGCAGCGCGAAACGGCCTCGCACCGTAGGTACGCATCATTCGCTGCGGGGGCAATAGCGCTCCCAGCCCATGAGCGTTGCAGCTCCGGCGATGGTCGTGCCGTAAAAGACCACGGGCTTGTCCAAGAGAAAGGAAGAGATGCTGCCGTTGGCGAAGGTGGTGCCCGTGACCAGGAACACGTCGGCCCAGGCCAGGACTTCGGCAGCCTTGTCCGGCCCCTCGACGAGCGCGCCGCGCCTGACCTGGCCGACATTGTCCGGGTCCAGATCCAGCACGCGCAGTTCAACCGCCACGGACAGCGCGCCGATCATGGCGGGCTGAAACCCCACCAGGCCGACGCGAGGCGAACCGAACCGTTTCGCGATGAAGCCGGACAGTCCCGCGGCGCATTCCCCCGGCCCGGCGTCGCGGCAGTGAATCGTATTCGAGGTCTGCCCCGCGCTGCGAAGGACCGCGTTGAGCGTGGCCACGAATACGGCGCGTGAAAAATTGCTGTCCAGCGGCAAGGCAGCCACCTCGCCCAGGGTTCCGGCGTAGTGGTCGAAATGGTCGGTGAAAGCCTGGCCGCGGGCGTTCCGAAAGCGGGCTTCCATCAGTCGTTCCTTGCCTTTCTGGATGGGAAAATCTCCGTATCCCGGCCTGCCGATGGCCTGTTCCGTGGTCAGGGGCGCGGCCACAACCTGCACGGACTCCCCAAGGATTCCCTCGGCGGTCCAACTTTCAAGCGCCTTGTCTCGAACCAATTCCAGCACGGACGGCATTGCATTCTCCTATACGGCGGAAAGCCGTTTGAGGGCGAAGTAGATCAACAATGAAAACAACCCGATCAAGCAGGACAGGACCACGGCACGGTCAAATTCCCCGCTGAACACGGAGTTGTATATCTCCAGAGACAACGTATTGGTCTTGCCGAGGATGTTGCCCCCCAGCATGAGGGTGATGCCCACCTCGCCCAGGGAGCGGCCCAAAGCGAGAAACCAGCCGGCAGCCAGCTCGCGTTTGACGTTCGGCAACTGCACCAGCCAGAAGGCCTGCCATTCGGATTTTCCAAGCACGTAGGCCGCCTCGGCCAGGCGTGTCGTTCCTTGCAAGGCGGTCACCACGGGCTTGACCATCAACGGCAGCCCCGCCACGAATGAAGCCGCGACCACGCCGGGAAAACTGAAAACGATCTCCGCGCCCGTGAGCCGCCCCAACGGCCCGGAACGCCCCAAAAGCAGCAACAGCACGAACCCGGTGGCAATGGGCGGAAACACCAACGGAAGCGTCACCAGGAAATCCACGACCGTTCGGAGCGCGGTCCTTTTCTCGCGTGTCAGATAGTATCCGAGCAGCACGCCCGCTCCCAGAAGCAGCGCACCGGAATACAGCAACACCCGAAGAGTGAGCCAGAGCGGCCCCAGCGTGGAGGGATCGAGCAACATGTCCCGCCAACCGGACACGCCTACAATCCGTTGGCTCGAACGATTTCCACAGCTTTTTCGCTCTTCAGAAACCGCAGGAAATCTTGTGCGGCATCAGGGTGCGGCGGCGAACGCAATTCACAAACAACGATCCTGATCGGATCGTAGAATTGTCCATCCAGCTCAACGAATCCCCCGAGGGTATCGCGGACGTTGAGTGCATGGGTCAGGTTCAGAAAGCCAAGATCGACTTCATCCGCAGCCAGATAGGCATAGACCTGCGGCACGGTGGCAACCTCCACGAGCTTCTGCCGGATCTGTTCATAGATCCCCGTGCGTTGAAGGTATTCCAACGCGGCCTTTCCGTAGATGGCATGCTTGGTATTCGGCAGGGCGACGCGCCTGGTCTGCGCCGAGGTCAGGCTTTCCGAAGACGGATTCCCTTTTCCCTTGGGCCAGGCCAGAACAAGGCGGCCGCGGCCGAGCGTATGGGTGGCCGCCGCGTCGATGCTCCCATCTCCCAGGAAGAATTCGGCTCCCAGCACCAAATCAACCTTTCCGCTGGTCCGCGCCTGAGAGGTGACCTGGGCCATGTTGCCGTAGACGAGATCCACCTGACGCCCTGTTTGCGAGGAATATTCCTCCACCAGCGCATTGACCATCTTCTTGTAGCCCGCACCGGAAGCCAGTACCAAAGCGCCGTCATCTGCGAACGCAGGCGTTGCCGCAAGCAGCAAGATCAGGAACAGCATACTGTTTTTCATGAGCTTTCTCCCCGGAAAATTTGCGCGTGAGAAAACGCCCCGCGCGCCGACCACATCCACAGGAACGGGACAAGGTACGATTTCAACCGAATACGTGCAGTGGATATGTCGGGCAACGAGGTCACGCCGATTGGAATAACCGTGACCTGGGCAGCCAGACCGCCAGAGGAGAAGCCGGAAACCGCGAACAACGGACAGCGGGCATACATTTCGGCTGCCGGCGGTCGGAGGCCGCTGCTACGGCAAGCCGGGGGGAAGGGGCGCTCAACGGTAGCGGTGCAGGATCTCGTCCAATCGCCCGTCCGCTTTCATGGCGGCTAGTTCCTGATTGATCTTTTCGAGAAGGGGAGCCCAGCTTTTCTGCTTGGTGAACACGAAACGATAGGGAGAAATGTCCGTGGCGACATCGGTCAACGCAAACCGTTCGCCATGCAGTTCCGGCCTGTTTCGAAAAAGCCAGAGCGTTTCAGCCCGGTTGACCACGGCGGCGTCGGCCCGGCCCATCGCAACGAGGTCGAGCATGGCGAACGGCGAATCCAAGGGGACGCGGTCCGCTTCGCCTGCGGCGAACATCTCATCCAGGCCAGGATAGACGAAACTGCTGATGACCGCGATCCGAAGGCCCACGAGATCCTCAAGCGTGTCAAAGCGAATCGGCCGTTCCCGGCTGTAAAGCAATACGTCCTCGGATTCGAACAGGGGATCGGACCAGAGATAATCCTCGGCGTTCGGCACCCACTCTCGCGCCTTGAGATGCAGGTCCACCTCGCCCGAGTCGAGCATGACCCAGCCCCGCTTGTTGGGCAGGCGAAGCAGCTTGACCTCGTATCCCAAGGGATTCAGGACTTCATGAAGCAGGTCCGGAAGCAACCCGCCCAACTTCCCGCCGGAGTTCTCGATGAGATAAGGAGGCCAGTTCGTGTCCGGAATGAAGGCCACCAAGCATTCGCCACGGGCCGACCTGCTTGTTCCGACCCCTCCGGCAACCGCCAAGGCCATCAGATATATCATTAGATGAAAACGGCGAAAAAGCTTCATGCGCGATTGATGTCCTCGAAATGGAGCAATCTTGGATTCTATGTCCTTATGCATCTGTCAAAATTGGATGTCAAACCATAATTCTTTCAACAAAACAAAAAGAACGATATCTTCGCGCCGGCGAATCCGGCAGGTCCGGATGAGCGCAATACGTGTTGTATGCAATTCACATTTCTCCGGAAATATGCTCAAGTTGGGCAGAACTTGTTTGCAAGACAGGGGATGGTAATGAGTGAAAAATTATTAGCCGACCTGACTCGGCTCTGCAAAGTGACGGCAGCCGTGGCCAAAGGCGACGATTCAAGCGTCGACGACCTCATGGGCTTGACCGCCGACGAAGATTTCTCCCCCCGGCTGGCGGAGTTGGCCGAGCAAATAGGCAGCTTGGTCGTCCAGAAGGAAGCCCGCGAATTCCGCCTGGAATTGATCATCGAGGATCTCCTCGACGCCCATTCCCGACTGGAACAGGCGAACCTCGACCCGCTGACGGGGCTGCCGAACCGCGCCATTTTCCACGAACTGCTGGAAAAGGCCTGCGATGAATGCAGCCAAACCTGCCACTCTCTGGCCCTGATGTTCATCGACCTTGATAAATTCAAGCAGGTCAACGACACCATGGGGCATGACGCCGGCGACGAGCTATTGGTGCAGGTTGCGGACCGGCTGCGCGCCTGCATTGGAAAACATGGTCAGATCGCCCGGCTCGGAGGCGACGAATTCACCGTCATTCTTCCCGCCCTGGACGACGAGCAGGTGGCCCTGGCCCTGGCGGCCAACATCTTGCGCGAATTGCAGCGTCCCTTCGATCTCAAGTTCGGCCGCGCGCACATCGGCGGTTCCGTCGGTCTGAGCTTTTATCCCCACGAGGCGGATCGACCTGTATCCCTGCTCAAGAACGCCGACATCGCCATGTACCGGGCCAAGGAAATCGGTCGCAACAACTGCCAGCTCTACCGCGACCTCGGCAAGCTGCTCTGAGTCTCTCCGCCCTTGCGCAAAATGGCCCGCTCCGTGAAAACGAAGCGGGCCTTTTCATGGCGCATTTGCGCGATTGCGTTTCGGCGTCAGCCGATTTCGCCTATTGGCGGAACTCCTGGCGGTAGTGGACAAGATCGGCCACCGTCAGCACGGGAAAATTCTCGCGCTCGCCAAAAGCAACGATCTCCGGCAGGCGTGCCATGGAGCCGTCCGGGTTGGTCAGCTCGCAGAGGACTCCGCTGGGACGCAGCCCGGCAAGACGCATCAAATCCACCGTGGCTTCGGTATGTCCCCGGCGCTCCAGCACGCCCTGAGGCTTGGCGCGGAGCGGGAAGACATGTCCGGGACGGTGCAGGTCTTCCGGGCGGGCGTTGTCCGCCACGGCGGCCTGCACGGTACGGACGCGGTCCGCCGCGGACACGCCGGTGGTCACGCCTTCCGCCGCCTCAATGGAGACGGTGAAGGCCGTCTGGTAGCGGCTGGAATTGTTTTCGACCATGGGAGGCAGATTCAGGGATCGGATTTTCTCGTCCGTGAGGCAAAGACAGACGATGCCGCTGCATTCGCGAATGAGCATGGCCATCTGCCCGGCGGCAAGCGTCTCCGCCGGAAAGATCAAGTCTCCCTCGTTCTCGCGGTCCTCGTCGTCGGTGACAAGAACCCCCCTGCCCTGTTGCAGGGCATCCAGCGCAGCTCGCACGCGCTCGACCTGATCGCCAAAACGGGAAAGCAAAGACTGATTCATGGTAAAACTCCTCAATAAAACGTTACCAGAATCAGGGCAAAGAAAGGACAGCCGTTCGCAGAACGCGAAACAGCCGACGCGGGAGAATCGCCCGCGCAGGTCGGTGACTGCCTTACTCTCTTCCATCCGGACTGTGACCGTCGGCTCCGGAATCTCACCGGATCTGCTGACCTCCCCCACGGGGGGAGCGCTCGCGGGCTTTCCTGCGCATGGCCGGAATTACCGCCGGTGGGGAATTTCACCCCGCCCTGAGAATAAGTCCGGAAAGACAATACCTTTTGGCGTCGTTTGTCAATCCTGAGTCCATGTTATAATTTTCAACGCTTCTATAAAATTCATAAAATTATTTCAGAGAATTATACACCGAGAAAAGACCTCGTGACGTTCTTGCCCGCAAAAAACAGTGCCTCCCCCTTTACACAGAAGCATATGCAATCTATGATCTCAAATAGTAACCCTTCTCATTTACATAAACATCGGGAGGAAGATATGGCTAACATGGATTATCCTGGTCCTTGCCCCAGTTGTGGTGGAATCGACGGTTGCAGCGCGGGTGTCTCCAAGGAAGAAGCCGTGCAGCACTACTGCAAGGGACTTGAAATGGAACTGAACGCCTGGAAGGCGAGGCTCTACGACGTTCTCGTGGACGTGGGATCGTTGAATGCGAGCGACCAGGAAAAGCTGGCCGATACGCTGACGCTGATCAAGTCGACCGTCAAGGAAATCGAAGCGGTGCGTGGACAGATGCTTGAAATCTGCCCCACCAGCCTCTCCGACAAGGAATCGGAAATCGGCAGCAAGCTGGAAAAGCTGCGCGTCAACTATACCAAGGCCCTTCAGGTCATCAGCCCCGGCTGGTTCGGCGGCTAGGCATCGCCCTATACGACACAACGGGGAGCTTTTGCTCCCCTTTTTTTATTGCCCTGGTCGAAAGCCGGACCGAGGCAGGCTGAAGACGAAGGCCGTCCCCTTGCCTTCGCCTTCGGATTCCGCCCAGATGCGCCCGCCGTGATTTTCAATGATGCGACGGACCAAGGCAAGCCCCAGCCCGGATCCACCCTGTTTCTGGTCCAGTTGCTGGAACAGCCCGAAGACGGTTTCGAGATACTCCGCCTTGATTCCGTTGCCGTTGTCCTCAAGCCGGACCACGACATTGCCGCGGTGAGCGGAAACATCGATTCGTACCAGCAATGGTCTCTCCGGCGATCTGAATTTCACGGCATTGCTGAAAAGATTCAAGAAGACCTGCACCATGCGCGGACGGTCGCACAGAATCGACGGGAGGCTTTCCAGACCCTGCACGCGCCCGCCCGACTCCTCGAAAAGCCCCTGGGACAGCTCCAACGCCTCGCGGGCGACCTCCTCGAGCGAAACCTGCACCAGGGGATTGTCCATTCGCCCGACGCGGGAGAGTTCCAGCAACTCGCGCAACAGCATTTCCATTTTATCCGTTGCGCTGTTGATGCGCGCGAGGTCCCCAAAAACCCGATCCCTGTCGCCTTTGCTGATGTCCCGTTCCAAGAGGCCGAGAAATCCCTTGATGGTGATGATCGGACTCTTGAGGTCGTGCGAGACGGTGTAGGTAAAGCGTTCCAGCTCGTCGTTCTTGGCTTCCAGCTTGGCGACAAGACGCTGAAGCTCCAGCTCGTGCCTTCGCCGCTCGCCCACGTCCCGAACCACGCCTTCGATGCCCACGGGCTTTCCCGTCCGCTGATCCACGATCAGATGAGAATTGGTTTCCACTTCCACAGGGCTTCCGTCGCGATGCCGCAACGCGGCCGTGTATCCGGATACGACGCCATCGGCCATGATCTTTTCCAGAAACGGCTTGCGTTGTTCCGGGGAGTAGTAGAATTCCGAGGCCACGTCCTTGCCGAGCAGATCGTCGCCGCGCGCATAGCCCAACATCTCATACATCCTCGGATTCACCATGATCAACCGGCCTTCCATGTCGGCGCGGTAGAATCCGTCCATCATGTTGTCGAGGATCTCCCGCAGGGTTTCCTCGTTGCGGCGCAAGTGGTCCTCCATCTCCCGGCGCTTCGTGAGGTCCGAGTGGGCTCCGGCCATGCGGCGGATATGCCCCTTCTCGTCCCGCAGGCAGGTTCCGCGTCCATAAATCCAGCGCCAGGAGCCGTCCTTGTGGCGAAGGCGGTATTCCACCTCGAAAAAATCCGCGCTGTTGTCGAAGAGGGATTGGTTCGCCTCCATGACACGGTCGAAATCATCAGGATGGATGCGCGACTTCCATTCCTCGATCCGGTTTGGAATTTCATGGTCCTCGTAGCCGATGATGCTCTTCCAGCGAGGAGAATAGTAGACCTCGTCCGTATCCCGGTCCCAGTCCCATATGCCGTCGTTGGAGCCGTGCGTCGCCAGCTGGTAGCGCTCCTCGCTGCGGGCCAGCGAATCGGACGTCCACCCTACGCGCCGAAGGAGCTTGCGGTTGCTGAAGACGAGCATGAGCGCCAAGGCCAAGAGCAAACCGCCGACGGCGGCAAACCAGGTCCAAGGCAGGCGCTCCATGAATCCCTGTCCTGTCCAATCGTCCACGATGCGGCTCATGCGATCTTCCGGCACGGCCTGGGCATTGCTGTTGAGCAGCGCAAGGGTTTCGGAGTCACCCTTGCGCACCGCGGGCCTGACTGCTTCGGAATACAGAGGTGTTGGAGCCAAACGAAACGACTTCCCATCGGCATGACGGGCCAGAAGAAACATAATCACCGGCTCATCGCCGATGAATACGCGGATGTCGCCGTTCAGAGCGGCCCGCACAAGAGCCTCGTAGCCAGGATAGATCTTCAACTGAAGCTGCGGCGCGTGCCGAAAGAGATACTCCTGCGCGAAATCGTCCTGCGCGACTCCGACCCTGAATCCCTTGAGGTCGTCGAGCGTTCGGACTCCCAGCACGCTTTCATGAAAAAAAATGCCCGCTTCAATGTTCAGGAAGGATTGCCCGAAGTCGAAACGACGCTCGCGTTCCTCGGTCTGGAACATGCCGGAAATGATGTCGGCCTCTCCACTCTCCAGCATCCGCAGCGCTTCCGGCCATTCCGTCAACCTATAGTCGATGGGAATGCCGGTTTCGCGCGACCACGCCTGCCAATACTCGACGAATATCCCCCTGGGGTCGCCGTCGGGCCCGGCAAACTCGAAAGGCGCATACTCCCTGCTCCCGACGACAACCAGCTGGCGGCCGGAAGCATATGCTCCCAGCACCGCATCCGCCGGAACCGCCGCCCCGACCAGGGCGGCGAGCAGAAAACAGGTCAACATCAGGCCCTTGAATCCGTCACGCTTCATGCAGTTCCTCTCTCGAAAATCCCTATATACCCGCTTGCCGGACAAGCGCAATCGATACGGACATAATTGTCTGTACAGGTCGGCAATAGATTCCGGTTCTTTGCTTGGCACCCTGGTTGCTTAACACTCCTGACGGGAAATTCGTTCCTGCCATACCGAAGTATTAGAGATTCGGTAGGCGAAATCATACTTCCGCCCGATTGTTGGCAAAACACCTGGGAGGGTAGTTTGGGCTCACGATCAGAAAAAAAGGCGTGAAGCAACCAAGGGGGAAATGGACATGCGTAAATTGATGACCTTGATGGCGATGATTCTCCTCGTTCTGTCGGCCCTGCCCGCGCAGGCCAACGTCTGGACCTTCGGGGACGACGTGAACAACTGGGACGGCTGGGGAACCTACAAGGAAAACAAGCTCGACGTGATCGGCATTCCCGACATCACCGGCGGCGAAGCCACCTACAGCGGAAACACCCTGCAAAGCGTCAGCTTCTTCTTCACCGTCGACAAGTACCAGAATCTCTACCCCAATCTGCGCTCCGGCGACCTGTTCGTGAACACGGACGATGACAGCTCCTGGAACTACGTCATCAAGCTGAACAGCGACCTGACCGCCAGCGTCTACGACTTCCAGAAGTCCTACACCGACCCGAACGCCTATGAACTCGGATTCTATTCCGGCGGCGACTACCGCGACAATCATCCGGCCTGGGGCATCGTCTCCGGAGACGCCATCGCCACCGGCACCTGGTCCGGAATGCCCGCTCTCAACGGCGGCACCACCGGCACCATCACCATCGCGGGCCTGAACATCGACTTCGACAGCCTGACTCTCGGCTACACCGTGAGCTGTGCCAACGACGTGATCATGACCGACGCGCTCTCCAAGACCCCCATCCCCGGCGCCGTTTGGCTCCTCGGATCCGGTCTTCTCGGCCTGATCGGCCTGCGCCGCCGCGTCAAGGCGTAAAGCCAATCCGTCCCACAGAACGCCGAAAGGGCGGAGCCTCCAAGGCTCCGCCCTTTTTGCGTCATTCCATGAATTCGTTGCCCCTTCGGGACGTCATGGACACGCCTTCCGGCACGGCGCCCTTGTCGACGCTCTGAATCAGCCGCTCCAGATTGCGAAGGTAACCGCGGTAACGCAGCAAATAGAAAGACAGGCCCTTGGAAAAGCTCCGGCCCACAATGCCGTCCACGAAAAGCCTGCTGACCTCCCGCTCGTTCTCCAGGATTTGCTGCGACGCGAAGAAAACCGCCCTCTCCTCGCGCGACATGGCCGCGACCATGCCCCGCAAGGCGCTCGCCGCACGCGGCTGGAACATATACAAATAGAGAAGATCCAGCGCGTTGACGATCATGACCTTGTCGAGCGAACTGCGCGCCGTACGGATTTCGCTGAAGAACTCCTCGGAACGCTGCAACATCAGGAGCACGTCCTTGCGCGGAAAGAGCAGCTCCAGGGCGGAAAACGTCTCGAATACCTGCGCCAGCTTGGCCTTGTAGTCCCAGCGCCGCATATCAATGTTGTTGCGGCGGTCGGCCAGGCCCTCGATGAATCCGGCCACGCAATCCGAGGCCAGCTTGGAAATCACCGCGGCCCAGCGTTGCAGGACGCCGTTGACATCGGGCGTGCCCAAAAAGACCAGCCCAAGCCCGACCAGAGAGTTGAAGAGCACGGCGATGGGAATGGAAAGCACGCTGCGGAAGAAATTCCCGAAGGCCGCGCTGTGCGGCAGTCCCCGGAAGAGATTGTGGCTGGTGATGTAGACGCCGTTCGTCAGGGCCATGATCGTATAGAGCAGGAGCGGATCCGTGCTGGTGTTGATGCCGAACATGCGGTCGAGGACAAGGCTCTTGGTCAGCCAGTCCAGCAGGGGAACGGAAAAGCCGGTGAAAAGCAGGGAGTCGCAGATACGGCTCCAACTGACGTAGTCGTTCCAGCGCAGCAGAGGGGAACGCCGTATGCCCCCGCCGCCGAGCACGGACTGAATCACGTTGCGAACCCCGGTGATTCCGAACCAGATGAAGGCCCCAAGATAGGCCAACACCCACCAGTCCTTGGTCAGGGCGAACGTGAGGAATGCAGGGACGAAGCCCACCGCCACCTTGAGCAGGTTCAGCCATCTGCTGTTCAGATACTTGAATCTCGGCTGGCGATGACGGCGCTCGGCTTCGCAGCCGGGCTGCAAGCCGCTGTCGGGCTCGCGTCGCGGGCCTCCCAGGGTGGCCACATTGCCCCGAGACTCCATGGACACCGTCCACCGCACCGGTTTCCAGTCCGAGACCTTGCGGCAGGTGAGCCCCGCGAGCCACTGCGTCGAGCGCAACAGCGCGAACCAGCGCTCGCCCAATGCTCCGGCGGCTTCCATGGGGATGCAGGTCACCCGGCGCCAGACTTCCACGGTGACGGGAAGGAACTCACGCTTGTCGCTCTTGGCCAGAAGATGCCGCTGCGACCGGGACGGCAACGTCTGCGCGACGACAAGTCCCATCCCGCGCGTGAGCACGGACCTTCCGGTGGAACGGCTGCCCATGCTCGCCTTCAGGGGAGAATTTCGGAACGGCGCACGGAACCCGTTGATATTGCCCAATATCCTGTTGAGCTTGTCCAGCAGGTCGTTTCCCTCAATGCCGCCCTGCTCAAGGCTGCTGATCCGCTGGCGCAGAATGCGCTTGAGCGCGATGGGGCTGGAATCGTTCAGGGCCAGCCGCAGGCGGTTCAGTTCGACGCTTTGCGCGGATCGGCTGTCCACGTCGCCCTTGAGATTGAATATTTCCATGTGGGTGACGTAGCCGCGGCAATCGAAAAGGATCTCAAGAGCCTGCTCCGTTCCCAGGCCGTCGGGAATCAGGGTCACGCGATTCAGGGAATGGAGTCCCGCGAAGCGCTGCATCAGCTTCAACGGAGGCATTGCCATCAATTCCGGAAGGTCAGGCGCTTCCGGATCCCCGGGATCGACAAGATCAGGGTTGCGTTCGGGGATGAGATACTGTTCGACGATCTCCTCTGCACAGAGGCGGGAGATGCGTTCCAGAAGCAGACGCGCACGTTCCGCCTCCTCCCCTTCTGCCCCGTGATCGCAAAAATCCGTCCGCAGCCGGGCATGCCGTTCCCGAAGCAGGGGGACAAGCTGCTCCAGGATGAACGTGCCGAGGTGCAGCAACGAGGGCTGCCCCATGCCCACGAATCCGCAGAATTCCACCTCGTCCACCTGCGGCGCGTCGATGTCCAGGCTGCGCCCCAGGTCGAGGCGATGGCGCTGATTGTAGGCCCGGAGCACCTCGAAAACGTAGGCGTGCTGATAGTTGGAGGCCGCACGGCCTGCGGACATGAACTCCTGGACGTCCGGGCGACGAAGGAAGGCGAGGTATTCCTGGGAATCGGCGAAGCCGCGCGGTTCCCAGACGAATCGGGCGAAGCGGTCGCGATAGCGCGCGGAGACGTCCACCCCGACATGCACGGAAATCTCCATGACCTCTGCGGCCCGCAGCAATTCCTCGGCCACGCGCGGATCGACGTAGTTGTAATAGACCACGGTGAGCCTGCGAATCCCCTTGATCCAGGCATCCATGATCAGGTGGGTCGGAGACTTGCGCCCCTTGGTGTTGGCGTCGTGGACATGATCGTCGAAGCTGATCTGGTTCCACTCCTCCGGCATCTCCACGAGATGATACTTGTGCAGCTGCTGAAGAACGACGCGCGGCTTGCCGGAGGTCACGATGCGAAAGTCGTGGGCCAGCTCGAGCTGGCGAAGATAATCGCCCTTGGAGCGCACAAGCTCCTTCATGACCTGCAAAAGCACGCGAGCCGCATTGGTGCGCAGCGACCCCTTGGCCGTGGTCAGCACCTCGTCGCGCGCTGCGCGCAGGGCTTCCACGCGCTCGTGCGCCTTGCCGCGTTCCAGGGAGCCGAGCAGGTGGATGACGGCGTAGGCCACGCGCAATCCGCGCGTCGCGGCCATTTCCTTGATGCCGTGGGGATGAAGATAGGGAGCGAGCAGTTTCTTGAGATCCCAATGAGGCTCGTCGCGCTCCAGGACATCATTGACGATGGCAAGCAGCGCATAATCCCGCTTATCGAAAAACAAGGGCGAAATATGCTTTTCCGTCGCGGCAGGCGCGGATTCAGTGCTCAATTCAACCATGAAAACGACCTCATTCCGTATCTGGATCCTTGGAACCGCCATAGCGGCAAGATTTGTTACAATTAGGTTACGTTTTCCGCATGCCATGCCGGGATGCATCCGACAAGCAAAATCATGCCGTCATCGGCGAAAAAACAGCATCCATTTCAAGAGATTGTATCCCGTGCAGAAGGAAGGGATCCGCAAAGCCCAGCAAGAAGACATCAACGGATGCCGACCACCGTGCCCAGGCTGCGAAGAGAGGAAAAAACCCCGTCGGTCAGGGGAACGTTCTATTCCTCGGCTTCCGGATCGGGATGAAACTCGAACCCGTAGCTCATCTGCTCCCCTTTTCGCGCCGCCCAGACCAATTGCGCCACATGCTCGTCGAATCCCCCGTTCGGATGGTAGATGCGCATGCGGATGGCGATGGGCTTGTCCGTATTCATGCGGACGCCGCTTTGGGATAGATCGACGGATTCCGCCTGAATGATGTCCGCATCGACGAAGAATTCCACCTGTTTTTGCACAGGTGCCCGATCAGTGGACCTTTTTTCGCTTTCATGACTCATGGCATCCTCCTTCGTCGCCATCGCCGGGCCTGGAGACGGCGCACATGTGGTCGGGATCACGATAGCTGTTCTCATGCCTGTGCGTCCACGCTTTTTCGCCGGGAGGCCTCCCTTCTCGCCGAGACATGCCGGACCTCAACAGAATCCGGGAGCCGCCGAGAGCCGTGGAACACAATTCTTGACACTCTCCATAGCCTGGAATATTTTTTCGTCAGACTGGTAAACCTTGGAACACCCTGGAGGCCGCTGATGGAAAAATGGGAATGCCCTTGCGGATATGTCTATGATCCTGAGATCGGGGATCCTGAAAACGGCGTGGCCCCCGGCACCGCCTGGGAAGACGTGCCTGAAGACTGGGTCTGTCCCAAGTGCGGAGCGGAAAAAGAGTACTTCGAAAAAGTCTAGATATTTTATAACAGGGCGGATTCAAAAGATGTCCGCCCTGTTCATTTTTCGAAGACTCATGCTCCTCCCAAGCCCTCGAAAACCTGCTCCACCTTGTCAAGCACCTCTGCCATCGTCCTGTCGATGATCTCGCTTGTCAGTTCCAGACGCTTGACCACCTGATCCGAGGGGCGGTAATTCAAGCCATCCACGCCCACGCCTATCCCGGACATCTTGGCGAGCGCGTCCGCCACATGAACCAGGTCCAATGCCAGATCGCTGCCGTCGAAACCGAGCGGATCGTACTTCCAGCGGACCACTTGCACTATATTCTCCGGAAGCTCCCAGTAGTCCAGCAGCAACGCCCCCACTTCCGCGTGGTTGATGCCGAGGATCTCCTCCTCGGCCCGCTCGAAAGTCAGCCCCTGGTCATGGGCCAGTGCCAGGATCGGTTCGGCGTCCACGGCCAGGAAGGTTCCGAGAACGACCTTCCCTATGTCGGAAAGCAGACCGGCCGTAAATGTGTGTTCCGGAGCCCGCCGGCCAAGCTGCTTCGCCAGCTCCTCGGCGCTCACGGCCACCGTGATGGAATGCTTGAGCAGCATTCCGGGCGGAAGGCCGTACCCCTTGATTTCCTGGTTGGCCACAGGCTCGAGTCCGGCCGTTGCAAGCATTTTCTTGAGGTTGCCTGCGCCGAGGCGGACAATGGCATCCCGGACGCTGGCAATGCTGCGTGATCCGCCGAAATAGGCAGAGTTGGCAAGTCGCAGCACGTTGCTCGTCAATCCCGGATCGTGCTCGATGATCCGGGAGAGTTCCCCGACATCCACATCCGGATCGCCCAGAAGCACAACGGCCTTCTGCACGGCGGAGGGCATGCGCTTCACGTCCTTGATGCGCGCGATGATCTCTTCGCGTCTGCTCATATGGCTCTCGTCTTGCCAAAGGTTTTGACCACGACATCCCCCGTCTGCATAAAAAGGTACAACGTCCTTGGAATGGTTCCCCCGACTTCGTATCCGTCCAGCGTGAGCCGCTCCTTGTGAAGAACATGCCGCAGGGCTTCCAGATTTCTCGCGCCGGTTCTGAACAGATTGTCCCCCCGCATGTCCGCTCCCCCTGCGGCCTTGAGAATCAGGCTGCGACGCGACGCTCCCAACTGCTCAAGCTTGTCGAGCATGCTCCGAAACCCCACGTTCACGAACATGTACGGGTTGCTCCTGGCTTTGTGCGGCGAGGCCGACTCATCGGGCAGGAGAGCATGCATCAAGGCGCCGACCTTACGATGCGGGTCGTATGCGGTTATGCCGAGGCAGGATCCCAACGAAAAAGTAACGATCACGTCTTCCTTCCGCGTGGAGAATTTCATGTCCGAGATGCTGACCACGATCTGCTGCGTCTCTTCCATTCTGCCCTCGTGTACATACATATTTGTCTTCATGGTACCGCATTTCACGAGGATGGCAACCTAAAGCGAATCAGGCCGCGCCGTCCGCGGGATGACTTGCCATATCCGGCAGCTTGAACTATATTCAATCAAGAGGTTCGCCGTGAGCATCGACCAGATCGACAACAACGCCGTCATGGAAACGGCCAACGCATTCCGCGGGTACGACATGGACACCGCCGAGGTCGCCCGTTTCGACGACCAGACCTACGGCTCCAACTCCATCACCGAATCCGCAGACTATCAGATCACCAGCGGCACCAACAACGCGCTGGATTTCGCGCAGACCGGAACCAACTGGGATCCGCACAAGAACATCCTGGCCAGCTATTTCGACGGGACCGGTGCCATCGTCAACGGCCACTACTGATCCCTTGCCCCGCCTTTTCCCGGCCTTCCGGGCCATGCGAGTGAACCTTTTTTTTCGTTCACCGCATTGCCACGATTTCCGAGCGATGTTATCCTCTCTCTTGAATCTCTTTCCCTTTCCCACATCGAACAATCGGAGGAGCAAATGAGCACCATCCTTTTCATCAAGGCGTCTCCCCGTACGGGCCGGGCCCATTCCCTGGCCGTGGCCGACGCTTTTCTGGAAGTCTACAAGCAGCGGAATCCCGACGACCGCGTCGTGGAACTGGACCTCTTCAAGACCAGCCTGCCCGACCTGGACGCAGTGACCGTGCAAGGCAAGTACAACATCATGCATGGTCGCGAATACACGCCTGAGGAACGCTCGGCATGGAGCGAGGTGGAGAAGGTCATCGAGCTGTTCAAGAGCGCGGACAAGTACGTTTTCGCCGTGCCCATGTGGAACTTCTCCCTGCCCTACAAGCTCAAGCACCTCATAGACGTGATCACGCAGCCCGGCTACACCTTCTCGGTGGGCGACAAGGGCTATGAGGGGATGCTCAAGGGGCGCAAGGCGTTCGTGGCCTATGCCAGCGGAGGCGTCTATTCGCCGGGCACCCCTGCGGAAGCCTTCAATTTCCAGACCCCGTACATGGACTTCTGGCTTGGCTTCATCGGCATCACCGACGTGGTCAGCGCCGCGGCTGCGGGAATGCTCGGCCCGGACAAGGACGCCAACAAGGCCAAGGCCGTGGCGCGGGCACGAGAGCTTGCCCAGGAATTCTAAGCGCCGAGCGTTTCTTCTTGCGGGCGCTTCGGCATCATACGCCGAAAGCCCATTCCCATGACGACAAAGAGGGGGACGCCCAGGCGTCCCCCTCTCTATTTGGTACTATGGGAAAAACTGTTCAGTCTTACTTCGTGCCGCAATCCTTGCAATCCGAAGCTCCGTCCGAAGCCTTGCGCACCAGCGTGAGCACCTGCTCGAATTCCGACAGGGGCGCAGCTCCCCGCACGGCGACTCCGCCGACGACGTACATGGGGGTGCCCCGGAATCCGAATTCGCGGGCTTCCTCCATGTCGGCTTCGATGCGCGCCTTGACCGCTGCGGACTGCGCGTCCGCTTTGGCCTTGGCCACGTCGATCCCCAGTCCGTTCAGGATCGCGGCAAGGGTCTTGCCGTCCGGACCTTCCTCCTGCACGGCCTTCTGGGCGGCAAAGACCTCATCCTTGTATTTCCAGGCGGCGGCCTCGTTCTGCATGGCCACGGCCTCGAACAGAGCGGCGAGATAATCCGCGCCCTCATGCAGCGGGAAATGCTTGAACACGATCTTGATCTCGTCAGGATGGCGCCCCAGCAACTCATTCACCGTCCGGCTGCCCCGGTCGCAATACGGGCAGAAGAAATCGGAATATTCCACAACCGTGATCGGCGCGATGACGTTGCCCAAGACAGGGCGATTCCCTTCGATCACGGGCTTGAACGGATTCTTCAGCTCGCTGCGCCACTGCTCCTCCCGGGCGAGCCGATCCTGGTCCGCAAGGGCCTGCTGCACGATGTCCAGCAACAGCAGCCTGTTCTCACGCAGCACATCCATGACCAGGGAGGGATCCTCCTGGATCGTCCGGCGCACCGCCGTCTTGCTCGCGCAAGCGGACAGCAGCACCACCAGAATCAACAACGGCATCCAAATGCGTTTCACGTCAACCTCCTCGCGGAACGAAAAACGCGGCGACCCCGGAAGGAGCCGCCGCGTCTCGGATACATCCCGAACGGTTAGCGCTTGGCGCCGCAGTTCGGGCAGAACTTGCACTCTTCCAGAGAGATGGCCTCGCCGCACTTCTCGCAGGAGCGCGGCGGCGGGCCGAGCTCCACGAGCAGCTCGCCGCCCATGACGGGAACCATCTTCTTGTCTTCCTCGAAGTTGGCCGTCTTCAGCACGCGTTTGACCACGCCGCTGACAGGGGCGAGCAAGGCCTTTTCCTGCTTCATGATGGAGATGTTGAAGATCTCCTCGCCCTTCTTGACCACGTCGCCGGGACGCACGTGCATGACCCAGAGGTCGCCCGTGGACGGGGAAGCCACATGGTAGGGGTTGTCCGGATCGGCCAGCTCCACGCTGCCGCGCCCGGCCTTGGCCACTTCGCGAATCTTGACCTGATGGCTGAGGTTCTCGGAGTCGTAGATGTAGCGCACGTCGCAGACGCCCTCGCCGTCCGGCTCGGGGATGTCCATGATCTTGCACTTATGGGGCTTTCCGGAATTGCCTATGAACTGCACTTCCTCGCCCTTTTGCACGCCCTCGAACCAGACGTCCAGCGGCAGGTTGTTCGGGTTGCCGTACTTGGACTTCTGCTCGATGGTTTTCAGCGCGTCGGCCGGATGGTTGAGGTACATCACGAATTCCTCGTCCGAGGGCTCGCGTCCGATGGCCTCGTCCAGTGCGGCGCGTTCGGTCACGAGATCCACGTCCTTGAGGGATTCCAGCGGCGACTTGTCCGTGCGCTCGGCCAGGGCCTTTTCCCATTCCAGGCCGAAAGCGGACTCGTAGACCCAGTTCGGAGGCCAGCCCAGGGGCAGCTTGCCGAACTTGCCGAGGAGCAGGTCGCGGAAGGCGTCGTTGCAGTCGCGGTAGATGTCCAGCCGCGCCTTTCGTTCCAGCTCGGAGAGCTTTTCCTCGGGCACGGTGTTGATCACTTCCATGATGTTCAGCAGACGCCGGACCTCTTTCTCGCCGCCGCGCTTGTGCGCGCCCGTAACGTTCAGGAAGGCGGTGTTCCAGGTGATCTGGGAACCGGGCGTGACGTCATGGTAGCGGACGATCTTGCGGGTCTCGGCGAGGAACTTGAGCATGTAGGGCAGCAGGCGGATGTAGCCCTGCTTCATGGCGCCTTCCTGCGAGGAGGAAGTGGCGCCGCCCGGCATTCCGTGCTGGACCACGTCGTGGTCGATGCCCTGGAAGTACGGCGCGGTGTAGCGGTCGTAGTAGGGCATGATCTGCTTGAGGGCGAAGTTGGTGGACCGGATCATCTCCTTGTCGAGATTGGTCTTCAGGCCCAGCTCGCCTTCCAGGAAGGAAGCCGTGGAAAGCACTTCGCCCTGTCCGTACCAGCGCACGGCCGAGCCGATGGCCACGTCGAGGATGTTCGCCCCGGCCGCGGCGGCGGCGCCGCAGGACGGCACGAACAGGCCGTCCGTGTAGTGACGATGGTAATGCAGCACCAGATCGGGGTACTTCTTCTTGAGCTGCCCCACGAGGTCGCGCATGAACCACGGCGGGCAGACCCCGGCCATGTCCTTGAGCCCCAGGATGATCATGTCCTGGATCTTTTTCGGGCTGACCCCGGCCACATCCGCGCACATGCGCAGAATTTCCTCGGTCACCGAGAGATAGTGCTTCACGTCGAACCCTTCGGCCCAGGACATGGAGATGGCGGGTTCGAAGATGTTCGTCTTGCTGGAGAGCGCCACCTCGGCGAAGGGACGCATATTCTCGATATGGTTCAGGAAGTCGAAGCAGCGGATGACGTCGTAATCCTCGGCGATCATCTCGCCCGTGAGCCGCATCACGTTGCGCGGCTGCGGCTTGTAGCCGAGCACGTTGGTGGAGCGGATCAGGATCTGCTTCAGGGTCTTGGGCGCGAAACGGTTCCACTCCTTGGCCTCGCTGAAGGGGTAGGTCATGTTCGCGAGCATGGCCACGTGGAAATGCGCGCCCCCGCCGTTCTCCAGGGAAAAGAATCCGCACTTGTCGAGGTAGGGGCCGATGAGCCGATCCTCGGCGAGGCGGAAGCGGTTTCCGGAGTTGGACTGGGTGATGTCGCGGGTGGTGGTGTCCGTGAGATGGACGATGCCCTTGGCTCGGTCCTCGCGCAGCCCGTTGATGATGTCGGCCCGGTCCATGCCGCGCTTGAAGCGGGGCTGGAATCCCGTGTCGATCGCCGGCGGGCGCACGAACTCGAAGCGGCCCACGCGTTTGTCCGCGCGGGAACGGTATTCGCCGAGCTGCACGTAGGGGTTGTATCCCTTGGCGGAAATCTCGGCGATGAGACGGCAGAGGCGGAAGGAATCCTTGGCCTCGTCCGAATAGGACAGCAGCAGATTTTTATGCATTTCCACGAACTTGGTATTGTAGTTCGCGGAAATGAAATCCGGATGCTTGAGCACCTGGCGGTGGAACGGGATCGTGGTCTTCACGCCGCCGATGACATACTCGCGCAGCGCCCGGCGCATGAGCAGGACGATCTTTTCCCAGGAACGGCCGTAGGCGATGAGCAGGGCGGCGGCGGAATCGTACTGCGAGGGGAAGGTGTAGCCCTCTCCGATGCAGGAATCCAGGCGCACGCCCTGGCCGCCCGGCGCGAAGTAGCGCTCGATGCGGGCCGCGTTGGGCGAGAAGTCGTTCTGCGGGTCTTCGAAGTTGATGCGCACCTGCATGGCGTGCTGGAACGGCTTGCAGTTCTGCTCGTCGAAACGCAGCTTGGAGCCGAAGGCGATGGCCACCTGCTCCTCGACGAGATCGATGCCGTATCGGCATTCGGTGATGCCGTGCTCCACCTGGAGACGGGTGTTGACCTCGATGAGATACGGAGTGCCGTCGGCCTCCACGAGGAACTCCACCGTGCAGACCGAGTAATAGCCCACGGCCTTGACCAGCCTGCGGGAATACTCCTTGAGCTGTTCGCGCAGCTCCGGAGTCATGCCCGGCCAGGGCGAAGGCGTGATCTCGATGAGCTTCTGGTGGTTGCGCTGCACCGAGCAGTCGCGTTCGTCAAAGGCGAAGACGTTGCCGTGCTGGTCCGCGATGACCTGGATCTCAATGTGTCGAACCGAGGTCAGCAGCTTTTCGACGTAAAGGCGGGGGTTGCCGAAGCTGGCCTGGGCCAGGGCCGAGGCCTTGTGAAACGCCTTTTCGAGCTGGTCTTCGGAATACACTTCGTAGATGCCGCGTCCGCCGCCGCCGCCCTCGGCCTTGAGCATGATGGGCAGGCCGATCTGCATGGCGATCTTGCGGGCTTCGGGGACGTTGACCGCCTCCTCGGAGCCGGGCACGACGGGCACGCCGATTTCCTTGGCCAGCTTGCGGACGGCGACCTTGTTGCCCAGGGTACGCATGGCTTCCGTGGGCGGGCCGATGAAGATGATGCCGGCTTCCTTGCATTTTTCCGGGAAGGACTCATCCTCGGCGGCAAAACCCCAGCCGGGATGGATTGCGATGACGCCCCGCTGCTTGGCCTTCTGGATGATCGTGTCGATGTCCAGGTAAGCGCGAGGGTCGTCGCCTAGGAGCATTAGTTCGTTGGCGCCCGACGTGGCCGGAGAGGTCTTGTCCACGTCCGTGGCCGTCATCACGCTGATGGCCTCGGACATCTCCGAGATGGAACGACAGATGCGCCGGGCCGGAATGCCCCGGTTGGCGACCAAAATGGGCTTGTCGCTCATCAGATCCAGAATCTCTTTAAACGATTTGGGCTTCATACGTCCTTCCGATTGTTGCCGACGCCGAACAGACGCATGGTGTCCGGCTGCCGCAGTCAAGGGTTAGGGCCGCTCGAATAAGATGCTGCCCGAATAGACGACGTTCCTGCTCCCTTCCCTCTCCAGGACGAGTCCGCCGTCATGGTGAAGACCGATCAATCTCGCTCGACGCCACTCACTGCCGTCCTGGTGGAAGACCATATGGCCGAGCCAGAGAAGGCGCCGGGAAACAAGAGAAAGAAAATCGGTGGGGGAATTGTTTTCCAAGTGATACATATACGCGTTTTTTGACTGGTTTACAAGCGCACGCCAAGCACGCGCCGGTCCAAAACCAGACCCCTGGAATTCCAAAACGCCCGCTCTTGCCGCGGCATCTTTACGCATTTCGCAATCCTGCGGAGCGCGAAGAAGATTCAGCCCCATGCCGACGATCACGTCGTCCCCTCGCTGTTCCACAAGGATTCCACCGACTTTGCGACCATTTTGATACAAGTCGTTGGGCCATTTGAGCCGCAGGTCGGCCCCGAGTTCCGAAAGGGCGCTGCAGATCGCATATCCGACCAGCAGAGACAGCAGGCCGTCCCAGGGCGAGGGAGGACAGGCAAGATGAAAGCAGACGTGCAGATTGCCGGGCGCCGAAAGCCAGGGACGGCGAAGTTGGCCTCTTCCGGAGGTCTGCTCCACGGCGATCACCGCATCCCAGGGGCGCAGCGCTCCGGCGCGGACGAACTCCCAGGCCAAATCCATGCCCGATTCGCAGCGGCCGCCAATCCAGATGGAATTGGCGACATCCGCATCCGCGCAGAGAACGTCGATCTCGCTGAGGGCTCCGAGGGGTACGCGACAAGAGTGAAACGGCCGGGACGCGCGCAGGTCCGAGGCCCAGCCCGCGCAGCTGTCGGCAAGGGCGTCCACGTCGAGCGGCGCGCAAATTGCGCCGTAGCCTTGATGTAAAATGCGGATTTCGCAGCTCATGAAAATATTCCGGTAGGCAAACCGTAGCGCGCAGAGGTCGGGTGTGGTAGCCATGTGCACATGCAGATTCTGCTCGTCGGCGGCGCCGTCCGCAACCTTTTACTTGGGCGGCCCGTGGCCGACAAGGACTTTCTCGTGCTTGGGGCCACCAGGGAGGATTTTCTTGCGCGCTTTCCCAACGCGCACGAAGTGGGCAAGAGCTTCCCCGTTTTTCTCGTAAACGGCCTGGAGCACGCCTTTCCAAGGGAACAAGACGCCTCGGACGCCGCCCCCGCAGACGAGGCGGAAACCTTGAAAGCGGACCTCGAAGCACGGGATCTGACCATCAACGCCATGGCGCTTGACGAGGACGGCAACCTCTACTGCCATCCGCAGGCCTTGGACGACCTGCACCGCCGGGTCTTGCGCCCGGCCCGGCCCGACGCCCTGGACCAAGATCCCCTGCGGAGCTTTCGCGCGGCGCGCTTCCTGGCCGAATATCCCGATTTCAGCCCGCATCAGGAACTGCGCGAAGCCATGACGCGGAGCGCCGCCTCAGGCGCGCTGGTCGATCTCCCGCCGCTACGCGTCTGCCGCGAGGTGCTCAAGGCCCTTGCTTCACCCCGCCCTTCCCTTTTCTTCCGACTGCTTGCCGAAACAGGATGCCTGGAGCACTGGATGCCGGAACTTCTGCGGCTGCGCGGCGTTCCCGCCGGCCCGCCGGAACACCACCAGAGCGCCGACGCCTTCGAGCACTCCCTTCGCGTCGCCGACGAGCTGGCGGGCCACGCCGAAACCTGCTGGATGGGCATCTGCCACGACCTGGGCAAGAGCCTCACCCCGCCGGAATTCTGGCCCCGCCACCACGGCCACGAGAACCTGGGCGCCGCCCCCGCCGAACTGCTCGGCGAACGGCTCGGACTGCCCAACGCCCTGATCAAGGCCGGATCTCTCGCCGCCCAGCTGCACATGACCGCAGGGAGGTATCCTGCCTTGCGTCCCGGAACGCGCGTGGACCTGCTGATGCGCCTGCATGCGGCGCGGCTGGTGGAACCCATGTTCCATCTGGTCTTCGCGGACAAGGGAGAAGAGCACCTGCCCCTGGCGCGGCGCGATCTGGCCGCCATGCTCGCGGTCCGGCTGCCCGAGGGCGAACGCAACCTCGGCCCCCGCTCCGGGGAAAGGCTTCGGGAACTGCGCGCCCAGGCGCTGAGCAGGCTTCCTGCGGATTGACCTTTGTATTTACTTTGGTTAAGCATGTTTATTATTGGTATGTTATAACTTTTTCTCTCGACACCGGGGAGTGAAATAGAATGAGACTGGTAACCCGTTCGGACTTCGATGGACTGGCCTGCGCCGTGCTGCTCAAGGAAATGGACCTGGTGGACGACTACCTTTTCGCCCATCCCAAGGATTTGCAGGACGGCAAGATCAAGGTGGACAAGAACGACGTGCTCGCCAACGTGCCCTACGTGCCCGGTGCCGGTCTCTGGTTCGACCACCACACCAGCGAACAGGAGCGGCTGGAAAAGGATCTCGTATTCGAAGGGATGAGCAAGCCCCTGCCCAGCTGCGCCCGCGTGATCTGGGAATACTACGGCGGAGAAAAAACCTTCCCGGCCCGCTTCAACGAGATGATGGAAGCCGTGGACAAGGTGGACAGCGCCAACCTCGGCCCCGACGACATCCTGCGGCCCGAAGGCTGGGTGCTTCTGGGCTACGTCATGGACC
This sequence comes from Paucidesulfovibrio longus DSM 6739, assembly GCF_000420485.1. Classification (NCBI taxonomy): domain Bacteria; kingdom Pseudomonadati; phylum Thermodesulfobacteriota; class Desulfovibrionia; order Desulfovibrionales; family Desulfovibrionaceae; genus Paucidesulfovibrio; species Paucidesulfovibrio longus. The sequence goes on along the minus strand of NZ_ATVA01000016.1, from coordinate 182,466 downwards.
CCCGCACCGGCCTGGGCCGCTTCCACGACTACCGCATTTCCAACTATCAGCTCATGCTCGACATGATCGACCACTGCCGCCACATGAGCGCGGCGGAGATTCTGGAGCTGGAGGACGTCAAGGAGCGCACCCGCCGCTATTTCGAGCAGACCGACCTGTTCGTCGAAATGCTCAAGCGCAACACCGAAGTCCACGGCAATCTCGTGGTCATCGACCTGCGCGACGAGGAAACCATCTATTCGGGCAACCGCTTTGCGGTCTATCCCCTCTTCCCCGACTGCAACATCAGCATGCAGGTCATGTGGGGCTTCAAGAAGCAGAACATCGTCTTCACGGTGGGACACAGCATCATCAACCGGACCAGCAAGACCGACGTGGGCAAGCTGATGCTTGAATACGGCGGCGGCGGACACCGGGGCGTGGGCACCTGCCAGATTCCCGTGGAGGAGGCCGAGGAGGCCCGCGAGCGGATCATCGCCCGCATCAATGCGGACGGCTAGGGAGATCGATGCCGCGAGAAGCGGCGCAGCGAGGAGCGAGCAGCATGAGCGATGGAATCCGGCGCTTCCTGATCGTGGACGACCAGGAGGACGTGACCCTGTTTATGATGCGCATTCTATCCGCACAAGGAGAATGCGCCTGCACGAACGACCCCCACGACGCCGTTCAGCTCTTCGAGCGTCAGTTGAAGAACGGCTGTCCGTTTGACGCCATATTCATGGACATCGTCATGCCGGGCATGGACGGGCATGAGGCTGCGGAAGCGCTGAGGCGGATCGAAGCGGATTATTCCGTGCCCGCAGGGAGCGAGACCAAGCTGGTGATGATCTCTTCCCTGAGCGACGTTCGCAACGTGAGCAAATCGTTCTTCCGTGGAGGGCTGGCGGACGGCTATCTGACCAAGCCGCTTTCGGCCGAGGGCGTACGCGCGGAGCTGAAAAAGCTCCACCTCATGGATTAGCGTTCTGCTGAGCTTCCCGAAGCTCCCTCAGCATGGCCCGGACAGCTTCCCTGTTCCGGGCATAGAAGGCATTGGCGAACTGCCTGATTTCGCTTTCGACGTCCTTGAAGGCGGGAAATTCCGGAAACGACTTCAAACCTTCGGCGGACATGTCCTGACGGGGATAGGCGAATGTTGAATCCAGTCTCTGCGGATCGTCGAAAGCCGGGGCGCCGGCGATCTTCTCTCGCTCCAGTTCGGCGGGATTCAGCCCGCGCACGTACTGCAAGGTGTTCGAAACCGAACTCTGCCGATTGAGCTTCTCGATCTGGAGATTGAGCCGCGCCTCCATCCTCTTCAACGAATCATAATGAACGCTGACGCGCCTTCGGCGAGGCTCGTCCGGATCGGCGTATTCATGCCCGTGCAGGTAGTCCTCCACGCTGTCGCGCATGTTCCGGTAGGCGAGAATCACGAGCTTGCGGAAGCGGCCCTTTCGGGTCAAGGCGAAAGGCAGCCCCTCCAGCAGCGGCGGAACCGTGCACTCCATGCAAAGCGGAAGGTCCGAGGGATCGAGGCCGATGGCTTCGTAAAACCCGACGGCCCCCTCCTCGCCGAGCAGGACGAAATGCAGGATTTCGGCGTAATGGTCCGCCTGGTCCTGGAGTTTCTTCAGTTCCCGCGAAAGCTTCTTGAACTGCTCGATCTGCTCGTCCATTTCGCGCCGCGCGCCGAAGAAATTGTCGGCCATCTCGCTGAGAACCTCGTCGGCGAGGCCGTCGGCAAAACGATCGAACTCTGACATTGGTCAACGCCTCCGATGCTTTCCCCCCTGGTAGGTTATTTCCATCCATGCGGCAAGGAGGGGATTTGACGTTGAAAAATACGCCCAAACCACCTAGACTCCCGCGATTGCCTCAGTTTCAACGCACTCATGACCTACGACAAGGACCAGCAATGCTTCTCAATGAACACAACAGCAAGCTTCTGTTCCAGAAAGCGGGCGTGGCCGTGCCTAAAGGCGTCGCCGTGACCCCTGAGGAACTCGCCACCTTCTCGCCGGACTTCGACCTGCCCTGGTTTCTCAAGGCCCAGGTGCTCACCGGGGGACGCGGCAAGGCGGGCGGCATTCTCCGGGTGGACACCCGCGCCGATTTCCAGCCCAAGGCCGAACAGATCCTGAACATGACCATCAAGGGCCACAGCGTGCCCTTCCTGCGCGTGGAGCCCGCCTCCAGCATCAAGCGCGAATTCTATCTTTCCTTCACCGTCTCCCGCGCCCGCCGGAGCATCGTCCTCACCGCCGGACGCGAAGGCGGCGTGGAAATCGAAAACCTCGGCGCGGACAACCTGCTCGTACAGGACGTTTCCCTGCCGGGCGGCCTTTCGGACCGACACGTGCGCGCGGCATTCTTCCACCTGGGCCTGGAAAAGGAGCAGTACGCCTCCTTCGCCGCCCTGCTGCAAGGACTTTTCTGCGCAGTGCTCGACAACGGGCTGCTCCTGGCCGAGATCAACCCCCTCGTGCTCACGGCGGACGGCGACTTCCTGGCCCTGGACGGCAAGGTGGAGATCGACGACAACATGGTCGATCTGCGGCCGGATCTGGAAGCCTTCCACACTCCGGCGCACAACGCCCCGGAAGAAAACCGGGCCCGCGCCGCCGGACTATCCTTCGTGAAGCTCCAGGGCTTCGTCGGCCTGATGGTCAACGGAGCAGGTCTGGCCATGGCCACCATGGATCTCCTGAACTTCTCGAACCTGCCCGCGGCCAACTTTCTGGACCTGGGCGGCGGCGCGGACCAGGAACGCATGGAAACCGCGTTTGATCTGCTCTTCAGCGACGACGCCGTGCGGGTCATCTTCATCAACCTCTACGGCGGCATCCTCTCCTGCGAGAAGGTCGCCCTGGCCATGCAGGGCGCGCTCGGCGGCAAGCCCCCGAAAAAACCCATCGTGGCCCGCCTTTCCGGAAACAGCGCGGAAAGCGGCCTGAGAATCCTCAAGTCCCTGAACGCACCGAACCTGCATCTGGCCACGGAAATGGGCGAAGCCATTGAAATTCTCAAAACCCTGCGGCCGGACGACGCCCCGGCGAGCCCCTTTGATGCGCCGCGTCTGGCCGTGCCCGACTTCAGCCCCGCGGCAGCGCCCCTTGCCCCGGCTCAGGCCCCCTTCCCCTTCGGCAAGGGCACTCCCGTGCTCGTGCAGGGCATTACCGGGCGCGAAGGCCGACTGCACACCGAGCTGATGCAGGCGTACGGAACCAACGTCGTGGCCGGAGTGACGCCCTTCAAGGGCGGACAGGAAGTGCTCGGCGTGCCGGTCTATTCCTCGGTGCGGCAGGCCGTGCGCGCCCACGACGTGCAGGTCAGCATCATTTTCGTGCCCCCGCGCATGGCGGCCGAGGCGATCCTGGAAGCCGCGGAAGCCGGGGTGCCGTGGGTCGTCTGCATCACCGAAGGCATTCCCCAGCAGGACATGCTTTCCGCGCTCACCCAGCTGCGCGGCTCCAAAACTCGGCTCATCGGCCCGAACACGCCCGGACTGCTCGTGCCCGGCGAGCTGAAGGTCGGCATCCTGCCCGTGGACCCCTTCACGCCCGGCGACGTGGCCGTGCTCTCGCGCAGCGGAACCCTGACCTACGAGGTGGCCGCGCGCCTCTCCGCAGCGGGCCTGGGCCAGTCCCTCTGCGTGGGCATCGGCGGCGACCCCTTCATAGGCACCAGCTTCACGGATCTTTTCGAACTGCTGCGCACCCATGAACCGACCAAATCCGTTGTGGTCCTGGGCGAAATCGGAGGCCGGGCCGAGGAAGACCTCGCCGAGTATGTACGGGCCACGAACTTCCCCAAGCCCGTGGTATCGTTCATCGCGGGCCGTACCGCGCCTCCGGGCAAACGCCTGGGACATGCCGGAGCCATCCTCGAAAAGGGCGGTTCCACGGAAGACAAGATCGAAGCCATGCGGCGCGCAGGCTTCACGGTCTGCCCGGACCTGGACGGCATTGCCGAGGCTGTGCGAAAAACGCGTTGAACCCGAACCAAGGAGTGACCATGCGGACCACGAGACACATCCCGGCCATCGCCCCGACGCTGCTGGCAGCCCTCCTGCTGCTGGCGGCCACGCTTCCCGCCGCCGCCTTCACGCTCAAGGAGCAGGTGCTCGTGGACAGCTACGAGAAGTCCTTGAAGATCGCTGCGGAGCACGCCCTTGGAAAGATCCGGCCCACCGCCGAGTACCTTTCCTCCGAAGTGGAAAGGATCCGCGAATCCGACCCCCTGGACGGCGGCAAGGTCAAGGCGCGAATGAAGACCGTCTGGAAATTCCCGCTGCTCGATGAACGCTACGTCACGGTCATCGACGTCTGGATCACGCCGGACGACAAGGCCATCTATCTGACCCGGTACAAGATGCACTCGGACAGCAACCGGGTGCCCATCCTGCTTTCCACGGACGAACGCGTTCGCGTGCTGCTGCAAACCCTCGGCATGGTCGAGGTGCAGCCGAAAAAGGACGACTTCTAGGCGTTCGGCCCTTCCCTGGAAGGGCCGAACCTTCCCTGCTTCGCTCCCGCGCCGATCCGATGCCGAAGTTCAAGCCGCGCACGATCTGCTTCCTGAACAGCAACCGCCCCTGGGGCGGCGGCGAAAAGTTCAATCACGACTTCGCCCTGCTCTGCCGCGACGCCGGGCTGACCGTGCATGTCGTGGCCAACACGGGCAGCGTGCTCGCGCAGCGGCTGCGCGGCCAGCCGGGACTGACGCTCCACGAGATCCGCCTCGGCAACCTCAGCTTCCTGAATCCGTTCAAGCTGCTGGCGCTTCGTTCGCTCTTCCGCAAGGAACGCATCGACACCCTGGTCATGGCCCTTCCGGCGGACCTCAAGGCGGGCGGCCTGGCCGCGCGCTGGGCCGGCGTGCCGCGCATCGTCTACCGCCGGGGCATTGCCGTGCCCGTGCGCGACACCGCCCTGAACCGCCTGCTCTACGGCAGGATTCTGCATCGATTGATCGTCAATTCCCTGGACACGAAACGCTGCGTGCTCTCCGCCAATGGGAAGCTGATTCCGGAGGATCGAATCCGGCTGGTCTACAACGGCTTCGACGTGAAAGCCTATGACGCCCTGCCCGACGAGCCGCTTGTGACGCGGCGCGGCCAGGAAATCATCATCGGCAACGCCGGGAGACTGACCCCGCAAAAAGGTCAGCGATACCTGCTGGAAGCGGCCCGCCGGCTCAAGGATCGAGGTCTGGAATTCCGACTGCTCATCGCCGGGACAGGAGAGTCCGAGAATGAACTCAAGGCGGAGGCTGTCCGCCTGGGTGTGGACGACGTCACCGAATTCCTCGGATTCGTGGAGGAGATGAAGCGGTTTCACGCCTCGCTGGACATTTTCGCCCTGTCCTCGCTCTGGGAGGGATTCGGATACGTCCTGGCCGAAGCCATGGCCTCGGAGCGGCCCGTGGCAGCCTTTGCGGTCTCCTCCAATCCCGAGGTGGTGGAACAGGAGTCTACCGGTCTGCTGGCCCCGCCGGGCGACGCCACGGCCCTGGCCGACGCCCTGGAAACCCTGGCCCGCGACCCTGCCCTGCGCGCCGACATGGGCCGCAAGGGCAGAGAACGCCTGCTGGAACGCTTCGACACGCGCAACGTTCTGGCGCAATTCCTCAAGGCCCTGGAATAGGAATAGCCAACTCCCGTCCACGCCAGGGTCTTCCCCGCCGCGCACACAAGCCACGCCGCCTCCGCATCGGATCCACCGCGGGGCGATTCCCCAACCCAATGGACTAGAACAGCTCCCTGTCCAGGAGCAGATGCGAAAAGTAGCCGAGCACGAAGGCGAAATAGTACGGCAGCGCCCGGTCCCACTCCACCTGCCAGAGAAACACGGGCAGCAGGAGCATGGGCGAAGGCAGCAGCAGCATGGCCCACCACGTATGGATCCAGCCCCGGTGGCGTCCCACCACGGGAACCAAGGCGAGCAAGCCAAGCCAGGCCGCGTGGAAATATTGGGCGCGATAGATCAGCCATCCGTCCAGGGCCGCAAGACTCGCATAGAACAATGTCTGTCCCATGGAATCCGTGTCGATATCCGGGAAGAGCGCGCCGAGCAAAACCAGCCCGCCGAGCGAAACCAGCAGTGCGTAGTCGTCCGTGTACAGACGCAACGCCCCCAGAACCACCAGCGCGGTGGCGGCCACCAGCGCTCCGCCGAGCAAATGTCCCTTGTATCCGGGCATGGACGACTCCTGGGCCGGACTATAGTCGGCGCTTCGCCTGGAAGCAAGGCAGGGAAACAACGGGCGATATCCGCAAGATTTTACCAGACGCGAACCGCGTCGAATCCTAGTCTCGGCATGTGACCGCGCTTCGCGCCATCACGAAACGAACCGACCAAGACGAAGGAGAACCACATGACTTGCGGGGAATTCAAGGCAACGGATCCGAGAAAACAGAAATGCGTCATCGTGCTGGACGGCGCGCTTCCGGCGGGGCTGGCCGCCAATGCCGCGGCGGTGCTGGCCGCCGCGGTCTTCAGGAAAGTGGACGGCCTGCTCGGACCGGACGTGCGCGATGCGGACGGAAGGACGCACGCGGCCATCACGCGCTTTCCGCTGCCCATCCTGAAGGGGGACGCCGTTCTTCTGCAAAGCCTGCACGACAAGGCGCACGCGGACGAACGGATCATGGTCGCGGGGTTCACGCATCAAGCCCGCACGGCAAGACATTACGACGACTACACGCAGCGCATGGCCGCAGCCGGGGCCGAAACGCTCTCCTATGCCGGAATCGCCCTGTTCGGATCATGCAGGATCGTGAACAAGCTCACCGGCAATCTCGAATGCCTGTAAGCAACGGCTCCTGCGTTCAAAACAGGTATCCCCACACATACTTCCCTGCCGTGGAAAGGATGATCACCGCGAGCATCCACTTGATGTACCGTGCCGGCACGCACTTCTGGCACCGGGCGCCCAGATACATTCCGGCCATGCCGCCCAGTCCGAAAAGCAGGCCCAGAAGCCAGTCCGGGGCCACGGACATGTTCGGATACCAGGGCGCGATGAACTGGTAGAAGGCCACTCCGGCCACGGAAGTGACGAAAGTGCCCATGAGCGCGGCTCCGGCCACGGTGTATACGGGCAGCCCCAGAATGGAAACGAAGAACGGAGCCACGATGGACCCGCCGCCGATGCCGTAGACCCCGCCCACAACGCCCACGATGAAGCAGAGCAAAGAAACTCCCAGAGTGGAGACGACATAGGTCTCGTCGTAGAAGCGGTAGGAAAGCCTGGTCATGGAAAAGGACAGCACTTCCACGGGTCGCAGCCCCGCCGCCTCACCCTGTGCCCGGAACCGAGCCACGGCTTCCTGGAACCGACGCTCGGATTCGGCCTTGCCTCCCTTGCGGGCGATGAGATCGCGAACCATGCGCGCGCCGATGTACATCAGCACCGTGGCGGCGAAAAGCTTGAAATGCCCCACGTCCGGCAGCCAGACCACCCTCACGACGGCTCCGATGAACACCCCCGGCAGCGTGCCGACGATGACCACCCAGGCCAGAGGCCAGACCATGCGGCCTTCCTTGACGTATCGCCAGACTCCGCTGGGGATGGCCACGATGTTGTAGAGCTGGTTGGTGGCGCTCACGGACGGCGAGGTGTAGCCCAGCACGCTCATCTGGAAGGGGAGCAGCAGAAACGCTCCGGAAACCCCGCCCATGCTCGTGAAGAACGAAACGCAAAAAGCGGCCAAAGGAGGAACCCAGAACGCCACTTCCACGTTAGCGACCGCAAAGTGCATAACCCTACCTCCTCGTTGCCGATCTGGTTTAGTGACTCTTTTTTTGCATTTTCCGTGTCACTAAAATAAACTACTCTCATTGTCCCTGTCATGTATTTTGTGCGAGACAGTCGTTAGAATCTTGCGCTTGGCGTCCAGGGCCGCCGGGCCGCCCGAACGGTACGCGAAGGAGGAGCAATGAAAGACCGACAAGACCAGGATGCGGGTCTGGACCGCGTTCTCGCCGCCTTCGACGAAGCGCAGCGCCGCCGGAGCGAGGATGCGGAGGCAGGCATGGCTATCGAGGTACCGAAAGAAGCCCCCCACCTGGACACGCTGGACCTGGCCCGGCTCACGGAGGCCTTTCGCGCCTGGGCGGCGCGCCCCCGCCGGGTGGATGTTCGCGCTTCGCGCAGACGCATTCTGCTGGTCTATCTGCTGCTGCGCTACACCGGAGCGAAGCTGGGCGAAGTACTGGCCCTGGACATGCGCACGGATTTCGACGAATCGCACTCCCTGCTCCGTCTGGGCAGGAGTCCAGAGGAGGCCGGACGCGAAGTGGGCTTGCCTTCGGAAATCGTCCGGGAGATCGCCGAGGCGCTGCGAGATCCGGAATTGCTGAAGCGCAACGACGCGCCGCTGCGGGTGGACGAAGCCCATATCCGCCGCAAATTCTATGAACGCGCGGATGAATGCGGCCTGCCGCGGGAAGCGGCGAATCCGTCCGCCCTGCGCCGCTCCCGCGCTCTTGAGCTGCTGCGGGACGGCGTGCCCCTGACGGTGGTCCAAAGCCTGCTCGGCCATTCCACGGCCAATCTCACGGCCTCGCTGTTTTCCTTTTCCGAGCAGGAAACAAGGGAAATCACCCAGCGTTTTCTGAACCGGGAACAAAACCGCACTTCCAGCGCGCGCAACGCCTTTTTCGGCAAGATCACGACCCTGGTCCGCGACGAGATACAAGCGGAACTGAGCATCGTCACGCTGGGAGGACACGAGATCACGTCCGTGATCACCGTCGAATCCCTGGTCCGCATGGGCCTTGCGCCGGGAAAGCTCGTCACCGCCGAGGTCAAGGCGCCCTGGATCACGCTGGCCGTGGACGAACCGGACGGGGTCAGCGCGCGCAACGTGCTGCAAGGCAAGGTGGACGTCATCCGGCGGGGAGACATCAACAGCGAGACGACCCTGCGCCTCTCCGACGGAACCAGGCTCTGCGCCATATTGACCACGCGCGGACTGGACCGGATTGGGCTGAAGACCGGAGACACGGCCTGGGCGCTTTTCGACGTGGACGCCGTGATCATGCACGTGCGCTGAGCACGGGCCGGGGATAGGCGGCAAAACCTGTTGAGATAAAAAAAAGCGGCTCCATGCGCCATTGCACGAAGCCGCCCTTCCTTCCCCGCAGCACGGGCTGGGCGTTGCTCGGCGTTGCTAGGCGCTGCTAGGCGTTGATCAGCGCCTCCAGGCCGGGGGCGGCCATGCTCGCCGCGAATTCAATGACCTCATAGCGCGCCGCGCCTTCGCGATGAAACGGGTCGCCCGCCAGGACGGCGTCCAGGGCCTCGCGGCTTTCGGCGCGCGCCAGGAGGATTCCGCCCGTGCGCGGAACCTTTCGCCCGGACGCGAGCAGCACGCCGTCCGCATAGTTGGCCTTGAGCCAGGCCACGTGCTCTTCGAGCAGGGAATCAATGACTTCCAGGGGCTTCAGGTAGGTCAGGGAGACGATGAACATGGAATTCCTCCAGGGATGAGATGAACCGGAAATGAAGGCATACGCCCTTCAAGACGGGAATGCGCATGCCGGGACACCTCATACACCACTCTTCCCCATGAAAAAAGGCGGTTCCCGAAAGGGAACCGCCTCGTCGCCTTCATGATGCGGAAGCTACATGGCGCCGCTGGCCTGAAGCTCCTCGATCTGCTTGTCCACGGCTCGCGTGAGCACTTCGGGCAGGCCCATGATGTCCGTGTTCAGGAAGCCGCGCACGATGGTGGAGGTGGCCTCGTCCTCGTCCAGGCCGCGCGCCATGAGGTACTCGATCTCCTCCTGGGCGATCTTGCCGACCGACGCCTCGTGGGAAAGCTCCACGCCTTCCAGGGTGCCGTCCAGTTCGGGGATGGCGTAGATGCGGCCGTTGCCCAGGATCAGGCCCTGGCATTCCAGGTGGCCCTTGGCCGGAACGGCGTGCGCGCCGATGTGGCCGCGGTTGATGATCGTGCCGCCGGTGGAGATGGTCCGGGCGATGATCTCGCAGCGGGTGTTCGGAGCTTCCAGGGTGACGCGGTTGCCCATGTCCAGGTAGGAGCCTTCCGGAGCCACGATGACCGAATGGAACCGGGCCAGGGAATGTTCGCCCACGAGCCGGATGGACGGGTACATCTGAAGATCGCGCACGGGCTTGAGCAGCACGTAGTTGTTCAGGAACTTCCCGCCTTCCTTGACGATGCCCGCGGAACGGGGCCGCACCGCGACCTTGTCGCCCCAGTTGTGGACCATGGTGAAGGTCAGGGAGGCGTTCTTTTCCACAAAGAATTCGGAGATGCCGAGGTGCGCGCCGCCCTTGGTGCCGTGGGCGACGGAGCAGCCCGTGATGATGTGGGCCTCGGCTCCCTCCTCGATGATCACGATGTTGTGGACGTTCTGTCCGACCTGCTCGGCCTTGAGCATCAGGCAGGACTGGATGGGCTGGGCGATCTTGGCCCCGGCCTTGACGCGGATGAAGTACCCGCCGTGCAGGTTCTCCGCAGCGGAACGGGTGTACTCGTCCTTGTCCTTGTCCACCAGGGTCCAGAAGTAGTCCTTGAGTCCGTCGTACTTCTTGAGGGCTTCCTTGATGTCCATGATTTCCACGCCCTCGTCGTGCGAGCGGCAGTGAACGGCGGAGTGGTCCATCTGGAGGTAGGAGGCGCTGCGGATCGTCTCGTCCGCCACGACTCCCGCCATCAGCAGCTGGTCCCGGTCCTCCTGGCTGAGGACGCCGAGATTTTCGATGGCCTCTCGCTCCTGGCCGTGGAACTTGAATTCCTTGAGATCAACATTGCTCATGAATATCTCCTCAACCCGCGCGAAGCGGGGTTAATTCAGGCACTTCACGCATTCCTGGTATCCGTATTCCTGGATGTGCTCCAGGATGTCGCGCGGGCGCGCCTCGCAGCAGAGGTGCCCGTTGTAGAGCACCTGGCCGCGGTCGGCGTTGACGTAGTCCAGGATGTATCCGGTATGGGTGATGATCAGACCGGAGGTGCGGCGCTTCTGGGCCTTCTGTTCCTTCATGCTCACGTCGTTGCGGGGCTGCACGTCGCCGTCGAGGATGGAGCGGGCCACCTTGCCCACGAGCTGCATGTTCTCCAGGTCCACGCCGGATTCCGGCTCGTCGAAGAGCACCAGCCGGGGGTTCTGGGCCATGAGCTGGAGCAGTTCGGACCGCTTGATCTCGCCGCCGGAAAAGCCCGCGTTGATGTCGCGTTCCAGGAAATGATCGAAATTGACCTTGCGGGCCATGGCGTCCACGTCCACCTCGCCGTGGCGGGCGCACATCTGCACCAGGTGGCGCGTCTTCAGCCCGTGGATGGTCGGCGGGCGCTGGAAGGACATGCCGATGCCGAGCCGGGCGCGCTCGTAGGTCGGGGCGTAGGTGATGTCCTGCCCCTGGAAGATGATCTTTCCCTTGGTGACGTCATATCCGGAAAAACCCATCAGGGTCATGAGCAGAGATGTCTTGCCGGAACCGTTGGGTCCGAAGAGGATGAATGTTTCCCCTTCGTTTATCTCCAGGTCGATGCCCTTGAGCACCTCCCGCCCTTCGATTTCCACATGCAGATTTTCAATCTTGAGCATCGGATTCCTCACTTATATTGACATTCATCGAGCCGGGTTTATTACTTTACCCGGCACGGCAAGTCCAGCCGCGAACACGGCTCCATCAACAAAGATGCCAACGCGGGCAGGAAAGTCAAGAGGCGACCCGCCCGAGAATCATCTCTCTCCGCCAAGTTTTATCAGCACCCTCGCACAGGAGCAGAACAATGGCCAAAAAGAAAATCAACTCCTTGGAGGGGCTCAAGGAACTGAAGTTCGGCAAGGAAGACAAGAAGCAGCCCAAGCATCAACGCGCCCTGCAGAAGGTCCGCGAGCGGCTGGGATTGTCCGACGATGCGGAAACGTCCGGCAAAGCCCCCGCAGAGGAGGCCCCGGTCCAGCAACAGGACGAGGAGAATCTTTTTTTCAGCGCCATGCAGGGCGTGGATCCCCTTCAGGAAAACGCAGGCAGACAGATCGCCCCGCTGCCCAAGCCTCCGGAGCCTCCGGCGTCCTCTCTCGACGAGGAGGCCAGGAATTACCTCGATCAGTTCGTGCGCGGCGAGGTGGACTTCGAGCTGGAATTCACCGAGGAGTATCTCTACGGCTTCGTGCGCGGGCTCGACTCCAAGACCTTCAACCAGCTCAAGGCAGGCACCCTGAGCACCGAGGGGCACCTCGACCTGCACGGCATGAACGCCGAGCAGGCCTATGAAGCCATGCTCTTCTTCCTCAAGGAGTCCTATCTCCAGGGACGGCGCTGCGTGCTGCTGGTCACGGGCCGGGGAATCAACTCTCCCGGCGGGCAGAGCGTCCTGCGCCGCTCCATGCAGACCTGGCTGACCCGCGAACCGCTCAAGCGCGTGGTGCTGGCCTTCTGCACGGCCCGGGCCGCGGACGGCGGCGCAGGAGCCATCTATGTGCTGCTCCGCAAGCAGAAGAAGTCCCAGGGCAAGGTTCAGTGGGATCGGAACAACTCTTTCGACGAGCCGGTCTGACCCGAAACCGCTGGAACGGGGGACGTCCTTCCGGAAATATGAAAAAACTTCCGGGAAATCGTTGACAACCATCCGGCCCGCAGGTAGTACACCCTTCGCTTCGACGGGATGTAGCGCAGTCTGGGAGCGCACCTGAATGGGGTTCAGGGGGTCGGAGGTTCAAATCCTCTCATCCCGACCACGAAGAAGATCAAGGGCTGATCGGCATCACGCTGACCAGCCCTTTTTCATTGCCCTCCCCTCATCCTCCGGCGTCCCCGTCGGCACCCTTTCCTTCAAAGCCAACGGCCGCTTCCGCTCTCGTCTTTCCAATCTCCCGATAACGCGGTACACTGGTTCCAGTTTCAATAAGCTGTTGAAAACAGGTGCCGTCCATGCCGGAAAAACAATGCGCGAACGAATCGCTCGAAGACGAGCTGAAGGCTGCCAAAGCCCGCCTTCTGGAACTTGAAGCCGCGCTGGCGGATACCCCCCCTCAAGATCCGTCGTCCCCCGCCCCTCCCGACACTGCCGGCAAGCGCGGGGACTACCTGCGCTGCCTGCTCCGTTCCATCCCTGATCTCGTCTGGCTCAAGGATTTGGACGGGGTCTACCTGATGTGCAACTCCTCCTTTGAAAGCTTCTACGGTGCCAGGGAATCCGAGATCGTCGGCAAGACGGACTACGATTTCGTGGATCACGACCTTGCGGACTTTTTCCGCCAGAACGACCGCAAGGCCATGGAATCGGACGCCCCTCGGACGAACGAAGAATGGCTGACCTTTTCGGACACGGGCTACCGCGGCCTTTTCGAAACCGTGAAAAGCCCCATGCGCGACACGCAGGGCAACCTGATAGGCATCCTCGGCATCGCCCGCGACATCACGGATCGCAAGCGGGCGGAGGAAGCCCTGGAACAGCGCATGGTCTCGCTGACCCTGCCGCTGGACAACGCCGAGGGCATCACATTCGAAGAATTGTTCAACATGGCGGACATCCAGCGACTCCAGGACGAATTCGCCGAAGCCATGGGAGTTGCTTCCCTGATTACCCGCCCGGACGGCAACCCATCACCAAGCCCAGCGGCTTCTGCACCTTCTGCCATCTGATCCGATCCACGGGGAAGGGCCTGGAGAACTGCTTCAAATCCGACGCCGAGATCGGTCGGTATTCCAAAAATGGTCCCAGGGCGCGCCCCTGCCTGAGCGGAGGGCTTTGGGACGCGGGCGCAGGCATCACCGTCGGAGGCAGACACATCGCCAGCTGGCTCGTAGGCCAAGTCCGGGACTCGAATCAGAGCGAGGCTTCCATCCGCAAGTACGCCCGTGAGATCGGAGCGGACGAGGAAGCCGTGGTGCAAGCCTTTCAAGATGTTCCGGCCATGTCCGAGGAAAAGTTCTCCATGGTGGCGCAGGTGCTTTTCACCCTGGCCAACCAGCTTTCCGAGACCGCCTACCAGAACGTGCAGCAGGCCCGCTTCATCTACGAGCGCCAGCAAGTGGAAAAAATGCTCATCGAGATGAAGGACAAGGCCGAAGCCGCCAACAAATCCAAATCGGAATTCCTGGCCAATATGAGCCATGAGATCCGGACTCCGCTGAACGGGGTGCTCGGAATGCTCCACCTGCTCAAGGAAACCAGCCCCACGAGCGAGCAACGGCACCTCCTCGACGCGGCCATGACCTCGGCCAAACGACTGACGCGGCTGCTCTCGGACATTCTCGACCTTTCCAAGGTCGAGGCGGGCAAGTTGCAGCTCGTGGATTCGCGCTTCAGCATCTCCAGTCTCAGAGATTCGATCCTGGATCTTTTCCAGTTCCCGGCCAGGGAAAACCATAACGAGCTGGATTTCCCGCTCCCGCAGGAGCTCCCGGAAACACTCGTAGGCGACGAAACCCGCTTGCGGCAGATTCTGTTCAATCTCGTCGGCAACGCCGTGAAATTCACGCAATCCGGGCGGGTCTCGATCGAGGTCGATGCGCTCGCACGCAGACCGGATTCCCGCGTGCAAATCCTCTTCACGGTCAGGGACACCGGCATAGGCATCACGGACGAACAATTGCAGCTCATTTTCGAGCCCTTTGTCCAGGCGGACGGCTCCCACACGAGAAGATTTCAAGGCGCCGGGCTGGGCTTGCCCATCGTCCGAAAGCTGGTGCAACTCATGGACGGCGAACTGGCCATCGACAACACCGAAGGTTCGGGAACCACCGCCTATCTGAGCCTGCCTTTCGGCATCGCGCACGAAGACATCGCGGATATTCCCAAACTCGACATGCGGAATCAACCTGACGGCCGCAAGTTTCGCGTGCTCATCGCCGAGGACGACCAGGTCAGCATGCTCTACGGCAAAAAGACCCTGCAACGGCTCGGCCACGAGGTCAGCACGGCGTCCAACGGCAAGGAAGCGCTCCAGCGCCTGGCCGAAAAAGACTTCGACCTGGTGCTCATGGACATTCAGATGCCGGTCATGAACGGAATGGAAGCGGCCGCTGCCATCCGCACTTCTGAAGAAATCGGCTCCAACGCCCGCATCCCGATCATTGCCATGACCGCCTACGCCATGACCGGAGACAAGGAATCATTCCTCTCCGCGGGGATGAACGGCTACATCGCCAAACCCATGGAAGCCTCCGAACTCCAGGCCGCTCTGGCCAAGGTCATGTCGGCTTCCAACTGAGCATTCCCGCTCCCGACGCCCTCCCCGATCGAGGCGGCAACATGCCGCCGTATTTGGAATTGACACCCTTGCCGGGCCGGTATAAAAGACTTCTCCCGCAACGGCACCAGCCCGAAGCGGACGTCACCGCCTTCATAGCTCAGTAGGTAGAGCGCGTCCTTGGTAAGGACGAGGTCAGCAGTTCAATTCTGCTTGAAGGCTCCAGAAAGCATGGGGACCGCTCGCCGGTCCCCTTTTTCGTTTCCGCCTATTCACCCCGTCGGGGGAACCCACCCCAACCATAGACTCTGTTGACAGAAGAAAAGTGCGCGGGTAACGTTTATGAATGGGAATCCCGATCAGTTCCGTTACAGGTTTCCACAAACCTCTCGCCTACGCGTTACTGCTCTGGGCAGTTCTGCTCTTCACTCCCGTTCCAATGCATGCCGAAACCCGTCACAACGTGCTGCTCATCAACAGCTACCACCAGGACTACATTTGGGTGCGGCGCCATAACGAGGCCTTGCGGCGCGGGCTTGCTCCGAACGTGGATCTGACCGTATTCGACATGGATACCAGACGGATCCCCGTCGAACAGCATCCTGAACGCATCCGCCTCGCCCTGGAGGCCTTTGCCGAGGTCAAGCCCGAACTTGTCATCCTCAGCGACGACAAAGCCCTCAAGTATCTCGGAGAGACAATCACCTCGCAAGGCACCCCGGTCGTCTACCTGGGAGTCAACGCCAATCCCAGAGAGTATTTTCCAAGCAATACAAAGCTCGCCACCGGGGTTCTGGAACGCCCCCTGCTCAAAAGATCCATCGCCTTCATCAAGGAGGTCATGGGGGACGACTTCAAACGCTGCCTCGTGCTCTTCGACGACAGCAACATTTCGCAGGTCGTATTCCATGAGGTGTTCAACGACAAAAACGAACATACGATTCTCGGCGTGCAGACGGACTTTCTTCTGACGAACGACTGGAACAGGTGGATCGAATCCGCCTCCAACGCCAAAAGCAACGGATACGACGCCGTCATTACGGGTATTTGTTACACCTTGCGAGAGAAGGACGGCGCAATTCTCGACGGCGACGAAGTAATACGCCGGACCGCGGCAGCCTGCGAGGTGCCGAATTTTGGTTTTTGGGAAAACAGCATCGGACCAAAGGGAGCGATTGGGGGACTCGTTTTCACTGCGGCACCCCAGGGGAGCTTGGCCGCCTCCATCGTCATGCGCATTCTGAACGGGACACCCGTCGCCTCAATTCCGCCCTGCACAGCCGAACATGGCGTATTTCTCTTCAGTCGATCAGGGCTCGACAAATGGGGCTTGAAGCTGACAAAACGCATCGCGGAAGAAGCCCGGTTTACAGATTGATATCCCTTTTATACCCCCCTATTCTCAGACCTTCGACGGATTGCGCGAACGGTTCCATGTGGAGTATCAGTCGGAGCAGGCTCGCGCCTCAGAGTCGGAGTTCGTCCCAAAAACAAGCTGGCGATCGCACCTTACCGAATAAATGATCAGATTAATTAAAAATCTCCCCATGCGGGCAAAACTCGGCATCGTGGTCGCCATCCTCATGCTGGCCTTCGCTGTGGGACTCGGCGTCCAATACGAAATCATGCGTTCCAACGTCGTGCAGGAAATCGACAATGAACTCCGCAGCTCCACGACCCTGGTTACGGGCATGGTGGAAGCCGCGGCCGACGCATCCATCCGCAACTACCTCCGGGCCGTGGCCGAATCGAACCTCCAGACGCTCACCCGCCTGCACGAACGCGAACTCCAGGGAGAATTGACGGAGCAGCAAGCCAAGCAGGACGCAAGGCGCATCCTCGTCGGCCAGCACATCGCCGATACGGGCTACATCTATTGCGTCAACTCCAATGGGCTCGTAACCGTGCACCCGAAACCGGGAGTGCAGGGTACGAACGTATCCGACGCCGAGTTCGTGCAGCGGCAGATGCAGCGCAAGGAAGGATATCTCGAATACAAGTGGAAGAACCCGGACGACCCGACTCCCCGGGACAAGGTTCTCTACATGGTCTATTTCGCGCCCTGGGACTGGATCATTTCCGTCACCTCCTACAAGAGCGAATTCGTCAAGCTCATCTCCGTGGAAGACTTCCGCGAGCGCATCGAATCCATCAAGCTGGGCGACAGCGGGTACGCCTTTGTCCTTGCCGAAAACGGAGACATCATCATCCACCCCTTCCTCAGCGGCAACATCTTCAACCTCGAGGACGCCAGCAAAGGGGAACTCTCCGCAGGCTTCCGGGCCAGCAACAGCGGAAAGCTGACCTACCTGTGGCAAAATCCAGGCGAAGAGGAACCCAGGGAGAAGGTGGTGATTTTCAACCGCATCCCCAGATACGGCTGGATCGTGGGCAGCTCCGGCTATCTCGACGAGTTCTACGCCCCGGTGAACCGCATCCGCACCCTGCTTTTCGTATCGCTCGCGGTCGCGCTGCTGCTTTCCCTGCCTCTTGTCCTGATCCTGAGCCGATCCATAACCCAGCCGCTCTCCCAATTGATAACCGCCCTGGCAACCTGCAACGCCGAAGAAGGGCGCATGGTCCGGGTCTCCTGGGACAGCAAGGACGAGATCGGAACGCTCGCCAAGCACTTCAACAGCTTCATGGATCGCATCGAGGCCGCCGCCCAGGAACTGAGCGCCGAGGTTCAGGAACGCAAAAACGCCGAAGAGCAATTGCTGCTCTTCAAGAAAATCTATGAGAACGCCATCGAAGGCATCTCCCTGACCACCCCGGACGGCGTCATCGTGGCGGTCAACCCGGCCTTCACGCACATCACGGGATATGAAGAACAGGAAGTGCTCGGCCATAAGCCCAGCGTGCTCAAATCCGATCGGCACGACCAATCCTTCTACGCACGCATGTGGGACAACCTTGAAAAGGAAGGCGCGTGGTCCGGAGAAGTGTGGAATCGGCGCAAGAACGGCGAAATATATCCGGAATGGCTGAGTCTCAACAGCATTCGCGACTCCGCTGGAGAAGTGACGCACTACATGGCCGTCTTCCACGACATTTCGGCCATGAAGATGCAGGAAGACCAGATCCGCTTCCTGGCCTACCACGACGCCCTGACCAGCCTGCCCAACCGCTCCCTGCTCATGGACCGGGTGGAAGTGGCCATCACCCATTGCAAGCGGCAGAACTCCCGTCTGGCCATCCTGTTCATCGATCTGGACAACTTCAAGAACGTCAACGACAGCCTCGGCCACGCCCTGGGCGACACCATGCTCGTGGAATTCGTGCGCCGCGTGCAGCAGGTGGTGCGCGACACGGACACTCTCGCCCGGCTCGGCGGCGATGAATTCGTGATCATGGCCCAGGACATTTCCAGCGAATCCTCAGTGATCTATCTGGCCGAGAGAATCATGTCCTGCCTGGAAACGCCCTTCAACCTCGAAGGCCGGGAATTCTACGCCACGGCAAGCATGGGCATCACCATCTTCCCCCATGACGGCTCCACCCCGGGAGAGCTGATCAAGAACGCCGACCTGGCCATGTATTGGGCCAAGGACGCCGGGAAAAACCGCTACCATCTCTACACGGGCGAGATGAACGAGCAGGTGACGCGACGGCTTCAGCTGGAGGCCGATCTCCGGCGCGCCATGGAGCGCGACGAAATCACCGTCTACTTCCAGCCCCGCATCGCGCTTCCGGACGAAAGCTGCGCCGGAGTCGAAGCCCTGGCGCGCTGGGTTCTGCCGAGCGGCGAAGTCATCCCCCCATCGGAGTTCATTCCCCTGGCCGAGGAAACCGGATTGATCGTTCCGCTTGGGCTGACCATCCTCGAGAAGGCCCTGCGAGCGGTTATGGAACTCCATTCCCAGGGCAGGCGTCTGGATCTATCCGTAAACCTTTCGCCCAAGCAGTTCATGCAGGCGGACCTGTTGGATCAGGTCGAAGCCATTCTCCAGCGGACGGGCTACCCGGCCCAATATCTGGAATTCGAGATCACCGAGACCGTGATCATGAAACACCTCGAAACCTCCCTGGGCAACCTGCACCGCCTTTCCCGACGCGGGATCCGTCTGGCCATCGACGATTTCGGCACGGGCTATTCCTCGCTCTACTATCTCAAGCGGCTGCCCATCGACGTGCTCAAGATCGACCGTTCCTTCATCCAGGACATCACGGTGGATCCGAACGACGCCAAGCTCGTGGAGACCATCATCCTCCTGGCCAAGAACTTCGGACTGACCCTGGTGGCCGAAGGCGTTGAAGACAAGGAGCAGCTGCAATTCCTGGAGCGCCTCGGCTGCGACCAGATCCAGGGCTATTATTTCAGCAAGCCCCTGACCTTTGACGACCTGCGCGGCTACCTCGGGCTGCCCGCCTGAAGCTCCCTGTCCGGCGCGGCGTCCGCTCCTCCCGCTTCGCTGCGGTCTTGCGGGCGCCGCGCCGACAAGCCGGACTCAAGACCTGAAATACGGCTCCAAACCGCCGAACACGGGGTGGCCGCCTTCGTGGCGGCGAACCTCGATGACGTCGTGCAGCTTCTCCACCTGCTTGACCACCTGATCCAGCCTCTCATCCTCGTTGACCATCAGCCAGGCGCGGCTGCTGCTCCCGTCTCCCGTGGGCATGCAGGCGATCCCTTCGACATTGTAGGCGCGGCGGGCGAACAACCCGCAAATGTGCGTCATCACGCCCGGATGGTTCCGCACCGCCAGTTCGAGCACGGCGCAACATTTGCCGCCGTCGGAAGACATTGTCTCATGCGCAGGCATCGGCATATTCCTCTCCTTTGAGCATTTCCTTGTTCGCCGCGCCCGGAGGCACGATGGGATAGACGTTCTGGGCGGCGTCCACCGTGGCGTGAATCAGACAGGGACCGGGATGGTCAAAGGCCCGCGCCATTTCTGCGGCGGGATCGGCGCTCGTGTCCAGGTTCACCGCCCGCATTCCGAATCCTTCGGCGATGCGCACGAAATCCACGCAACAGCCGTAGCTGGAGGCGAAAAGATTCCCCTCGTAGAACAACTCCTGCTGCTGCCGCACCAATCCGAGCGCGTTGTTGTTCATCA
This sequence comes from Paucidesulfovibrio longus DSM 6739, assembly GCF_000420485.1. Lineage (NCBI taxonomy): Bacteria > Pseudomonadati > Thermodesulfobacteriota > Desulfovibrionia > Desulfovibrionales > Desulfovibrionaceae > Paucidesulfovibrio > Paucidesulfovibrio longus. The sequence goes on along the minus strand of NZ_ATVA01000016.1, from coordinate 162,245 downwards.
GCACGATCTTCACGTTGGCGTGCTGCTCCACGGCAGTGGCCATTTCCTGAATGTTCATGAGCAGACTGCCGTCACCGCTGAAACAGATCACGGGCAAATCGGGCCGGGCCATGGAAGCGCCGATGGCGGCGGGCAGGCCGAAGCCCATGGTCCCCAGGCCGCCGGAAGTCAGCCAGCGGCGGGGGGTGCGAAACGGATATGCCTGGGCCGTGCGCATCTGGTGCTGGCCCACGTCCGTGGCCACCACGGCCTCCGGTCCGGCCAGCCGGGCGGCCTCGAAGATCAGACCGTAAGCGGAGCGAACTTCCTTGGCGTCGCCCAGACGCATGGGCTGCTCCTGCTTGAGCGCCTGCACCCGATCCAGCCATTCCTGATTCGGACGATCCTCCACAAGGGGCAGGAGTCCCTGGAGCGCCTGCCCCACATCCCCCACAAGAGCTTGCTGCGCCGGACGAATCTTGCCAAGCTCGGCAGGATCGATGTCCATGTGCACGACCTTGGCTCCGGGACAGAACTGCTCGACCTTGCCCGTGGCGCGGTCGTCGAAGCGCACGCCGGCCGCGATGAGCAGGTCGCACTCCTCCAGCGCCAGATTGGCGCAGGGAGCGGCGTGCATGCCGAGCATGCCCAGGGACAGCGGGTGGTCGGAAGGAATTGCCCCCAGCCCCATCAGCGTCATGACCGTGGGTATTCCGCCTTTCTCCGCAAACGCGCGCGCCGCTCCGGCTGCCCCGGCCTGAATCACTCCTCCGCCGAGATAGAGCATGGGCCGTTTTGAGGAATTGATCATCTCCGCGGCACGGATCAGATCCCCGGCGGGCATGTCGCGCGGGGTCGCGGGGAGTCCGGGTTCGGGCCAGCTCGCAAAAGCGACTTCAGCGCACTGCACGTCCTTGGGAACGTCCACGAGCACGGGGCCGGGCCGTCCGGAAGCCGCGATGCGGAACGCTTCGGGAATCACCGTCAACAACTCCTCGACGGAGCGGACCAGAAAATTGTGCTTGGTGGCCGGGATGCTCATGCCGTAGATGTCCACCTCCTGAAAGGCGTCCGTCCCGATCATGGAGCGGGGAACCTGCCCTGTTATGCAGATCACGGGGACCGAGTCGAGCTTGGCGTCGGCCAGGGCCGTGAGCGTGTTGGTCGCGCCAGGGCCGGAAGTGGCGAAAAACACCTGGGGCTTGCCTGTGACGCGGGCCATGCCCTGGGCCATGAACCCCGCGCCCTGTTCGTGCCTCGCCAGGACATGGCGAATCACGGGACTGCGTGAAAGCGCGTCGTAGAGCGGCAGATTGGCCCCGCCGGGAATGCCGGGAATGGTCTGAATGCCCTGTCGTTCCAACAGGCGGATGAGGACTTCCGCGCCGGTCATGCGAAACATGTTCGCCTCCTTGGGTTGCCCCTGGGTGCGCTGGCCGGCTGGGATGGATTGCGCTTCGCGCTCATGAAAAATCCCCTGCCGGCTCGCGCCGGCAGGGGATTGTGGGTACAATGATTCTTACGATCCCGCTACGACGCGACAGCCTCGACTACGCGTACTACTACGCCGAGAACGGCGGAGATCGAAAGTAGCATGGTCAGTCTGTCGCGATGCATGATCCTGAATCCTTTGCTGAAGGTCGTTGCGAAAAAATTATGCCCATGCCTCGGCCTTGTCAACATGAAATCCGATTTTAAAGGCTCATGCGACCGATCAGTGATTTTTTCGTTCGATGAACGTCACAAAAGCGGAAAAGTCTGTTTTTTCCTGGACGAGACATTTCCACCTTCCTTATAATGACCCATTAACGAATCATTTTCGGGAGAAATTGGAAAACATGACTCGAATGCGGTTACTGCTGCTTCTTATGATTGCCCTTTCCGCCGCTGCCCAGCCTTGCGCCGCCCAGGAGCCCGCCGCCCTGCCCGTCGGCAAATACGACGTGATCGGCTGGAATCCGGACGAATCGACCCCGATGCCCTCCTATTCCGGCAATGCCACGATCTGGCGAGTCGGGAAAACCTACCTCTTTGAGGCGGACATGGACGGAGAGCGCTACACGGGAGTGGGCCTCTTCGACGAGACCAGCAAGACCCTCGCGCTCCAGTTCAACGGCACCGACGGAAACGGACTGACCCTGCTCCGCTTCACGGACGGCAAGTTCGAAGGCAATTGGGTCTTCGGAGAGAGGCCGTCCCTGGTCGGCCGGGAGATATGGACGCGGCGCGAATGATCGGCCCATAGGGCATCGGCCTTTTCTGGCGCTTCAGCGGGCGGACCGCTCCAGCACTTCGCGCAGCAGGATCAATTCCTTGGCCAAGGCCTTGAGGTGCTCGAACAGCGAATAGAGATTCGCCACGGCGTCCAGCGGGTATCCCTTCGGCGCGCCGTGATCCCGCAATTCCTGCAAATGTTCCTCGACTCGGTGCAGATATGGACGGATATCGGGGGCGCGGCCGGTTTCGGGCCTGCCGGAGAGATCCCCGGCAATATGGTCCAGCGTGTCGTTCATGGCTTTTGCCAACGCTTCCAGGTCGTCGCGTACCTCTTGATGATACCCGCCTGACGGCAAGGCCCTCGTCAGTCGGTCCAGTGCCCGCGCGTGCCCCACGAGCCGGTCCACGGCGTCCACAAAACGTGCGAGCAGCATGGCTCTGCGTCCGGTGAACGGGGACGCCTCGCGCCGGGCCTTGTCCAGCAGCTCTCTATTCCCTCGCGTCAAGGCCAGCAGCCCGTCCAGCTTCTTGCGCTCCACGGCCGGACCGCCGACAAGCAGATGCTCCAGTGCCGTGCGGTAGAGCGAAGCCGCTTCCAGCAATTGCAACGCAAGCTCGTTGCGCAGAATTCCCACGGCGTGCGCGGGCCAGAGAAGTCCGGAAACCAGCACTGCGGAAAAAACGCCCACCGCTATTTCCAGGAATCGGTCCGTGCCTACGGCCAGTGGAGTATGATGCGCCGAAGTGCCGAGAACGACGATGCAGACCGTGATGCCCGCGATGCGGAAGCTTTCCCGCAGCCCCGGCACGCTGGAGCAGGTCAGGATGACGACGAACAACCCCGCGGCCAGAAGGGCCGGAGAGGGGGGAGACATCCAGAGACAGGCGATGCCCACGCCCGCGCCGATGAAGGTTCCGGTCAGCCGCCAGAGCCCGGCCCGGATGGAGCCGCCGAGGTCGGCCTGCATGACGATGACTGCGGAGATGGCCGCCCAATAGCCATATTCCAGACCGATCCAGCTGGACACGAACAGCGAGAGATATGCGGCCAGCGCCGTCTTGAAGGCGTGGCGAAACATCTGCGGCTTGGGGAGCAGTTTCTCCAGGGCGATCACGCCGCCTCCTTGCCCGCTCCGAACGCGGCGAACAACCGCGCGGCCTCGAACTGGGCGTCGTGCCGGATTTCATTGATTTCGTCGAAGTTCTTCCAAAGCATATCCACAACTCCCCTGTCCAGCGCGGAAGCGGCAAGCCCCTCCAGCACGCCCAGAGCGTCGGCACGGTTCATGCCGTTTCTGTACGGCCTGTCTTCCGTCACGGCCGTAAACACGTCGGCGACGGCCACGATGCGGCTGCCCATGGAAAGATCCCATTTCCCCAGCCCGAACGGATAGCCTTTTCCATCCAGCCGTTCATGGTGCTCGCCCGCCCATTTCGCAACGGACTCCAGCCCCTGAAGATCAGCAAGCACCTGGTGGGTGTATAGGGCGTGATCGCGCATGAGTTCCCATTCGCGGTCATCCAGCGCGCCGGGCTTGTCCAAAACCTCGGCAGGCACGGCCAGCTTGCCGAGATCATGAAGGTTTCCCGCAATGTGCATGAAGAGTTGCTCCCTGTCGCCAAATCCGACCAGGCGCGCCAGCGCCACGGCCGTCGCGGCCACGCCGCTGGAATGGGTGGCAGTGAAGCGGCTGCGGAAGTCGATGATCTGGGAAAAGAGCCGCGAAAGATCCAAGACCTCCTCCACCCCCAGCCGCTCCTGCTCCAGCCGCTCCGGCGCGGGGGTGCAAAGCGCCTTGTTCGGCTGTTCCGCCCCCAGCCAGAAAGCGTCGCCGGGACGATGGTCCAGGAAGGCTTCCACGAGCCTGGGGTCGAGCGCCAGCCCGGACTGGGATTGAATGCGCGAGCGGATGTGCTCTATCTGGATGGACAAGGGGGCACCCCGCTCAATGAGCACATCGATGCGGTCCGCCAGCGAGAGGATGTTCGCTTCCGCGGGACTGTCAGGATTCCTGGCGAGCTCCCGGTAAGGGGTATGGTGCAGGCGGACATAGCGGGCCACCCGGCGCAGCCGCTGGTAAGGGCGAAGCAGCCGATACCCCGCTTCGGCATGGGCCATGCCGTCATGTTCGAATTGCAGGGCGTCCAGTCGGCTCTTCAGCGAAAGCGCGCCCGCGTCATGCAGCAGACCGGCGACAAGCAGGTCGCGCTGCACCTCCGCGGACAAGCCCACGTCTCCGGCCAATTGGGCCGCCAAATACCCCACACGCACGTGATGGTTGACCACGGCTCGGCTGATGAGATCCATGGCTCTCGAAAGACAGCGAATGAAATCTATATATGAAACGTCGTTCAGGGACGGCATGATCTGCTCCTGGGCTTCCGCGATTCCGGCGACGGGCGGCGGACGGCTTGCATATCCTCGGCCCGCGCCGTTGTCAAAACACCTTTCCCTGCGCCGCGCCTTGCGTGCACAGACCCCACCCTCCCCGCTGCCCCTTCCGCGGACATCGACAGCGCCGCCGGGGGCGAAATCATCCGCCCAAGATCATGCCGCCCGCTGGACAGGGTCTGCCGTTGCCGATATGTTCTACAAGACCAGTCCGGCATCATTTTCCCCGACGCTGCGAAGCTGTTTCGGAAAGAGGACACGGGGTGGAAACGTATTCGCAACACATGGGCGAGGGGACCGGCTGATGAAAGGATTGTTCCGCAACATCTTGAAGCTCGACAAGATCATCCTCCCTGCCACCGGCTTCTTGATCACGTTCCTTCTGCTCCTGCTCTACATTCAGCAACCACTGTTTCTGCGATTCATCAATTACAAAATATACGACGTTTTTCTCCGGGAACATGCCAGCACCCGCATCCATGAACTCCCCGTCATCGTCGACATAGACGAAAACAGCCTCAAGGAAATCGGCCAATGGCCCTGGCCGCGATATCGCATCGCCCTCCTGCTGGACAAGATCCATCAGGCGGGCGCGCTCGCCGTGGGCCTGGACATCCTCTTCGCCGAACCGGACCGGACCTCGCCCGCACTGATCATGGACGACATCACCCGGACCTTCGGAGAATATCTTCAAAAGCGGCCCGGCTTCACGGGCCTCCCGGACATCCTCGCCGACAACGACGCGCTCTTTGCCCAGACCCTGGCCACCGGCCCCTTCGTACTCGGCTACACCTTCCTGTTTCCCGAAGACGCCCTGCGCGGCATGAGCGGCATGCCAGCCGACTCCTGCCACCTGCACCCGACAAGCCTGGCGACCAAGAGCCTGACTCCCGGCCTTGCGATGGGCACGGACCAGCTTCTGGCCACGGCCAGCGGCGTCGTCTGTCCGCTGCCCGCTCTTGCCGAAGCCGCTCCCGCCTCCGGATTCTTCACCACGGACACCGATCCGGACGGCGTGATCCGCCAGGTGCCGCTGCTGATCAATTTCAACGGCCGGGTCTACCCCAGCCTGGCCCTGGCCACCCTGCTCCAGGCCCTGGGCAAGAAAACCGTGCTGCTCGGCTACTCGAAACGCGGCACGGAAGTGCTGCGCGCGGCAGGAACCGACATTCCGCTGAAAAGGGCAGGCAGCTTCCTGGTCAACTACAGAGGCAAGGAAGGCACCTACCCCTACATCAGCGCCGGAGACATCCTGCGCGACGTCCCCGCCGCGCTCGAAGCGCTGAAAGGGAAAATAGTCTTCATCGGCACCTCGGCCGCAGGGCTGCGCGACATCCGGACCACGCCCTTCTCCCAAAACTACCCCGGCGTGGAAACCCACGCCACCATCGTCGACAACATCCTCAGCCGGGATTTCATCCACATCCCGCCCTGGGCTCCGGGGCTGGAAGCACTGGCCCTGGTTATTGCCGGCATCCTGACCACGCTGCTGCTCACCTGGGCGCGGGCCGCATGGCTCGCCCTCCCCCTGTTCGGCTCAGCCGTAGGCATTTGGACAGGATCCTCGTATCTCTTCGGGCAGTCCAAATATTTCGTTTCCCCGCTCTACCCGCTTCTGGGGCTGGCTCTGACCTTCATGACCATGACGGCCATCAAGTTCTGGAAAGAGGAAAAGCAGAAGAAATTCATCCACGGCGCTTTCTCGCATTACCTGGCTCCCGCCGTCATCGACCAGATCGTCAGGTCGCCCGAATCCCTGACCCTGGAAGGACAGGAAAAAGAAGTCACCATTCTTTTTTCGGACGTCCGCAACTTCACGTCCCTGTCCGAGCGGCTCACGCCTACTCAGGTCACGGCCCTGCTCCACGACTACCTTACGCCCATGACCAGGATCATCACCAGCCGCAACGGAACCCTGGACAAATTCATCGGCGATGCGGTCATGGCCTTCTGGAACGCTCCGCTGGACGTCCCCGGCCACCAGCGCCTCGCACTGCTTTCGGCTCTGGACCAGCTCCAAAAGCTGGAGGAGCTGAACGCGCTGTTCCAGGAAAAATTCGGACTCACCATCCGCATCGGCATCGGCGTGCATTGCGGCGTCGTCCGCGTGGGCAACATGGGGTCCGCGGACCTTTTCGACTACACCCTCATCGGCGACAGCGTGAATCTGGCCTCCCGACTGGAAGGACTGACCAAGTACTATGGCCAGCCCCTGGTGGTCAGCGAGGCCATCGCCGAAGCCTGCGGCGACGAGTTCCGCTTTCAGGAGCTGGACAAAGTCCGCGTCAAGGGCAAGGTCAAGCCCATTACGATCTATACGGCCATGACGAGGGAGGACGCCGCGAAGCGCGCCGTCGAGCTGGAGAGATATGCCGAAGGCCTGGAGCGGTATCGGGCCTTGCGCTTCCAGGAAGCGGAGAACGTCTTTTCCGAATTGCGGGAGCACCATGCCGACCTGCTCCTGTACGCGCTCTATCAGGAACGCTGCCGCGACCTGCTCCGCGAGCCGCCCCGGGAAGACTGGGACGGGGTGTTCACCCACAAGTCCAAATAGCTCGGAGCGGAGAGGGACTAGCCCGACTGGGGCAGGAAGGTGCCTTCCCGCAGAAAGAGCTCGGCTTCCTCCGCAGGAACCGGCGGCGAATACAGGAAGCCCTGGCCCAGTTCGCAATTCAGCTCGCGCAGCAGAGCCGCCTGCTCCTCGAGCTCGATGCCCTCGGCCACGACCACCATGCGCAGGCTGTGCGCCAGCGTGATGATCGCCCGCACGATCTCGGCGTTCTCCGTGGAATCGAGAATGCGCCGGACGAAACTGAGGTCCACCTTGAGCTGGTCCAGCGGAAACTTCTGCAGATAGCTCATGGAAGAATAGCCCGTGCCGAAGTCGTCCATGGAGAGCTGAATGCCCTCCTCCTTGAAGCTCTGAAGACGCAGGAGCGAGGTTTCCACGTCGTCCATGACCGTGGATTCCGTGATTTCGAGCTTGAGGCAGCCGGGGTTCAGGCGGGATTTGCGCAGTGCTTCGATGACGTCGCCCACGAGATCGTTGTTTCGGAATTGTCGGGCAGAGATGTTCACGGAAAGCTGAAGATTCTTCGCTTCGGGAAACGTACGCGCCCAGCGGGCCATGGTCCGAGTGGATTCCTCCAGGATCTGTCGGCCCAGGTCGATGATCAGGCCGGTTTCCTCGGCAAGCGGGATGAACTCGCCCGGACTGACGATGCCGCGCTCGGGATGATTCCAGCGCGCCAGCGCCTCGAAGCCCACCAAACCGCCGCCGTTGAGCGAAACGATGGGCTGGTAGTAGACTCGAAACTCCTGCTGGAGCACGGCCTTGCGCAGATCGTTCTCAAGATGCATCAGGTCCACGGCCTGCTGGAGCATGCGGTCATTATAGATGTCGAAACGGTCCCGTCCCGACTCCTTGGCCCGATACATGGCGATGTTGGCCTTCTGGAGCAGGTCGCCGGAACGGTCTTCGGGCTGGGCGTCGAGAACGACGCCGATGCTGACCGTGGTCTGGACCCGGTGCCCTTCGAGCAGGAAGGGTTCACGCAATGAATCGAGCACGCGGCGGATCACGGTGAAGGCTTCCCGGGGAGCGTCCAGTTCCTCAAGCAGCAGGACGAATTCATCGCCGCCGAATCGGGCCACGGTGTCCATGCCGCGCACGCACTGCCGCAGCCGCTTGCTGACTTCCACGAGCAGGCCGTCGCCGAAAATATGGCCCAGGCTGTCGTTGACCACCTTGAAACGGTCGAGGTCGAGAAAGACAACGGCAAAATGATAGTCGGGATGTCGGCGGAAACGCTCCATGACCCTGGCGACGCGGTCCATGAGCAGATTGCGGTTGGCCAGATCGGTCAGGGGGTCGTGCAGGGCCTGATGCCGCAGCTGGATCTCCATCTTCTTGCGTTCCGTGATGTCGCGCAGGGAACAGCGCAGCCCCAGGGAGTGCCCGTTTTTCTTGCGGACATCGAACTTGACCTGGCTGATCCAGCGCTCCGCGCCGTCCTTGCGGCGGATGCGGAAGTCGAAGGAGTCCCCGTCCACGCGCATTTCGTCCGCCATGAAATGCCGCCAGGACTCGTAATCCTCCTCGACGATGATGCCGCGGAAGAAATCGCCTCCCGCGGCGACGTCCTCGGCGGAATACCCGCTGATGCGCTCGCAGGAGGGGCTCGTGTACAGGATGTCGCTTTCGGGAGAAAACCAGATTTCCCAGTCGTAGTTGTAGTCGGCGACGGTGCGGTAGCGCTCCTCGGATGCCTTCAGTTCCATGCGCTGGCAATACAGTTCCAGGAAGACGCGGACCTTGCTCTGAAGGATTTCCGGCTCCACCGGCTTGAAGAGATAGTCCACGGCGCCGAGTTCGTAGCCTTTGAAGACGTGCCTCTGTTCCTTGCTGATGGCGGTCACGAAGATGATCGGAATGTCCTCGGTCCCGTCGCGTGAACGGAGCTGCTCCGCCGTTTGGAACCCGTCGATTCCAGGCATCATCACGTCGAGCAGGACAAGCGCGAAATCGTGTTCCGCGACAAGGGCAAGGGCGTCCTCGCCGGAAAGGGCGAGATGAATCTCCGCACCGAGGTTGCGAAGCATCCCCTCCAAGACCTTCAGGTTTACGCGATCGTCATCTACGATGAGGATTTTAGCTTTTCCGTACATAATTCCGTCAGATGCCAGAGGTGATCGACTTCATTCCCGACACGACCGAGTCTCAAAGAATGGTAGCACAATAGGTGGTTTTGGCAAAGCAATCAACCAACCAATGGTCGTATTTTCTCCCTCTTCATTGACAGCCGCCGGAGGCGTCACTAGATGGGTTGCAACCGCCGCCGAGACTTGTCGGCAGCGCCATCCCGCCCGGATGCGGCGTATCTCCACTCCAGAGGACAGCAATGACCCACGAAAAATATGAATCCTTGAGACGGACGCTGAATGAATGCCACGAGTGGCCGTGCAATTTCGTATTCAAATTCATCGGCACCAGGGATAACGCCGAGCAGGCGGCAGCCCTTTTCCCGGACGAAGCCGTGTCGCTGCGCCCGTCGAGAACAGGAAAATATATCGGCGTCACAGCGGAAATCACCGTTGCCAGCGCCGAGGACGTTTTCGAAATCTACGCCAAGGCCAAGCTCATCGAAGGCTTGATCTGCCTGTAGACGGGACACCGCGTCCGGGGATTTTCCCGTGCGCCGCCGCGCGCTGAAGAAAGCGACGGAGAGAGGGCCCGAAGGCCCTCAGTCCATCATTCTGGAGGTAGGGAAAGGCTGGAGGTATTCTTAACTTAGCATCCTCCGTGCCAAAACAGCCTCAAAAGCTGAAACCGGCGTAAACAGCGGCAAAAAGGCCGTTCCGAAGAACGCCGCCGCTCTGCCCACCTTCGAGCGATCGACCTTTTCGTCCTTATTTTCTACATTTTTGCAATCCCTCTTCACAGTATTGTGCAGCCCCCCGCGTCTAAGCGCGCCTCAACCTTGACTTCCTGGGCCGCTTGCACCAATCTGTTCACCGCCTTTCGCGACGCTCCGCCGCAATCAACGCCTTTGGAGGATCTGCTTCACCATGAGCGATTATAAATCGACCCTGCTGCTGCCCAAGACCACCTTCCCCATGAAGGCCAACCTCCGCCAACGCGAGCCCGAAACCCTGGCCGCCTGGGAGGAAAACAACACCTACGGCAAGATGACCTCCGCCAACGACGGCGGGGAGCGCTTCGTGCTGCACGACGGTCCGCCATACGCCAACGGCCATATTCACATGGGCACGGCCATGAACAAGGTTCTCAAGGACATCGTGGTCAAGTCGCGAAACATGCAGGGCCTGAAGGCCGAGTACGTTCCCGGCTGGGACTGCCACGGCCTGCCTATTGAGCACAAGGTCGAGCAGGAACTGAAGAAGAAGGGAAAGACCGACCTGCCCACCACGGTCATTCGCCGCCTCTGCCGCGAATATGCGGCCAAGTGGCTGGATGTTCAGCGCAACGAGTTCAAGCGGCTCGGCGTGTTCGGCGTCTGGGACGACCCCTACATGACCATGAAGCCCGCCTACGAGGCGGCCACGGCCCGCGAGCTGGGCCGGTTCATGGCCGAGGGTTCCGTGGTGCGCGGCAAGAAGCCCGTGCACTGGTGCTGCGACTGCCGCACTGCCCTGGCCGAGGCCGAGGTGGAATACGAGGACCATACCTCGCCCTCCATCTACGTGCGCTTCCCCCTGACCGATCCCAAGGTCGCGGAGCTTTGCTCCGGCGCGACCCCCGAATCCGCTTACGTGGTCATCTGGACCACCACTCCCTGGACCATCCCGGACAACATGGCCGTGGCCGTGCACCCCGATTTCGAATACGTCTTCGTACGCGCCGCCGGAAGCGTCTACGTCCTTGCCGAGGAACTGCTCGAGGAATGTGCCGGGCTGTTCGGCTGGGAAGAGCACGAGATCCTGACCAGGATCAAAGGCTCCCAGCTGGAAGGCCTCGAAGCCCGGCACCCGATCTACGACCGTCCCTCGCCCATCGTCCTGGCGGACTACGTCACCCTGGACTCCGGTTCGGGCTGCGTCCATACCGCTCCCGGCCATGGGCGCGAAGACTTCGAAACCGGCCAGCGCTACGGGCTGGAAATCTATTCGCCCATGGACGACGGCGGCGTCTTCCGCAAAGAGGTGGAATTTTTCGCGGGAATGGACGTCTGGCAGGCCAACCCCGAAGTGATCAAAAAGCTTCAGGAACTCGGCAACCTGCTGGCCTCCAAGTCCATCAGCCACTCCTATCCGCACTGCTGGCGCTGCAAGAAGCCCGTCATCTTCCGGGCCACCACCCAGTGGTTCATCTCCATGGCGGCCAACGACCTGCGCAAGCGCTCCCTGGCGGCCATCCGCAACGACGTGCGCTGGATTCCCGCCTGGGGCGAGGAACGCATCCACGGCATGATCGAAAAACGCCCGGACTGGTGCATCTCGCGCCAGCGCAACTGGGGCGTGCCCATCGTGGCCCTGATCTGCGAGGAATGCGACGAGGCCTGGCACGATCCGGACTGGGTCTTCAAGATCGTGGACCGCTTCGCCGCGCATGAGCATGGCTGCGACTACTGGTTCGACGCGCCCATGGAGGAGATCCTCGAGGGCGTGCCCGCCTGCCCCAAATGCGGCGCCAGCAAATGGAAACGCGAATCCGACATCCTCGACGTCTGGTTCGACTCCGGCACCAGCTACGCCGCGGTCTGCGAGCAGCGCGAGGACGTGGGCTACCCCGCCGACCTCTACCTCGAAGGCTCCGACCAGCACCGCGGCTGGTTCCACAGCTCGCTGCTGGCCAGCATGGGCACGCGGGGCAAGCCGCCCTACAAGGCCGTGCTGACCCACGGCTACGTGGTCGACGGAGACGGGCGCAAGATGTCCAAGTCCATCGGCAACGTCATCGCCCCGCAGGAGATCATCGACAAATACGGCGCGGAAATCCTGCGCATGTGGGTCTCCGCCTCCAACTACCAGGAAGACGTCCGCATCTCCGACGAGACGCTGGACCGGCTGGTGGACGCCTATCGGCGCATCCGCAACACCTGCAAGTTCCTGCTTTCCGTGCTCTCGGACTTCTCTCCGGAAAAGGCCGTGCCCGTGAAGAAGCTCCTGCCGCCGGACCGCTTCCTGCTCGACGTCATGGCCCGCCGCCACGACGAGATGCAGCAGGCCTACACCGATTACGAATTCCACAAGGTCTACCACGGGCTGCACAATACCTGCGTGGTGGAGCTTTCCTCCTTCTGGCTGGACATCGTCAAGGACCGCCTCTACTGCGAGGGCGAGGACAGCCTGCCCCGCCGCAGCGCCCAGACCGTTGCCTGGCAGGCGCTCCTGACCTTGATCCGGAACATGGCGCCGATCCTCTCCTTCACCGCCGAGGAAACCTTCTCCCACCTCCCCGAAGCGCTCAAGCCGGCGCTGCCCACGGTCTTCGCCCTGCGCTTCGATCCGCTCCTGGCGGAAATCTCGGACCAGGAGCGCGCCCGCTGGGAACTGCTGCTCACGCTGCGCGGCGAGGTCACCAAGGCCATCGAGCCCAAGCGCAAGGACGGCCTCGTGGGCAAATCCCTGGACGCCAAGGTCACCCTGCACGGCCCCCGCGACCTGCTCGCGAAGCTGGACGGGCTGGACCTGCTGGAGTTCTTCATCGTTTCCGAAGCCGTGCTCGCCCCGGATTCCGACGCTCCGGCCGACGCCTACGCCTCCGAGGAGATCGAAGGACTGTCCATTGCCGTGGATCGGGCCGCCGGCGAGAAATGCCAGCGCTGCTGGCGCTACGACGCCAACCTGGGCACGCACCAGGATCACCCCGAGACCTGCCCGCGCTGCACGCGGGTGCTCACCGAGGCCTAAGTGAAGGCGCGTTTCCTCAAAGCGTTCGCCTGGGCCGCCCTGATCCTGGTTCCGGACCAGATCACCAAATGGATCGTGCAGGACGCGTTCACGCTCTGGGAAAGCCGGGAAGTGATTCCCGGCTTCTTCAACCTGACCCTGGTCCACAACATGGGCGCGGCCTTCGGGTTCCTGAACACCAGCGATATCGACTGGCAGACCCCATTCTTTGTGGGAGTCACGTTCCTCGCCGTGGCGTTCATCCTTTACATGATCAAGGAGGAAGGCCAGGACGGATTGATGAACTGCGGACTGGGCCTGGTCCTTGGCGGCGCCCTGGGCAACCTCGTGGATCGGCTCAGCCATCGCTACGTCATCGACTTCCTGGATTTCCACCTTGGCGGCTGGCACTGGCCCGCCTTCAACGTGGCCGACTGCGGCATCACCGTGGGCGCCTGCGCCATCATTCTGTCTTACTGGAACAAGCAGAACGATGTATCCGACGCTGATTGATTTCGGCCCGCTCGCGGTCCACACCTACGGCCTGTTCGTGGCCATGGCCTTTCTCGCGGCCATTTGGTGGGCATCCCGCGAAGCCCGCCTCGCGGGCCTCGACGCTGAAATCGTACCGGACGTGGCCCTGCTGATCCTCATTTCGGCCGTTGTCGGCGCGCGGCTGCTCTGGGTGCTTCTCGACCTGCCCCACTACCTGGAGCATCCCCTCGAAGCGCTGATGTTCTGGAAAGGCGGGCTGGTCTTTTCCGGCGGGCTGGTCCTGGCCGTGCTCCTCGGCTGGTGGGCCATGCGCCGCAAGCGCCAGCCCATTCTGCGCTGGTGCGACGCCTCGGCCCCGGCCATCGCCCTGGGCCAGGCCATCGGCCGTCTCGGCTGCCTGGGCGCGGGCTGCTGCTACGGCCGCCCTGCGGACCTGCCCTGGAGCGTCACCTTCCGCAGCCCGCAGGCCCTGGCTCCGCTGGACATTCCCCTGCACCCGACCCAGCTCTATCATTCCCTGGCCTCGCTGCTCTGCTTTGCGCTGCTTGTGGCCGCGCGGGGCAGGCTCCCGCGTGCGGGCCAGCGCATGGGCCTGTATCTGACCGTATTTCCGCTGCTTCGCTTTATCATCGAATTCGACAGAGACGACTACCGCGGCTTTGCCGGACCGTTCAGCGTCACCCAGATCATGGCCATGGCCTTTTTCTGCGTCGGCGTCTGGCTGCTCGCCCGCAACCCCAAGGGAGAAAAGGCATGACATCCGAAATGACCAGCCAGCAATGGCTCATCCTCTTCGGCGTGGTGGGGGCTTTCGCCGCGCTGAGCATCTACTCCATATGGGACGCCTTCCACAGGAATTTCAAGACCACGGGAGAAAAGATGGCCTGGGTCCAGCTCGCGGTCCTGGTTCCCTTTTTGGGTGGACTCGCGTATCTCTTCTTTGGAAAACGCAGAGGAGAAAAAAACCGATGAAACGATCCGCACTCGCCTTTGTCGTCTTGCTCGTCGCCAGCCTGGCGATGCTTTCGGGCTGCGCCACCAAATCCCAGGTGGAGACGCTTGAAATGCAGGCCCGGCGGGATCGCGAGGAGTCGCGTAAGATATTCAAGCAGATGGAGGAGGAACTCCAAAGCCGCATCGAGCAGACCAGCAATCCGGTCCGCGAAAAGCAGGCCGACATCTGGGTCGAAATCAACGCCCTGCGGGCCGACATGTCCGCCATGCAGGGACAGCTGGACGACATCAACCAGCGCCTGGACCAGCTTTCCGGTTCCGGGGACGCGGCTTCGTCGCTTCCCTCCCTCGCCCTGGACATGAAGGCCGTCAAGTTCGCCCTTGAGCACCAGATGGCCATTGATCTCGAAAAAATCCGCCAGCAGCTCGCGCCCCAGGGCTCGGCTCCGCTCGCGGCAGCCGCCAACGCCGCAGGCATTGCGGGCGGCGAATCCGGCCTGACCCCGGCGGAAAAAGCCGAACAGGCCGTCACCCAGGCCGACCAGGCCCAGAATGCGCCCGCAGCGCCGAACAACGGCGTCGCGTCGGCGGCACCCGACCAGACCCGGCAGGCCGACGCGCTTGACCCGGCCCAGGCCCTCTACGACAAGGCCTACGCCGCCTTCGGCGAACGCAAGTATGAGGATGCCCGGCGTCTCTGGGCCGAGTTCGTGACCACCTTCCCGGACCACTTCCTGGTGTCCAACGCCGTCTTCTGGCAGGGGGAGTGCTACTACCAGCTTGAAGATTATAAACGCGCCGTTCTGGCCTACCAGGACGTGATCAAGAAGTTCCCGAAGAGCTCCAAGTTCAAGTATTCCCTGCTCAAGCAAGGCATTTCCTTCTACAAGATGGGCCGCGAGGATCTCGGCAAGGTGGTTCTGCAGGATCTCATCGACAAGTACCCCTCGACCCCGGAGGCGGCGCGCGCCCGGCAATACATGCAGGGCGGATGAGGCCGACGGCCTTGCGTCGGCCGCGAGGCCGTGACATAAGAAAATAGGGATTCAATCCAATGAAAGAAGTCATCAAGGGTTTTCGAAAAATAGTGTACCTCTCGTTTCCGCCCGAGGTGTCCGGCAGGCCCGTGGTCTGCAACCTTGCGCGCCGGTTCGACCTGAGCTTCAACATCCTCAAGGCCGAAATCAGCCCCCGCCAGGACGGCGCCATGACCCTGGAAATCAGCGGTCTGGAGGAGGATTTCGAGAAAGGCATCAACTATCTCAAGGAAAACGGGGTGCGCATCACCCCGGTCGCCCAGAAGATTTTCCGCGACGACGACGCCTGCATGCATTGCGGCCTGTGCACGGCCATGTGCGCTACCGGTGCCCTCTATCTCGACAAGGCCACCCGCCGCATCTGTTTCGACGTGGACAAGTGCTCGGCCTGCGGCATGTGCACCAGGGTCTGCCCGGTGCGCGCCATGACCGTGGACCTGGACGACAACGGAGGTATGGAGTAGTCCGCGCATGGCTGACCGGCCCGCATACTCGCGCGTCAACGTTCGCTTGCGCGCCCACGCGCGCCGATCGGATGATCCGGCAAAACCGGCGATTTTTCGCTGGACCGACAGGCCCGCCGCAGCCATGACGGAGACGGAGCTCGCCGAAGCCCAAGTCCCGCAGCCGCTGGCGCGGTTTCTCATGGCGCTGGACAGCAAGCTGGACATGCTCATCGGGATGCAGGGGGGAGCGTCCGTACGCGAAGATTATCCCTTGCGCCTTGAAGTCAGGGATATTTCAGGTTCGGGCCTCGGATTTCAGGCCGCGGATCATTTCAACGAGGGGGAAGTCCTGGAAATCGTGCTGGTTTTGTCCGACGCCCCGCCGCGCTATGTCGCGGCGACGGGCAAGGTCGTTGGGAGCGGCCCGGACGGCATCGCGCGATTCGAATTCACCACCATCCGCGAGGATGACCGCGAAACCGTGGTGCAGTTCGTTTTCCAGGAGGAACGGGAGCAGATTCGGCGCAGCAAGCTGAGTTGAGCCGCGTGAATCTGGGATTTGCAACCCGGCGGCCCCTGCCGCCCGGAGACATCGACCATGACGCCCGAACAACAGCTTGACAAGATGACGCGCGTGCTGCTCGACGGACTGGTGAGCGACCTCACCGAAGCCATCGCGCCCACGGTCATCGACGCCGTGACCAACGCCCTGCGCAACGAACTGAACAGCAAGCTCTCCAAGGAATTGATGGACGGCGAACTCTACCGCCGCCTCAACGCCGACATGCAGAGCGGACTCAAAGACATCTACGCCGAGATCAAGACGGCCAAGGGCGGAAGCGATGTTCGGCAGATCGTTGCCGAGGACAATCCCACGGAGCTCTTCAACAAGGCTTCGGACCAGCTCGACGCGGTTCTCCAGACAACGGAAAAAGCCGCTGTGGAGATCATCGAGATCGTCGAAAAGCTTCAGGAAATGCAAGGGGTGGTGGACAAGATCGTCAAGGGCTTCGAGTCCGGCGGCGTGACCCGTCACGACCGCGAGCAGCTCAAGGAGATCAACGGCAACCTCGGCAACGACCTCTCCCAGATCATGGTCACCATGAGCTTTCAGGATCTCACGGGCCAGCGCATCAAGATCATCATCGACTCCCTGAAGAAGATCGAACACATCGTCCAGCACCTGATCGTCTCCACGGGCCTGATGATCAAGACCCGCGAGGAAGCGCCGGAAAAGGATCTCGAACAGATCGAGCAGGAGGTCAAATCCAAGACCACCCAGCTCCACGGCCCCAGCCTGGAAGTGGACCAGGCCAACGTGGACGATCTCCTGGCCCAGTTCGGCCTTTAGCCCCTTGCCGATACGCAGCCAAAGGGCCGCCCTTCTCCTCGCGGGAAGGGCGGCCCTTTGCTGCCGGGACATTGCCCGGCAAAGCGATGTCGGGCGTTAAAAGAGAAATATTCCGGCCAGTCCCAGTAGGCTGAGAAATCCGAGCGAGTCCGTAATGGCCGTAAGGAAGATGGAGGAAGCCTGAGCCGGGTCGCGTCCGATTTCGCGCAGGACCAGGGGAATGGCCGCCCCGGCGAATGCGCCGATGCTGATGTCGATGGCCAGTGCTCCGGTCATGACGTTGGAGAGCATCAGGTTCCGCGTCAGGGCCAACACCGCGCCCCAGACCAGCAGACAGATGAAGCAGCCGTTGATCATGCCGATGCGCATTTCGCGCAGCACGGCCAGCCAGGAGCGCTTGCGGTCGAACTTCTCCACGGCCAACTGCCGGATCATCACGGCCAGGGCCTGTTGTCCGGTATTGCCCGCCTGGTTGGCGACGATGGGCATGAGCACGGCCAGAATGGCCATCTGGGCGATGGAGCCTTCGAAGAGATGGACCACGAAGGCGGAGACGGCGGAGTTGACCACGTTGAGAATCAGCCAGGGCAGGCGTTTCTTCACGGAATAGGAGACGGGCGAGTCGATGGTCTCGTCCGCGCCCGCGCCCACCATGGCCTGCATGTCTTCCGAGGCTTCCTGCTGGATGATGTCGATGACGTCGTCGACCGTGACCACGCCGAGCATGCGGTTGCCGAAATCCACCACGGGAATGGCCAGCAGGTTGTAGTGGCCGATGAGCCGGGCCACTTCCTCGCGGTCGGTGTCGTAGGTCACGGAGACGAGATTCTGGCTTTTGACCAGCTCGCGCAGGAGCTTGCCGTGCCGCGCAACGAGCATGTCGCGCAGGGAGACCACGCCCGTGAGCCGCCCGGCCTCGTCCACGAGGTAGGCGTAATACGGGATCTCCTTGTCCTCGACCTCGTCGCGCATCTTGGTGATGGCCTGGTCCACGGTCAGAGCCTGATCGAGGATGACCACCTCGGTATTCATGGCGCCGCCGGCGGAATCCGGATGGAAGGTCAGCAGATTGCGGAGTTCCGCCCGTTCCTTGGCCTTGACGCGGCGCAAAAGAGCCTTACGATGTTCCTCGTCAAGGCTTTCCAGGATGTCCGTGGCGTCGTCCGGAGCCATCTGCTCCAGAATTTTCGCGGCGAACCCGTGGTTCAGGTTTTGAAACAGGGATTGCTGGTCGTGGCGGTCCATCTCCGCGATGGATTCCGCGGCATCCTTGATGGGCAGCTGCTTGACGAATTTGACCTGCTCGTCGATGTCCAGCCGCTCGATATGCTCCGCAGCGTCCGCCGGGTGGGTATCCTCATCCATGCCCTCGACGCCTCCGGCGTCGGGACCGAGGTACTCCACCTGTTCGGGAATCTCCTTCCGGAGTTCCTCGGAGTCGTGCGGGGCCTTGTTCGAGCTCATGGGCGGTCTCTAGCCTAATTGACCAGCAACGTCAAAGGGAAGCATATTGTCCACGGCTGCTCGAAGCCCCGCAAGCGCCGTGGCTGCTGGCCTTGACGAAACGCCTCCCCCCGGCGTAGGGACCGTGATCCGACAAACTTTCAACCCGCCGAAAGCTCATGGAAACAAACCTGTTCGATACGTTTTTCCAGAATGAAGCCCGCATGTTCCTGCTGGCCGCCATACGGATCGCCTTTTCCGAGGACGGACCGGACCTTACCTCCGTGGGAGTGTTCGAACCTTCGGACATGGCCCAGGCCCACATCGTGGCCAAGCAATCCACCATCGTCGCGGGGCTGCCCATCCTGCCCATGGTGCTCGAATTCGGCGAAGGCGAATGCCAGATCCACCTGAACGTGGACGACGGAGACCGCGTTTCTCCGGGCACCCTGGTGGCGGCCATGCAAGGCCCGGCCGTCAAGCTGCTCAAGGCGGAGCGCGTGATGCTCAATTTCCTTTGCCACCTCTCCGGCGTCTCCGAACTGACCTCCCGGTACGTGGAGGCGCTGAAGGGCACCAAGACCCGGCTGCTGGACACCCGCAAGACCCTGCCCTGCCTGCGCTACCCGGAGAAATACGCCGTGCTCTGCGGCGGCGGCACGAACCACCGCCTGAACCTCGCGGAAATGTGCATGCTCAAGGACAACCACATCGACCGCGCCGGAGGCATCGCCCTGGCCGTTGAAAAGCTGCGCAAGAACACCGACCCCTGCCCGCCCATCGAGGTGGAATGCCGCACCCAGGCCGAGGTGGACGAAGCCGTGGGCTGCGGGGTGGACCGGATCATGCTCGACAACATGGGCCCGGACGAGATACGCAAGGCCCTGGCCGGCATTCCCGACACCATTGAAACCGAGATTTCCGGCGGCGTCAGCCTGGACACCATCCACGAACTGGCCCAGCTCGGCCCGGATTTCATCTCCGTGGGCCGACTGACCCACTCCGCCCCGGCCTCGGATTTCAGCATGCGCATCGAACGGATCTAGATGAAACCCATGACCGCATATCAAGACGCCATACAACGCATCGCCGAGCAGAAGCGCCGCCTCGGCGGGCGGCTGTCCATCCTGGCCCACCACTACCAGTCCGACGAGATCGTCGCGCAGGCGGACATCACCGGGGACTCCCTGGAGCTGGCCCGGCGCATCGACACGCTCGACGCCGAGCTGATCGTCTTCTGCGGCGTCTACTTCATGGCCGAATCCGCAGCCATTCTGCGCAGGCCCGACCAGAAGATCTTCACCCCGGAGCCGGAAGCCACCTGCCCCATGGCGGACATGGCCGACGCCGAATCCGTGCGCCGCACCCTGGCCGCGCTGGGCAAGGGCCGCACCATAGTGCCCCTGACCTACGTGAACTCCTCCGCCGCGGTAAAGGCGGTGGTGGGCGAAGCGGGCGGCTCGGTCTGCACCTCGGCCAACGCCTCGACCATGTTGCGCTGGGCTCTGGACAGGGGCGACGCCGTGCTTTTCCTGCCGGACCGCCACCTGGGCTGGAACACGGCGGACAAGCTCGGCCTCTCCGAACGCGAACGCCTGCTCATCGACCCGGCCTTCCCGGATGCGGATGCGGCGGCAAAGGCGCGGCTCCTGCTCTGGCCCGGCCACTGCCCCGTGCACGACGCCTACGGCGCGGAGCTGGTGGAAAAGGCCCGGCGCGAACATCCGGGCTGCCTCGTGGCAGTGCACCCGGAAAGTCCGCCCGCCGTGGTCGCCGCCGCGGACGCGGACGGTTCCACCTCGTTCCTGATCCGCTGGTGCGAACAGGCCCCGGAGGGTTCCACCCTGGTCATCGGCACCGAGGCCAGCCTTGTCGACCGGCTCGCGGCGCGCTACAAAGGCGGCAAGACCATCCTGCATCTGGACATGGGCTGGTGCGAGGACATGCGCAAGACCACGCCCGACACGCTGGCCGACCTGCTCGAACGCATCGACTCGGCCCGTCCCGAGGACGTTGCCGAGGCAATCAGGATTCCCGCGCGTCTGGCCCTCGAAAAAATGCTCCAGGCCTGTTCCTGAACATCGCGGCACCGCGCAGACTTCCCAAGAGGACAACGTGAACGGGTATCGCTTCAAGACCGACGTTCTGATCATCGGCTCCGGCATCGCCGGAAGCATCGCCGCGCTGACCCTGGCGGAGTCCGGTCAGGAAGTGACCCTGATCACCGCGGGCGAGCAGCTCGCCTCCGGCAACACCCGGCTGGCCCAGGGCGGCATCGTCTACACGGGCCGGGACGATGATCCCAAGATTCTCGAACGGGACATCCTCACCGCCGGATGGAAGCAGAACTTCACCCGCGCCGTGCGCTACCTCTGCCGCAAGGGGCCGGAAGTCCTGCGCGAAACCCTGATCGAAAAATACGGCGTGCATTTCGACGAACGTCAGCCCGGCGACTGGTACCTGACCCGCGAGGGCGGCCACAGCGTGGCGCGCATTCTCTGCTGCGCCGACCATACGGGCCGCAACATCATCGCCACCCTGCACGAGGCGCTGGAAAAGCACCCGAACATCCGCACCCTGACCAAGCGCACCGCCGTGGACCTTCTGACCACCCACCACCACGCCTGCGGCCTGGAATACAAGTACAGCCTGGACAACCACTGCGTCGGGGCCTACGTCTTCAACGGCGAATCCGGGCAGGTGGAAACCATCCTGGCGGACTACACCCTCCTGGCCACCGGGGGCGTGGGCCAGATCTTCCTGCACACCACGAACACCCGCGTATCCATCGGCTCCGGCCTGTCCATGGCGTTTCGCGCGGGCGCGCGCATCTTCAATGCGGAATACATCCAATTCCACCCCACGGCCCTGTTCGCGGGCTCCAAGAAAAAAGACCGCCGCCCCCTGATTTCCGAAGCGGTTCGCGGCGAGGGGGCCAAGCTGGTCAACTCGGCGGGCGAGGCTTTCATGCCCCGCTACGACTCCCGCGCCGACCTCGCCCCGCGCGACATCGTGACCAGGGCGATCATGGACGAGCTTCTGCGCACGGGCGAAGACTGCGTCTACCTGGACGCGGCAGGCCATGTGGACAAGAACCTGCGCGAACGCTTCCCCACGATACACGCCAGTTGCCTGGACGCGGGCGTGGACATGGACAACGAGCCCATCCCCGTCGTGCCCGTGGCGCATTATTTCTGCGGCGGCGTGCTCGCGGACAACCGCAGCCGCACCACCCTGGAACGGCTTTACGCAGCCGGAGAATGCTCCTGCACCGGGGTGCACGGCGCAAACCGCCTGGCTTCCACCTCGCTGCTGGAAGGCCTTGTCTGGGGCCACAGCGCGGCCAAGGACATTCAGGCCCGCTTCAACCGCAGCTCCCATCTTTCGCGCAAGCTCATGGATTCCATTCCGGACTGGGAAAGCCCAGGCGACATCCAGAACGAGGATCCGGCCCTCATCGCCCAGGACTGGGCCACCATCCGCCACACCATGTGGAACTACGTGGGCATCGCCCGCACCACGGACCGGCTCAACCGCGCCTTTGCGGACCTGCGCAAGCTCTCCAAAAACCTGCACGACTTCTACAAGCGCACGCCCATCAGCAAGCCGCTCATCGACCTCTTCCACGGCTGCCAGGCCGCCTACAGCATCACGGCCGCGGCCCTGCGCAACAAAAAGAGCAAGGGCTGCCACTACCGGGTGGACTGATCCCCGATCGAATGCCGCCTTCCCGCTTTCCTTGACTCTCCTGGAATGCTAAGAAGCCTCCTAATTGCAAGGAGGTTCCCATGCGCTTCCGGCTCCCCATTTTCCGACTGCTTTCCGTCCTGCTTCTTCTCGCGGCAACGTCTCCGGCTCCCGCCTCGGCAGATTATGAAGCGGGGCTCAAGGCGGCTTCGCAACGGGACTACCAAACGGCGCGCGCCGAATTTCTCGCCGCCGCCGAACAGGCCGACCCGCAAGCCCAGTACGCCCTCGGCATGCTCCACTACCAGGGCAAGGGAGTGGAACAGGACGAACGCGCCGCGCTCGAATGGTTCCTGAAAGCACGGGACAACGGCCACCCCAAGGCCGGGGAAATGGTGGACCTGCTCACTTCCAGACTGGCGAACGCCCCTGCGGAACCGGACGTCTCCAAGCCTGATGCGGACTCCGACGGGACAGTGGCCCAAAACGCGGCTGCCCCGGATTCCCTCCCGGTCTTCGACCCCGCAGCTCCCCTGCCCGACGCCTTGCTCCACCCCCGGCCCGCCCCCGAAGAACTGCGCAACGATGTCTACATGGCAAGACTCCAGGCTTCCCCCGAAGGCTGCCAAGCATATTCCGAACTCGACCAGGAATACGGCAAGCGGGATATCGTGACCTACCGCCTGAACGGCGTCCCCTTCAGCGGCACGGCCTGTGATGCGGACGAGGCGGGACGCCTGCGGCTGGTGGTCGAGGTGCAGGAAGGCCGAAAGAACGGTCGGGAACTGCGCTACGACCGCAGCAAGGGCTACCTGCGGTCGATTCTCGAATACCGCGACGGCCTGTGCGAGGGCTGGGCCGAGTTCTACCCGGACGGCGCCCCGAATTCCCTGAAGCAATTCACGGCCGGCCTTCCGAACGGCTCGAACTACAGCTGGTACGAAGGCGGCGAGCCCTTTATTTGGCAGACCTTTCGGGAGGGAAAGGAGCACGGCTTTTTCGTCAGCTTTTACCGCTCCGGCGGCGTGGAAGATCTCTACGAATACAAGATGGGCAAGCGGGACGGGAAGCTGCGCAGATACTTCGAAGACGGCAAGCTCAAGGCCAGCCAGGATTTGAAGGACGGCAAATGCGTCACCCCTCTGCTGACCTACGACGCCGCGGGCGAGGTCATCAAGGAAAAGGAGTGTCCGCAGCGTTGAGCGTCTGTCGGCATCCGCCCTCCGAAGCGCCCTGTTTCCCGGAGGGCGCTTTTTTTCGGGCTACTTGCGCCAGAATTCGGGCACGAACAGGATGACCACCGTGTAGATTTCCAGCCTGCCCAGCAGCATGCAGAACACGAGCACCCACTTGGCAAGGTCCGGAAGCGTGGAATAGTTGTCCGTGGGGCCGACAACGCCCACGCCCGGACCGATGTTCCCGATGCAGGCCAGGGAGGCGGCGAAGCTGCTCATGAGATCCACGCCCGAAGCCGCCACCACCAGGGCCGAAAGCACGAAAAGCGCAAGCCAGAGCACGAAGAACGCCCAAATGCCGGAAAGCACGCCCATGGGCACGGCCTTTCCGCTGACCTTGACCTGGGTCACGCTGCGCGGATGAATCAGCTGGATCAGTTCCTTGTAGGAATGCTTGATCAGAAGCTGGATGCGCATGACCTTCATGCCGCCTCCGGTGGATCCGGCGCACCCCCCGATGAACATGCAGAGCAGGAGCAAGCCCTGGCAAAGCGAGGGCCAGAGTTCGTAGTCCGCGGTGGCGAAGCCCGTGGTGGTCAGGATCGAGGCCACCTGAAACGCGGAATACCGCAGCGAGGCTTCCACGTCGCCGTAGTTTTCGTGCAGCACGGCAATGGCGATGATGATCGTGAAGAAGGCGAAGAGCCCCAGGAAGAAACGCAGCTCCGAATCCTTGAGCACGTCGCGGATGCGGCCCTTGAGCGCCAGGAAATGCAGGGAAAAATTGATGCCCGCGATGAGCATGAAGATGGTGATGACCCAATCGATGTAGGCCGACTCGTAGGACGCCACCGAAGTGTTCCTGGTGGAGAACCCGCCCGTGGCCATGGTGCCGAAGGTATGGCAGAGCGCGTCGAAGAGGTCCATTCCTCCGAGCATGAGCAGCAGGGTCTCCAGGCCGGAAAAGAGCACGTAGACCTTCCAGAGCAGCAGCGCCGTATCCTTGATGCGCGGCTTGAGCTTGTCCGGCACCGGGCCGGGCACCTCGGCCTTGTAGAGCTGCATGCCGCCGATGCCGAGGAAGGGCAGAATGGCGAGGGAGAGCACGATGATGCCCATGCCGCCGAGCCAGTGGGTCAGGCTGCGCCAGAAGAGCAGCCCCCGCGCGACGCCTTCGATGTCCACGAGCACGCTGGAGCCCGTGGTGGTGAAGCCGGAGAGCGACTCGAACACGCAGTCCACCACGGAGCCGGAAAAAACGCCGCCGAGCCAGAACGGCAACGCGCCGAAAAGTCCGGCAGCGAGCCAGCCTATGCCCACGATGGCCATGCCTTCGCGGTGGCTCAGACCGCGTTCGGCCTCCGGATCGCGAAAAAGGAGAAAGGTCGCCGCGCCCACGGCAACGGTTATGAGCATGGACCAGAGCAGGGGAAACACGCCCGCATCGCCGTAGTAGAGCGAAAAGCCCAAAGGCCAGAGCATGGTCAGGCCCACGCAGAAGACCAGGGCTCCGATGACGTGCAGGACGTATTTCAAACGCATCTAGAAGAACTCCACGGTCACGTCCAGGGCCTTTTCCACCTTGGTGATGTTCTGCCGGGTGGAGATGATCACCAGTCGGTCGTTGGGCTGGATCACGGTATCGCCGCGAGGGATGACCACTTCGTCGCCGCGCTGGAAGCAAAGGATCAGCGCGCCCTTGGGGAACTTGATGTCCTTCAGCGGCTTGCCCACCACGGAGGAATTCTCCTGGGCGATGGCTTCCAGCGCTTCGGCGTCCTCGCCCTTGATGGACGCGGTGGACATGACCTGTCCGCGCCGGATGAAATGCAGAATGGAATTGATGGCTGAGAGCCGGGGGCAGACCAGATGGTCGATGCCGATGGGCTCGATCAGCGGCATGTACGCGAAATTGTTGATGCGCGTGATGGTTTCGCGCGCGCCGAGATTTTTGGCCAGCAGACAGGCCAGGATGTTGGTCTCCTCGTCTCCGGTCACGGAGATGACCAGGTCCAGCTCGCCCACGTTCTCCTCGCGCAGCAGATCCTGGTCGCGGGCGTCGCCCTGGAGCACGATGGGCCGGTTGAGCTGCTCGGCGAGGAAGCCGCAACGCTGAGGGTCCGCGTCCAGCAGCCGGGTATGATAGAATTTGTTGTCCAGCGACTTGGCCAGCTTGAAGCCGATGTTGCCGCCGCCCACGATGAACACGGTCTTGATGGGCTCGGACCGGATTCCGATACGCTCCAGAATCTCGTCCTGGTCCTTGATGTCGCAGGCGAAATACACGGTGTCCCGGCGCTGGATTTCGTCCTCGCCCGTGGGGATGACCAGCTTGTCGTCCCGCACCAGCGCGGCGATGACCACGCCCACGTCGCCCGTCACGTCCCGCAGATTCATCAGCCGCTTGCCGATCACGGGGCTGCCCTCGGGCAGACGCACGCCGATGAGCCGAATCTTGCCGCCCGCGAATTCGTTGATCTCCACGGCGCCCGGAACGCTCATGAGCCGGAGGATGGAATCCACCACTTCCTGGTCCGGGTTGATGATCCGGCGGATTCGCGGTTCCCCCTCGGTGATCAGGTGCTTGTACTGAGTGTAGTCTTCGTCGCGCAGCCGAGCCAGCAGCGTAATGTTCTTGGCGAGCTTGCCCGCGAAAACGCAGGCCATGATGTTGATTTCGTCGGAGTCCGTGACGGCGAGCAGGATGTCCCCGCCAGCCACGCCCGCCTCTTCCAGCACGCGCGGGCTGCATCCCGAACCTTCGAAAGTCTGCACGTCCGTCGTTTCCGAAACCCGCTTCAACGCCGCGGGGTTCTTGTCGATGACGATGACTTCCTTGTTCTCCACAGCGAGCCTGCGGGCAATATGAAAACCGACTTCCCCGGCTCCGACGATGATGATGCGCAACGCGTTCCCCCTCCACGTCTTTTCGGCGATTCTTGAGATGTGCTTTGTAACCGCCTTTGATCGACGGCGCAACAGGCGAAAAGAGCAACCGAAGGTTTCGCTTTTTGACTTAAGTCAAAAAATAATCACAAATTTACTGATAATCGTGCATAGACTCAGGGGAGAAACCCAAAAAAGGCCGGAGCAAGCATGAAAAGGAAGTATCTCGCGCCGATTCTCTGGACCGCATTCGGTCTGCTGATCGCCTTCCCAGTATTCAGCATGACCTACTACACCATGGTCCGGACCTCGACGCCGGAATTCTGCGCCAGCTGCCATGAGATTCAGCCCGCCTATCAGGCCTGGCGAACGTCAACCCACGTGAACAACCCGCAGGGGCTTGTGGCCGACTGCATGGATTGCCACCTGCCCGCTCCGCACGACACCTTCAATTTCTTCTTCGCCAAGACCTGGCACGGCCTCAAGGACGTGGCCATGCATGTGGCCACGGGCGGAGACGACTACGTGCGCAAGGAGCAGCGCGAGGGGGCCTACCGGGACATCAAGAACGCCCAGTGCCTGAAGTGCCACCGGAACCTGCTCGCCATGCCCGATCAGCGGGGAGCCATGCTCGCGCACCGCACGGTTCTCTATCCCATGCCCGGCTACGAGAAGAAGTGCACGGACTGCCATCGAAACCTCGTGCACGTCGACCGCCCCTATTACGGGTATAAGCAGAATCTGCCGCCCTACCGCGCCACAGGCCTCCAGGCCCTCGTGCGGTTCGATCCCGACGAAGAATGAACACGTTTCAACATTGCAGAGCGAGGAGGAAGGGACACATGAGGAAACACTGTAGTGCGGCATGTCTGCTGGCTTTTCTGGCGGCTGTGCTGCTTCCCGCGGCAGCCGGAGCGCAGCAGCAGCAGAACATGCCCAAGCCCAAGGAATACCGGATCGAGCGCGGCATGCCGCCTCAGGCCGTGGCCTGCATCGAGTGCCACAAGCAGGATAACCCCGGAATCTTCTCGGACTGGGCCATGAGCCGACATGCCTCGGCCAACGTCACCTGTCTGGACTGCCATCAGGCCCAG
Organism: Paucidesulfovibrio longus DSM 6739; assembly: GCF_000420485.1. NCBI lineage: Bacteria > Pseudomonadati > Thermodesulfobacteriota > Desulfovibrionia > Desulfovibrionales > Desulfovibrionaceae > Paucidesulfovibrio > Paucidesulfovibrio longus. The sequence goes on along the minus strand of NZ_ATVA01000016.1, from coordinate 134,737 downwards.
CCCGGCGACAAGGACATCAGCCAGGAACATTTCAAGCAGTATGAACGTTCGGACACCAAGTGGGGCAAGGGCGAATACAAGATCGCCATCGCGGGCGTGGTCACCCCCAAGGACTGCTCCCGCTGCCACCCGGACGAAGCCATGCAGTACAGCAAGTCCAAGCATGCCAATACCATGGAAATCATCTGGAAGATCGACCCCTGGCTGAACAACGGCATGAACAACGCGGTCGAGCGCGCTTCGGGCTGCTACGTCTGCCACGGCACGGTGCTCAAGCAGGACGAGAACGGCAAGCTCGACCCGCTGACCTGGCCCAACGTGGGCGTGGGCCGCGTGAACATGGACGGCAGCCTGGGCTCCTGCACCAGTTGCCATACGCGCCACCGCTTCTCCGTGATGGAAGCCCGCAAGCCCGAAGCCTGCGGCCAGTGCCACCTCGGCCCGGACCATCCGCAGATCGAAATCTACATGGAATCCAAGCACGGCGACATCTACACCGCGTTCGGCGACCAGTACAACTGGGACGCCGCTCCCGGCGCCTGGACGCCCGGCGTGGACTACCGCGCCCCGACCTGCGCCTCCTGCCACATGTCCGGTTCCGGATCGGTGATGACCTCCCACGACGTCACCGAACGCCTCTCCTGGGAACTTCAGGCCCCGCTGACCATCCGCCCGCAGGACTTCGCAGCCTTCCCGGCCAAGAACGACTGGCAGAAGGAACGGGGCAAGATGCAGGACATCTGCAACCAGTGTCACTCCAAGACCTGGACGGAAAGCCACTACGCCAAGCTGGATCAGGCTGTGGAGAACTACAACGAAGTCTACTTCAAGCCCGCCAAGGCCATGCTCGACAAGCTCTACGAGACCGGAGTGCTGGACAAGAGCAAGTTCTTCGACGAGGAGCTTGAGGTCCAATACTACGAGCTCTGGCACCACGAGGGCCGCCGCGCACGCATGGGCACGGCCATGATGGCCCCGGACTACGCCTGGTGGCACGGCTTCTACGAATGCAAGCACCGCTACAACAACTTCATGGAAGTTGCCGTGGAAGTGCTCAAGTCGGGCAAGCCCGTGCACAAGGCCGACCCGTATCCGGGTTCCGGCGGCGACACGACCAAGCCCGTGCAGATCTTCGGCCCCAAGGCGCAATAGCCCGCCGGACATCGACACGAAACGCAAAAAAGGCGGCTCCGCTCCATGAGCGGGGCCGCCTTGGCTTTTCCGTCCAGCAGGAGCATGGCTTTCCGGCTCCTGAGGGCGAAGAGGTCCGCAGCTCTTAAAGCAATGCCGCCTTGACCGCCTCGATGCCGTGCTTCTCCAAAAAGAGCGCGGTGCGATGCCGTTTGGGAGCGTGCTCGGCATAGTAGTCCAGGAAACGTCCGGCCAAGTCCACGGCCTGCTCCCGCGTCAGCTCTTCCGCAAGCAGGTCGCCGATGCGCGGCCGCCCGGCGGAAGATCCGCCCACCATCACGCTCCAGCCGTTCTTGCGTCCGACAAAACCCACGTCGCGCACCCAGGATTCCCCGCAGCACATGGGGCAGCCGGACACGCCCATCTTGACCTTCGCGGGCAGCTCCCTGCCCACATAGAGCTTTTCCAGTTCCAGCCCCAGGCCGAGGGAATCGCGCTGGCCCAGGCGGCAGACGGCCGTGCCCGGACAAGCCTGGACATAATGCACGCAGAGGCCCGTGGCCTCGCCCACCTCCATGCTCAGCTCGGCCCAGAGCGAATCCACGTCCTCCTTCTCGATGCCCACCAGGGCCATGCGCTGGCCCGAGGTGATCTTGAGAATAGGTACGGAATACTTGCGCGCCACCCGCGCGATGGCCTCCAGATGGTCCGGGGTCATCAGTCCGGCAGGCGTGCGGGGCACGATGGCGTAGGTTTTCTTGTCGCGCTGCAAAATCGCGCCTTTGGGATTGTCCTGGTTCATATTCATCTCCTCCTTGCTGAAATTCGGTTGCCCAGGATACCCGCCCCCAGGAAGCGAGGCAACGCCGGAAATGAAAAAGCCGCCCCGAAAGGCGGCTCGAACGTCCATCAGACAGCCTCGGTCCGGCCCGCTCAGATGGGCGGAGCGATGACCACGAGCACGCGCATCCGCGTGGCCGCGCGCACGCCGTGGGGTTCGGCGATGTCCGAGATGAGCACATCCCCGGCCTTGGCGGGCATGGAAGCGCCGTCCTTGGCCAGGAATTCGCCCTCCCCCTCGAGCACGGCGAGCACCAGCTCTCCTTCGATGTCGTGGGAGTGCACCGGCAATTCCTGACCGGGTTCGAAGTTGAAGTTCACCACCTTGGTATACGGCGAAGCATGGGCATGGAAAACGGAGAATGTCGTATCCTTGAACCCGTTTTCCGCGTGCAAATCGATCTTTCTCATAAGTCAACCACCCTTTGGGGCTTTCGCCCCGGCATGGACCGAAACCCGTCTATGGGGTCACGGTCTCGCGCGCCAGCACGCGGCCCTCGCGAGCCACGATCACGCGCTGAAAAGACATCTTTCTGCCGCTGCGTCGCACGGCCTCGGCCGTGATTCGTCCCATGTTGGCGCAGCAGGGTACTTCCATCTCCAGAACGGTCACGGACCGAAGCTCGTTTTCGCGGAACACGGCGGCCAGCCGCTCGATGTACATTTCCGCGTCGTCGAACTTGGGGCAGCCCATGAGCACCTTGCGTCCCGGAAGCCAGGTGGAATGGTAGTCCGGCAGGGACACGGCCACGCAATCCGCCGTGAGCAGCAGGTTCGCGCCCTTGAGGAACGGCGCATCCGCGGGAACGAGCCGGATCTGGATGGGCCAGTGGCTCAGAGCCGAAACCGCGTCCGTTGCGCCGGTCCGTCCCGTGGGGACGTTGGCCTGGTCGCAAGGGCTGAGCGACATCAGCCTGGCCGAAGGGCAGCCTCCCGGACGCGGCGCATGGGCAGCGGCCGGTTCGGCCTGCTTCGCCTTTTCAGCGGCCAGCAATTGCTCCACGGCCTGCTCGTCGAACTCGTCCGCTTCGCGCACCTCGATGGTAAGCGCGCCCTTCGGGCAGTGGCCGAGGCAGGCGCCCAGCCCATCGCAATATTTATCCGCGACGATGCGCGCCTTGCCGTCCACGACGCGGATGGCTCCTTCGGCGCAGTTCGGCACGCAAAGGCCGCAGCCGTCGCACAGTTCTTCATCTATCCTGACGATTTCTCGCTTGGCGATCATAATTCATCTCCTGGTTGTATCCCGAATCTCGCAGCCCCACCCTGCCCCAGCCGGGCCGAAGTGTATTTGACCCAAATCAAAGATGGGAATAATTCCCACTTTGTCAAACCCGGGCCACTCCGAGGAACACGGCATGCAGCGTGACCACGAGCGCGAGAAACGTCAGCCGGGCCGTGTCCGCACGCAATCCCGGAAAACGGTATCCCATGGCTCCGTGCGCGCAGACTCCCACGCAGTCGCCGCAGAGCGTGCACGACAATCCGGGACGCCCCGCCTCGATGTCTTCCGGCAGAAGCGCGCCGTAGCGGCAAGCCGTGGCGCAGACGCCGCAGCGCGTGCACTGGCCGTTCATGCGCACCCGCCAGGGCAGCAGCCGTCCGAGCAGATTGCCGACAAGCCCTATGGGACAATAGGCCGAACAGTGCACCATGCTTCCGCTCCTGCGCGAGAGCAGCCCCATGGCGGCCACGCCTCCAAGACCGAACGCGGCAGCCGCCCAGACCGCCGTCAGGCCGGGAACGCCCGCCAACCGCAATCCCAGCGCGACAGCCACCGTCAAGACAAGGGTCGCTGCACGGGCAAGGAAGGTGATGCGCAGCCCCAGGAACCTGCGGTCGAGAAATCCGGATACGGGACGCTTGGGGCCGAGCCGGGAAGCGGCATCGTCCCACGCGCCCACGTAGCAGAGATGGCTGCACCAGGCAGGCCCCACCAGGAGCACGGTGGAAAGATACAGGATGAGCATGAACCAGCCGCCCGCCCGGAAAATCGGGCCGCCCACGATGAGCGCGGGCACGGGCAGGTGCAGGGTTCCGGTCATGAGCATCCGGTCCAGTCCGAGCAGTCCCAGACCCAGTTGCAGGAAAAAGACAACGCTGAACAGGCCCCAAATGCGGGGGCGAATCTTGCGGGCGGCGCGGGGCGCGATCATGCGTCCGGCTACCCATTGGGCGTAAAGCGCCAGCGCGAAGATCTCAAGTCCTCCCCATCCCGGCAGATAGCGCTCCAGCAGCAGGATCGGGAACGGCGTCTTGATCTCGCTGACGAACAGCAGCGCCGCCACGAGCAGGAATATCGCGGCGCGGAAAAATCCGTACTCGGCATCGCCCGAATACCGCCGACGTCCGGGAGCGGCCAGCAACACGGCCAAGGCGCACAAATTCAGAAGGCAGACTCCGCTCATGATCGCGGCCAGCCGGAACCAGGGCAGGCCCGCGTCCAGCCGGAACCGAATCAGATCCGCCGCCGTCTGGGTCCAGACGACCGCCCCGACCGCCAGAACGGCAAGGAGCGCCCAGCGCACCCAGGATGCGCCGCGTCCCGGTTCGCCCTTCCGCCCCCCCTCCGATCTCCAGGCCAGAACCAGAAGCCCAAGACAGGCGGCGGACACCCCGGGCCGTCCCAGGCGCAGTGCATGGGCTCCGAGCAGGATCAGAGCCAAAGAGGCCAGGACAGGCGCCAGCCTATTCATATCCGCACTCCCGAAGAGAGCGGCTCCAGGCCCGTTTCATCGAGCAGCACGCCAAAGCGCAGGCCCCTGCGCCAGTTGTCCATGTACAGCCGCAAGGCCCGCTCGACCACTTCCAGCGCCTCCTCGTCGGAATGCAGCCCCGGCAATTCCCGGCCCAGGGCGGGACGCCTGCCGAGCCGTCCGCCCACCACGATGCGCCAGCCCTCTTCCGCCGCACGCATCGCTCCCGTGGGGCAGACGCGCACGCAGTGTCCGCAGCGAAGACAGAGTCCCGGATCAATCTCCGGGAGCATCTGCGCCCCTTCCAGGCCCATTTCAGAGGCCGTGCGCATGAGGATGGCGCTGTCCGGGCAGGACTGCCCGCAAATCCCGCATGAGGAGCAACGCTCCGGGTCAAGGACGGGCCGCATGGAACGGATCAGGCCGATATCCTGGATATGCGGCCGGGAGCAGCCGTTCGGGCAACCGGACACGGCGACCCGGAAGGCATGGTGGTAATGGTGCTTTCCGGCATAGCTTTCCTCCAGGAATTCAGGCCAGCCGGACTCGCAGATCACGCCTTCCAGCCGAGGCTCGAACTCCGGCGCAACCGGCAGCAGGTGGGGGCACTGGCCGGAACGCGCTCCCCGGCAGGTATCGAACAGGTATGCCGGAACTATCTTCATATGCACTCCAGGGCTTGAACGAAGGGCCGATCCAAAGGCCAGGATCCTCGCCACAAATACGCAACGCGCCACAACAGCACGCCTTTTTCAGCACTATCGCCGATTACTTTGACACCTGCCCTGACTTGGGTCAAAGATCGTTTTGAAAAAATGTGAGAGGATCGAGGCATGAACGAAATGATGGATGCGCTCAAGGCGGTAACGCTTTTCAACGGTCTGCCTCCGGAACAGATCAAGGCTCTCGCCGGCATCGCCCTGCCGCGCGTCATGGAAAAAAAAGAAGAGATATTCCAGGCCGGGGACGAGGCCAACGGCTTCTACGTGGTCATGGAAGGCCGGGTCAAAGTCTACCGATCCGCCATATCGGGCAAGGAGCAGATCATCCACGTCTGGGGTCCGGGCGACGCCCTCGGCGAAGTGCCCATGTTTCAGGGCAGCACCTTCCCGGCCAGCGCGCAGGCCCTGGAACGGACCAGGCTGCTCTTCTTCCGGCGCGACGCCTTTCGGTCGCTGATCCTCAAGGAGCCGGACCTGGGCATGAACATGATCGCCCTGCTCGCGGGGCGTCTGCGCATTCTGGTCAGCCAGGTCGCCGCCCTGAGCCTCAAGGAGGTTCCGCAGCGGCTGGCCGCCTATCTCCTGCTCCTGGCCGACACCCAGGAGACGGACACCCTGCGGCTGGACATGGCCAAGGGGCAGATCGCGTCCTATCTCGGCACCATCCAGGAAACCCTGTCGCGCACGCTCAAGAAGATGGCCGAGCAGGAAATCATCCAGGTTCACGGGCGCGAAATCACCTTGCTGAACATGGATGTGCTCGAATCCCTGGCCGCCGGTCTCGAACAGCTCTGAGACGTTTTCCACGCAACGCAAAAAGCCCGCCGCGCGGAGCGCGGCGGGCGATGCGAACTGAATTCCGCAGAACAGAACCCGAACTAGTCGAGCTTGTTCACGGCCTGCTGAAGGCGGGCGATGCGACGGGAAGCATTGCGCCAGTGAACGACCTTCTTGGTGGAAGCCTTGTCCAGCATGGACGCGGCGTTCTGCAGAGCGGCGGCAGCCTGCTCCTTGTCGTTCTGTTCGAGGGCCTGGCGCACGGCCTTGACCACGTTCTTGATGCGGGTCTTGGTGGCGCGGTTGCGATCGCGGCGCTTCAGGCTCTGGCGATGCCTCTTGATGGCGGACTTGTGGTTGGCCAAGAGTATTCTCTCCTGCTTTTTCGTTGCTGTAAATCTTATGTTACGTGCGACGTGCGCACACTGCTACTCGCTGAACTGAAAGTGGTCCTTTATACGCTCTTTTCAGCGGTGTCAACCCGCGAGCCGGACCTTCGCATGATTTTCTAGACTTGCAAGGCGCTGAAATCCGCCAGCCTGCCGAGACGATCCACCAGGGACTTGAGCAGGTTCAGACGATTGCGCCGCACGGCCTGGTCGTCGCAGATGACCATGACGCCGTCGAAGAAAGCGTCCACAGAGGGACGCAGCTCCCGCAGCAATCCGAGCAGTCCCGCGAAATCATCGGCGGCCCACAGTTCCTCGAAACGGCTTTCGGATTTTTCCAGCCGTTCGGCCAGGGCTTTTTCCTGCTCCTCGGCAAAGAGCGCGGCATCGTAGCGTCCCGTCAGCTCCTGCCCGGCTTCCTCGCCCTGCTTGCGGATGATGTTGGCCGCACGCTTGAAGGTCAGCACGGCCTGCTCGAAATCCGGCTCCTTGCTGAAGGCTTCCAGGGCGGCGACGCGCAGTTCCAGGGTCCGGATGTCGTCGAATCCAGCGCCCAGGGCCGCGTCCACAACGAGCACGCTCATGCCGCGCCCCGCGAACAGCGCGCGCAGACGCTGGCCGAAGAAGTCCACCAGCTTGTCCAGGGCCTCGCCGACGGGAAGCTTCCACTTCACGTCGGTGTAGCCTTCCAGGGCCCAGCCCAGCAGCTCGCGCACGTCCAGGGCCAGGCCATGTTCCATGATGATCCGGCAGATGCCGAGGGCGCAACGCCGAAGCGCATACGGATCGTTGGCTCCGGTGGGAATCTTGCCCAGGCCGAAGCAGCCCGCCAGGGTGTCGGCCTTGTCCGCCATGGACAGCACCGCGCCCGCGAGACTCGACGGGACCGGAGAATCCGGACCGGCGGGCAGATACTGCTCCTTGAGGGCCTCGGACACGAGGGAGCCCATTCCGGCCCGCTCGGCGTAGATGCCGCCCATGACGCCCTGAAGCGTGTCGAACTCGTTGACCATCTCGGACACGAGGTCCGCCTTGGCCATGCGCCCGGCTTTGGCGAAATCCGCGATCTCGCCGGGCAGGATGTTCCTGGAGACGCTGAGCGCCTCGCCGATCCGGCGGCAAAGACGTTCCAGACGGCGGGACTTGTCGCCCATGCTGCCCAGAGGGCCGAGAAAGACGACGCTTTCCAGCTTGTCCAGCCAGACCTGGAAATCCGTGCCGGTATCCGCCTCCCAGAAGAAGCGGGCGTCCTCCAGCCGGGCCTTGAGTACGCGCTCCCAGCCCTTCTTGACCAGAGCCGGATCCGAAGGCTCGATGTTCAGGGTGGTCAGGAAATGGGGCAGAAGCGTGCCGTCCTTGCCGCGCACGCCGAAGCTCTTCTGATGGCTCTGCATGGAGGTCAGCAGCACCTCGGCGGGCAGTTCGAGATAGATCGGATCGATGTCGCCGAGCACGGGCACGGGAAGTTCCACGAGGTTGGACACCTCCTGAAGCAGCCCGTCGTTCCAGACGACCTCTCCGCCCTTCGCCTCGGCCAGGGCCGCGCCGCGCTCGCGCACGACCTGCATGCGCCGGGCCGGATCAAGCATGACCCTGCCCTGCTCCTCGGCCACGCGGACATAGTCCGCAGCAGCGGCGACCTCGAACGGGCCGGGGCCCATGACGCGATGGCCGTGGGTCGTACGGCCGGAAACAAGGTCGTTGACGCCGAATTCCACCACCTGCTCGCCCAGCAGGGCCAGAAGCCAGCGCACGGGACGCCCGAACGTGAAATCGTAGTCTCCCCAGTGCATCTTCTTCGGGAACGTGAGTCTTTTCACGGCGTCGAGACAGATTCCGGGCAGCACGTCCATGGCCTTGCCGCCGCCCAGGGACTTCCGCGCCGCGAGGTAGTCGCCCTTGGGAGTGCTCACGGTGTAGAGGTCGGCGGGCTCGACGCCCTGGGTCTTGGCGAAGCCCAGGCCGGCCTTGGTCAGCTCGCCGTCCTTGTAGGCGATGCTCGCCGGAGGCCCGGTGACCTCCTCCTCCTGACGGCGCTGCTCCGCAGCGATCCCTTCGACCAGCGCCGCCACGCGGCGCGGAGTGGCGAACGTGCGGATTTCGCCGCGCTCGACCATGCCCTGATCCAGCAGAGCGGCCAGATTCTCCCGAAGCTCCTCGGCCAGTTTGGGCACGAAGCGCGCGGGCATCTCCTCGGTGCCGATTTCCAATATGAAGTCAGCCATCGTAATGCATCCTCGCTAGACGTTGGTCGGGGTCGTGAGCATGGGGTAGCCCATCTCCTCGCGCTGCGCCGCGTAGAGCGCGGCGATGGAGGAGGCCAGATTGCGCACCCGGCCGATGTATCCGGTGCGCTCGGTGATGGAAATGGCTCCCCGCGCGTCCAGCAGGTTGAACGTGTGCGAGCATTTCAAACAGTAGTCGTAGGCGGGCCAGGGCAGCCCCTCGCCGCAGAGACGCAGGCACTCGGCCTCGAACTTGTTGAAAAGATCGAGAAGCATGGCCGCGTCCGACAGCTCGAAATTGTACTTGGACTGCTCCACCTCGTTGCGGTGGTAGATCTGGCCGTAGCTGACCTTGCCGTTCCAGGAAAGATCGTAGACCGATTCCTTTTCCTGGAGATACATGCACAGGCGCTCCAGGCCGTAGGTGATCTCCACGCTCACGGGCCTCAGATCGATGCCGCCCACCTGCTGGAAATAGGTGAACTGGGTCACTTCCATGCCGTTGAGCCAGACTTCCCAGCCCAGACCCCAGGCGCCCAGGGTCGGCGATTCCCAGTCGTCCTCCACGAAACGGATGTCGTGGGCGGCGGGGTCGATGCCGAGGGCCTTGAGGCTCTTCAGGTAAAGATCCTGCACGTCGTCCGGCGACGGCTTGAGGATGACCTGGAACTGGTAATAGTGTTGCAGGCGGTTGGGGTTCTCGCCGTAGCGGCCGTCCGTGGGCCGCCGCGAAGGCTCGACATAGGCCGTGTTCCAGGGTTCCGGCCCGATGACGCGGAAAAACGTCGAGGGGTTGAAGGTGCCCGCCCCGCATTCCACGTCCATGGGCTGCACGAGCACGCAGCCGTACTCGGACCAGTATTTCTGCAAGGTCAAGATCACGTCTTGAAAGTTCATCGACTTCTCCACACTAGACGTTCCGAAAAAAACCGCCCTCCCACTCCAGGCCGAGGTGGTAGGCCATGAAGCGTTCCACGGCCAGGGAAAATTCCTGCCGGACCGTGGGCGGAACGGTCAGGCGCGGCCACTCGCCAGGCGGGTGGGTCATTATCCAGTCCAGGGCGCGCAGCGATCCGGACGACATGGGCAGCCCCGATTCCGCGCCGTTATCGACAAGACACGACGGGCACAGAACCTGCCCTTTTTCCACGAAAAATCGAGGACTGTCAAAGTCTCCCACAAGGCTCCCGCACTCTCCGCAGGAGAGGAAATCAGGCCGATACCCTTGGGAAAATCCCAACCGGGCTCGGAACAGAAGCGGCAGGCTTTCAGGCTGGGGCACTTCCCGCTCAAGCAGGGAGAGCAGGGAGAGCAGAAGTTCGTAGCTCTCCTCCGCCCCTTCCGAAGCCACCTGAACCGCTTCCACGAACTTGAGACAGTTCACGGCCACGCCCAGGTTGCGTTGATTGCGGCGCAGAACGGGGTGGCCGTGCAGCAGCGTCCCCTCGTCAAGGTTCAGGTACCGCCCACGGCGATCCGAACCGAATTTGAAAAGCACGAGGTTCAGCGGATCAAGACAGCCAGGAAAACGACGGCGGCTTTTCATGCCTCCGAAAGCGAACGCAGTCAACACCCCTCGGGTGGGGGTGAGCATGCGCACCCAGGCGTCCGTCTCCCGAAACCGGCCCACCCGGAGCACCAGGGCCTTTTCGGTAAAATCCAACAATGCAGCACCTCCGCCGCCCCGGCCTCGGCCGCAAGAGGGCAACCGAAACGGAAGCCCTCAAGGGAACGGGGTCAGGGCAGGACCACGTCCACCACGCCCGAACCGCTGGCGGGCCGGGGCTTGCCGTCCAGCTCAAGGCTGACGGTCTCCAGGCGGCCGAAACGGAATGTGCGCGAGCCCGTAAATTCGTAGCGCAGGCTCTGCCCGGGTCGAACCGTGAACTCGTCGAGCCAAGGGGTGTCCCCGGACTCCTGCTCCTTGCGGAAAACGCCCATCCAACAACCATCCTTGTCGGTAACCGTGACCACGAGCACGTGCTCCTTGGTCGCGGGCTGCACCTGGGCGGCCGCGTCCTCGGCCCCGGCGCTTTCCGCGGGCGTGTCCACGACTCCGGCGGAAGCCTCCACATTGCCTGCGGGGACTTCGGCAACGGCTTCCTCCGGAGCCTGCTCCACGACGGCAGGCGCTTCGGCGGGTTCAGCCGCCTCGGTCGGAGCGACCGCTTCCTCCATGCGGGCTTTCTGCTCATGCCCGGATTGGGCCATGTACCAGATCAGCCCGGCCAGCACGCCCACAAGCAGGAGCACGATGATCATGGCTCCCCAGGGCCTCGTCCCGGTGGAAAGAGCCTTTCCCGAAGGATCCTTGAGATCCTTGAGGCTGATGCCCACGTTGTCGCGCTTGTCCTCGGGCAATTCGTCCGGGCAATATTCGCGCTCCAGGACGCGGACGCACTCCAGGGGGTCGAGTCCGAGCAGCTTGGCGTAATTCCTGACAAAGCCCTTGGCGTATACAGGGTGAGGGAAATGTTCCATTTCCCCGTTCTCAAATGCCACCAGAATCCGGCGGCTGATCTTCGTAGCTTCCGTAACGTCGGCGAGGGAAAGCTTCCGAGCTTCCCGCTCCTGACGCATCTGCGCTCCGAGCTGAATCAGATCCATGCGTGCTCCCTTTCTCCAGTCTGAAACGGGTTCACTTGTACTCAATGACGGCCCGCTCGCGTAACAATCCCATAAAGTCTTCGAACAGCTCGTCGAACTTCTGCTTGCGCAATTCCTCGTAAATGGCGTCATGCGTGGCCTGGTCCATGTCCGCCACGGCTTCGCCTTCGCCCTCGTCGGTGATCTTGAGCAGCACATACTTTCCGTCCGCCTGGAAGGGGTCGCTCATTTCCCCCTTTTCCACGCCGTCCAGGGCGTTGCGCCAGGCTTCGGCCAGGTCGTTGAAGGAGAATCTGCCGAGGTCGCCTCCGGCGCCGACGGCCGGTCCCACCGAATAGGTGTCCGCAGCCTCGGCGAAGGACATCCCATCGTGGATCGCGTCCACGATCTTGTCCATGGATTCCTTGTCCGGAGCCATGATCACGCTGAGGACGATCTGGCGAAGCGTATCCCCGGCCTTGGCGCCATTGCGTTTCTTGAACTCGTCCATGATCTCCTTGTCGGTGATCACGATGCGGTTGGAAACGTTGCTCTGCACCATGCGGCGCTTGGTCAGGTCTTCCTTGATCGTCTCGCGCAGCTCATCCTCGGTCATGTTGTTCTTGGCCAGAAACTGCTGGAATTTCTCGGCGTCCATGTTCTGCTGGCGCTTGATGTTTTCCAGGAACGCGTCCACTTCCTTGTCGCTGATATTGATGCCCATGCGCTGGGCCTCCTGGCTGACGATGACCTCGTCCACCATCTGTCCGAGGAGCTTCTCTTTCAGCGCGGCCACCTGCTCCTGCATTTCGGGGTGTTTGAGCTGCTCGCCGTACTGGCTCTTGAGCCGTTGATAAATCGAGGCCCAGCGCTGATCGTAATCATAGCTCGTGATGACCTCGCCGTTGACCACGGCCTTGATGGATTGGACTTCCGCGGCATGGGCGGCCAGGGGCATCAGCAACAGGAGCAGGGCCAGCAGCGGCCGGATATTCTTCATCGCTTTTTCGCCTCCCTTGGCTGGGCGGGGCTTGCCGCGCTCGGCGGCGTTGGTCAAGCGGAACTCCCCGGCGGAGTTCCCTATCTATTGGGCTTGGCCCTCCGCAGGGACCGCGTTTTCGGAGTTGTCGCCCTCCTGTTCCAGGGGGGTGTCGTCCGGGCCGAGAGGAGCCATGCCTTCCTGAAGGGCATTCTTCCCGGCATCTTCCTGGCCCATCCGGCTCTCAAGGTTCGCCTGGTCTTCCTGGGCGGCGGGATCGCCCGCTTCCGCGGCGGCTTCTCCCTCAGGGCGCGGCAACAAATGCTCGCTCACCTGCACGTCTGCGGAGTTCCATGCGTTCGAGAGCCAGGTTTCGAAGGCGTCCCGCATCTTGTGCTCCAGCAAGGCCTGCTCCACCAGCGGATACGCCTGGGTGGGGTCGAGCTGCTTCGCCGGCAGACGCTCCAGCAGGACCAAGGCCTCATAGCCGAACTTTTCTTCCATGATCGGGCTGGATTCTCCGGGAGGCAGCTCCTGGAGCGCCTCCAGCCAGGAAGAGGAAAGCTGTCCCTGCCGGACCGTGATCTCGTGCACGGCCACCTTCTCGTCGGCCCGCATGGCTTCGGGATCCCTCGTGTCGCGGTAGACCTTGAGCGCCTCGGCCAGGGGAGCCTTGTCCGACGAGCGGACCACGAGGATCCGCAGCGTTTCAGGAATCCGGAAATCCTTGATGTGCTGCTTGTAGTAGTCTTCCGCCTCGCGGTAGTCGATCTTGATCTGAGGACGCAGCACGAGCCGCTGGAATTTTTCCAGAGCCTTGTTGTAGCGAAGGCGCTCGCGCCAGGAGGCCAGGTCGATGTACTCTTCGACGAGCACCTGGTCAAACGAGTCGTCCGGATAGTCCGCCCTGACCTTGCGCTCCTCCTCGGCCACTTCTTCGTCCGTCACGCCGAGGCCGCGCGCGTCCAGCTCCTGCGAAACCATCTCCATGACGATGAGGTCGCCGAGGATCTGGCCGTATTCGCCGCGCAGGACTTCCACCGTCGGCACGAAGGCCCCGGTTCCGTCCATGTGCAGCAGGTCGTGCTGAAACTCCAGTTGCGAAAGATAGATGGGCTTTCCGTTCACACGGGCGACAATGCCCATGTCGTCGGCCTCCGTGGAGCAGGCGGCAAGAGCCAGGGCGGCAAGACAGGTCCACAAGAGCAGGCAGGAGATTCTCATTCAGCTTCCGTCCGTTATGCTTCCGCCCCCGGCGACTCCGCCGCCAGGGATTCCAGTTCATTGCCAAGATATTCAAGCCCGCGCGCCGTATCGAGCGTATCGGGCCAGCGCAGTTCCAGCCTCCCCGGCGGGAGCAGCCGCGCAGTTCCGGTCCGGTCCGCGACCCAGTCGATGAGCCGTTCCGGGGAAACCGCGCTGACGGTTCCTCCCCATGTGAGCACGGCCCGGCCCGCATACAGCTCGGCTCGTTCCACCTGGAGCCGCGCCAGCACTTCCTTCAACGACAGCACGGCCAGGAAGTTGACCAGCTCCGGCGGCAACGGCCCGAAACGGTCGCGCAATTCGGCCTCGATTTCCTTCCGGGCCATCTCCCCGCTGGCCGAGGACAAGGCCCGGTAATAACCGAGCCGCTCCTTGGAGTCCGGGACGTATTCGCCGGGGATGTGCGCCCGGAAGACGAAGCTGAGTTCCGGCTCGGTCCGGGCGGGCAAGGCCTCGCCGCGCACCTTGCGAACCTCTTCCTCAAGCATTTCGAGAAAAAGGTCCAGGCCGACCTTGGCGATGTTCCCGGATTGGACCTCGCCGAGGATATTCCCGGCTCCGCGCAAGCGCAAGTCTTCCATGGCCACTTTGAAACCCGCACCCAGATAATCCATATCCAGGATGATGCGCAACCGCCTGCGGGAGGTCTCGGGCAGCGATTCCAGGGAGGAGACCACGAAATAGGCGTATGCCTGCCGCTCGCTGCGCCCGACCCGGCCCCGCAGCTGGTAGAGCTGTCCCAGGCCGAACATCTGGGCCTGATCCACGATCAGCGTGTTCACGTTGGGAAAATCCAGGCCGGATTCGATGATGGCCGTGGCCACGAGCACGTCCAGTTCCTTGTGCCAGAAACGGTGCATGGTTTCTTCGAGCGTGCGCTCCGGCATCTGGCCGTGGGCCATGCCGATCTTCGCCTCCGGCGCGAGCTTTTGGACAAAGTCCACCACCTGTTCCAACCCCTGGACCCGGTTGTGGACCCAGAAGACCTGACCGCCACGATCCATTTCCCGCTTCAGGGCCGCCGCGAGCATGGCCTCGTCGCGCTCCACGAGCGCGGTTTCCACAGGCTTGCGGTCCTGGGGCGGAGTCTCGATGACCGAGAGGCCGCGCAGTCCGGAGAGAGACAATTGCAGCGTGCGCGGAATGGGCGTCGCCGTGAGGGTCAGCACGTCGATGTGCTTGCGGTAATGCTTGAGGCGTTCCTTGTGCTTGACGCCGAAACGCTGCTCCTCGTCCAGGATCATCAGCCCCAGATTGGGCAGCTCCACGTCCTTGGAGAGCATCCGGTGCGTGCCGATGAGCACGTCCACCTCGCCGCGGGCCGCTGCCGCGACCACGGTCTTCTGGCGTTTGGGCGGCACGAAGCGGGAGAGCAGCCCCACATGCACCCCGAACGGTTCCATGCGGCTGATGAAGGTCTGGTAGTGCTGCTCCGCGAGGACTGTCGTGGGACAGAGCAGCGCCACCTGTCGCCCTTCGAGCACCGTGCGGAACGCGGCGCGCAGGGCCACCTCGGTCTTGCCGAAGCCCACGTCGCCGCAGACGAGGCGGTCCATCGGCTCCGGGCGCTCCATGTCCGCGAAGACCTCGCGCACGGCCTTGTCCTGGTCCGGCGTGGCGTCGAAGCCGAAGCCGGATTCGAATTCGTGATACATCTCGCCCAACTCGCCGTAGTCGTAGCCTTTGGTCACGCGGCGGATGGCATACATCTCCACGAGATCCTGGGCGATCTTCTCCAAAACCTTGCGCACCCGCGCCGTGGTCTTGGACCAGCGGGAGCCGCCGAGCCGGTCCAGGGCGTGCACGCCCCCTTCCGGTCCCTTGAAGCGCTGCACCAGCTTGATGCGGTCCACAGGGAGGTAGAGCTTGTCGTCGGCGTCGAAATGCAGCAGCAAGTAATCGTTTTCCACATCCCCGGTGCGCATGTGCAGCAGACCGCCGAAGCGCGCAAGGCCGTAGTCCCGGTGCACGAGCAGGTCGCCCTCGAGCAGGTCGTCGTAACGGTCCAGGCCTTGGAACTTCTTGCCCGGCTCGCGCGTGCGCGTCTCGGAGCGGGGCTGGAGCACGTCCTCGCCCAGCACGCGCATGCCCAGCCAGGCCAGCTCGAAGCCCTTGGACAGCGGGGACACCAGCGCGAAAAGCCCCCGGCGGTCCGGGGCATATTCCGTCGCAATGGTGAGGTTTTCCCCTTCGAGCAGGCTCAGGAACTTGCCGCGGGAACGCTCGGTCCGAAAGCAGAGCAGGGTCTGGCCGTCCTGGCGGTTCCATTCGCGCAGGGCCGCAACCAGGGCCGCCCAGGGCCGCTGCGCCTGATCCGGTCGCCAGAAGAGGTCGGAAAATTCGGAATAACGGGTTTCGACGAGGTCCAGACCGCTCTTCTCCACGCCGAGGGTCAAGTCCTCGAAAACGAGCTGACGCCGCCCGATCCAGGCGTTGCGGGCCGCGTCGGTCCCCCTGCAAAGCGCGTCCAGGGGCCAGCGGCGCCCTTCTTCGCGCTTCTGCCGATCCACGAAGTCACGCCAGGCTTCGGCCGCGTCCTCGACGCGCTGGCGCAGGTTTTCGGCGGAACTGAGCACGCAGACCATGTCCGGCGGGAAAAAGGCTTCCAGGGGCGCGGCCTCGCGGTCGTAGACGCCCGGCAAAATCCAGGGCTCGGCGCTTTCCAGCTGCATACCGAGATGCAGCTCGGTGTCGGCGGAGATCTCGCCCGTGCGGCGCAGCTCGTCCCAGCGCGCTCTGGCCCTCTCGGGCCGATCGCCGCTGAGGGGCGCGGGGGTCACGGGCAGCAGGGTGATTTCCTTCAGCTCCTGCCGGGAACGCTGCGAGGCGAGGTCGAAAAGCCGGATCTGTTCCAGATTGTCGCCGAAGAATTCCAGGCGCAGGGGTTGCGCGTAGCCGGGGGCGCAGATGTCGAAGATGTCGCCGCGCATGGCCACCTCGCCCGGTTCGGCCACCACCTTGCGCCTTTTGTAGCCCCACTCCACGGCCTGATCCAGGAGCATTTCCGGAGAAAGTTCATCCCCCTGCGTCAGCGTCAGAAAACTGCTGCGAACGGTTTCCACCGAGGGCCAGAACGGCACGAGATTGTCCGCCGTGAGCAGCAGCCCCTTGGGCTTGGCCCCGTGGACGAGGCCGTGCAACGCGGCCATGCGACCGCTCCAGGCCGCGGCGTCGGGCAGACCCGGCCGCTGCGTGCCCAGCTCGACCCAGGGCCGGTCCCAGACCGGAAGCCCGTCGTCCATGCCGGAAAGCAGCCGCAGCAGAGCCGCGATTTCCCGGAACTCCGCGGCTCCGGGCGCGATCAGGGCCACGTTGCGCCCGGCGCGCAGGAGCGCGTCCGCAGCCACGGCCTGGCTCGCGGGACCGCTCTTGAAGACCCGCAGGTGCTCGCCCCGGTCCTGTATGAAGCTCTCCAGAAGCGGCGGGAGGGTGTATCTGCTCATGAATTTCCGTCCAGCAATGCGGAGGCGGTGAAATGTTCCTGCTCAAAAAAGCCGACCGGACGCCATTTCCAGGAGAGAATCCGGCTCGCGGCGATTGCGGCGTAAAGGACGACGCCGGGAAGAAGCGGGGAATCCCGCGACGTTCAGCGGGGGAAAAGCAGCTCGACCACGTCAAAAAGCCGCCCGCCGTCGGCAACGACGGAGAACGGCGCCGCATCCGGCGACACGCGCTCAACCGACCTTGGTCAGGGCGTCCTTTTCCTGGCCGGAAAGCAGTCGGTCCAGGTCGAGCATGATCAGCAGCCGATCATCAAGCTTGCCGACGCCGTCGATATAATCCGATTCGAGCCCGGACACCACGGCCGGAGGAGCCTCGATGGTCCCCGCTGGAATGCGGAGCACTTCGGAAACCGAATCGACCATGAACCCGACGATGACCATGCCGGTTTCGATGACGATGATCCTGCTGTGCTTGTCGCTGTCGCGCGCGGCCATGCCGAACCGTCTGCGCAGGTCCACGATGGGGATGACCTTGCCGCGCAGGTTGATGACCCCTTCGACGAAATCCGGCGCCTTGGGCACCTTGGTGATGGCCATGGTCCGTATGATTTCCTGTACGGCGAGGATGTCCACGCCGAACTCCTCTTCCCCGATGCGGAAAGTCACAAGCTGGATGAGTTCGTCGTCCTGTCGGACCTGATAGTCTTCCATGCCCCGTCGTTCCTTGAAAAACCGTTTCCGAACCGTGGCTTCGCCAGAGTTCGATCAATGGCAATATGCCGCCAGTTTGTCAACCGCGAGTGAATCAGTTGCCGCGCATGCCCTGGATGACGCGGCGCAGATCCTCGGCCAGCCGCGCGAGCCGCTCGATGGCCTGGCGCGAGTCCTGGACATGCAGGGCCGTCTCGTCGCAGACGTTGTCGATGCCGTTCACGGACCGGCTGATCTCCTCGCTGGTGGCCGCCTGCTGCTCCGCGGCGGTGGCGATGGCGCGGATCTGGCCGGAGTTGCTGTCGATGACCCGGACGATTTCCTGCAAGGCCGTTCCCGCAAGGGACGCCTGCTCCGTGGACGAATGCACGGCGGTGACGGCGGCGTCCGTGGCGGCCACGCTCTGCTCGGCGCCTTTCTGGATGCTCACGATGGCCCGGCCCACCTGCTTGGTGGCGTCCATCGTCTTCTCGGCCAGCTTGCGCACCTCGTCCGCGACCACGGCGAATCCTCGCCCGGCGTCGCCTGCGCGCGCCGCCTCGATGGCCGCGTTCAGGGCCAGGAGGTTGGTCTGGTCCGCGATGTCCTCGATGACGTTCATGACGGTGCCGATGCCGGCGGCCTCGGAATTCAGCGCGCGCATGGCCGTGCGCAGCGTTTCGGCGTGTCCCTGCACCGCGCGGATGGATTCGATCACGCTTTCCACGGTCCGCTCGCCCTGCTCGGCCTTGACGATGGCGTCCTGGGCTTCGCGCGCCGCCTGCCCCGCATTCCGCGCGACCTCGGACACCGAGGCGTTCATCTGCTCCATGGCGGTGACGGATTCCACGGTCCGGCTCTTCTGGTTCGAGGAACCGCTGGCCACGTCCTCGATCTGGGCCTCCAGGCGGGAGGCCGCCTCGGCCACGTCGTCGGCGATGCCTTCGGCCCTGGCGGCCACCTCGCTCATGGTCTCGACCTGGCGGCGCACCTGTCTCTCGTTCTCCTTCACGCTCGTCAGGTCGGTAACCAGGGTGAAGGAGCCCATCAAAGCCCCCTCCAGATCGTACAAGGGCGCGCCGTCGAGCCGCACGAAACGATGGGAGCCTTTGTCGGTCCGCATCTCGCGCTCGACGTTGACCAGCGCGGTGCGTTCGGCCTGGACGCGCTCGGCCAGAATTTCGCCGTCCACGCATTTATAGAAAAATTCCTCGATGCGCTGGCCCAGACAGCCGGCGGGCTCTCCCTCGCGTTCCAGCAGATCGAGCATGGCCTGGTTCACGAAGGTCAGGCTAAGATTCGTATCGACCACGAAGCAGGGAGAGGTCATGCCGTCGAGCAGCCCCTGCGCGAACCCGAATCGCTTCAGGGTCGCGAGCATGGCCCGGATGTCATGGGCAAGCTCGGCAAGCTCGCCGCTGAAGCGGGAGTCCAGCGTCGCGCCGAAGTCCTCCTGCGCGATGCTGCGCGTGAATCCGCGAATCTTCGCAATGGGACGGACCACGCTGCGGCCGATCAGGGCCACCATCGCGAAGGCGAGGACGAGCGTTCCGCCGCACGTGCCCACGATGATCCAAAGGGTCGTCCGGTAGTGGTCCAGGCGACGCTGGAGCAGCGCGTCCAGCTCGGCCGACGATGTTTCGGACAGTTCCCGCGCCGTGCGGCGAAGCTGGAGCGCGGACTGGAGAAAGACCGGCGGCTTGACGAGGGTCCAGCGGGCGGAATCCGCAAGCATGTTCACATATTCGAGAAAATCGCGGGCAGAGGCTTCATAGCGTCGCAGCAGAGGGGACAGATTCTCCTGGAGGCTGGGGCTGACCCCGTAATAGAATTCATCCTCTTCCAGGGCGTTGCGCCCGGCCGCGATCACGTCCGCATACCCAACGCGGCGCAGCTCCGCGCCGAGCAGCAGGAATTCCTGACGCGCCATCTCGGAAATCTCGCCCGCGTCCTGGGCCGTTTCGTAATAGGAAATCACGTCCGAGATGAGCGCCTGGGTCCGGGGCAGCAGTTCGATCACCGCGCGCACCAGGGCCGTGGAATCCTGGTCCGGATCCAGGCCGAGGCTGGACGTGCCGCCCACCAGCTCGATGAGGCCGAGCAGATCGCTGACCAGGGCCGCGTGCTTGCCCATGAATTTGCCGGGCGAGGCTCCCTTCCACTGCTTGAGTTCGTCCCAGCGCTTTTTGAGCTGGTCCACGGCCAGACGCTGTCTGCCCCGCCGTTCCAGTCCTGCGGAATCGACCTCCAAGGCATGGGCCGAGGCCGCATGCAGCGCTTCCAGTTCTTCGAAACGGGCGTCCATGCCTTTTTCCAGGGCGAGCAGCTTGGCCTCGTCCACGTCGCCCGAAAAAGACTGGACCACCAGCCGCTCGTGCTCCGTCACCTGCTGAAGCAGCGAAGACAACGGACGGATGTAGGCATTGCCGCGCATCTCCAGGCGGGCCAGGCTGATGTTCTCGTAGCTCGCGCTGAAGACGAAATAGGACAACAGGGCTATGGGCAGCACGAACACCAGGCTGGAAATCGTCAGCTTGGCGGTGATGCTCAACCCCCGGAACAGCGAAAAAAAGGACCGCCCGAACATGACTCCCCCTTGGCTCGCGCCGTTCCCCCGCGGGGAGCGGCTCGAATAAATAACGACACGGGTTTGGCGTTATTACAAATCGTAAAGGATGACAACAACCTCGGCCCCCACGCCGCTCCGGCCCACAAATTGACGCAACAGGGCAAAACGTCTACGGTGCGTCGAAATTTCGCATTGAAGGCCCCCTTCTCACCACCCTTTATCTCCGCGAGGAGCCATGGCGCGCTATACTCTCTTGCCTGACGACATCTCGCTCGAAGAACAAATCAAGACCCTGGCCGACGACGAGCTGCTGGATTTCTGGGAAGAGACGCAGCAGCTGGGACGCCTCTCCGGGAGCGAGGAACCGCCGGAGAGCATGGAATACGGTCCGGAATTCGAACGCCTCATTCTTCTGGAACTGCAAATGCGTTCCTGCCGACGCGTCGGAGTCCCCAAGTAGCTGCGACGCCCCTGCAACGGAAAAGGCCCCGCGATTGTGCATCGCGGGGCCTTTTTCATTGCCGATCCGAAGCTCGCGCCGCTCAGGCGTTCACGGGCGTCCGCCCGATGCTGAAGTAGGCGAACCCGTTCTGCCCCATGAACTGCGGGGAGTAGAGGTTGCGGCCGTCGAACAGCA
This sequence comes from Paucidesulfovibrio longus DSM 6739, assembly GCF_000420485.1. NCBI lineage: Bacteria > Pseudomonadati > Thermodesulfobacteriota > Desulfovibrionia > Desulfovibrionales > Desulfovibrionaceae > Paucidesulfovibrio > Paucidesulfovibrio longus. The sequence continues at coordinate 113,787 of NZ_ATVA01000016.1, read as the reverse complement.
GGGGCGCGGAGAGGGACTTGCGGATGCGTTCGAAGTCCGGGTTGCGGAACTGGTTCCAGTCCGTGACCACGGCCAGGGCGTCCGCGCCGTCCAGCGCCTGGTACTGGCTCTCCACGATTTCCACCAGCTCGTTCCCCTTGAGCACCTCGCGCGCGCGCGCGCCGGCCACGGGGTCGAAGGCGCGCACGCGCATGCCCCTGGCCGTGAGCACCCGGATCAGCTCCAGGGCGGGCGCCTCGCGGATGTCGTCGGTATTGGCCTTGAAGGCGATGCCCCACATGGCCAGGGTCTTGCCGTTGACTCCGCCCTGCGGCGCGAAATACGCCTCGATCTTTTCGGCGAGCACCAGCTTCTGGCGGTTGTTGACCTCGTCCACGGCCGCGATCAGGCTCGGCTCGTAGCCGTTGTCGCGCGCCGTGTCGATGAGCGCCTTGACGTCCTTGGGAAAGCAGGAGCCGCCGTAGCCCACGCCGGGATAGATGAAATGGTAGCCGATGCGGTGGTCCGAGCCAATGCCCAGGCGCACTTCGCTGACGTCCGCGCCGACGCGCTCGCAGATGCCGGACATCTCGTTGATGAAGCTGATCTTGGTGGCCAGCATGCAGTTGGCCGCATACTTGGTCATTTCCGCGCTGCGCGTCTTCATGACGATGAGCTTCTCGCGGGAGCGGGCGAACGGCGAGTAGAGGGCCTTGAGCAGTTCGGCGGTGCGCACGTTCTCCGTGCCCACGATGACCCGGTCGGGTTTCATGAAGTCCGTGACCGCGTCGCCCTCCTTGAGGAATTCGGGGTTGGAGACCACGTCGAACTCCAGCCCCACGCCCCGCTCGTCCAGGGCCTTGCGGATGATTCCGCGTACGCGGTCCGCCGTGCCCACGGGAACCGTGGATTTGTCCACGACGATCTTGTAGTCGGTCATCCTCCGGCCGATCTCCTCGGCCACGGCGTCCACGTAGCAGAGATCGCAGGAACCGTCCGGACGGGAGGGCGTGCCGACCGTGATGAACACGAAAAGCGCGTTCTCAAGTCCCTCGCCGAGGTCCGTGGTGAAGGACAGCCTGCCCTCGGCCACGTTGCGCCGGACGAGTTCCTCCAGGCCGGGCTCGAAAATATGGACTTTCCCGGCCCGCAGCGTTTCCACGACCTGGGGATTCACGTCCACGCAGATCACATCGTTGCCCATTTCCGCGAAACAGGCCGCGCTGACAAGGCCCACGTATCCGGTGCCTACGATACAGACATTCATCTGATTGGATTCTCCATCTCTTCGGGTTGCTGCTTGCATGCCAACGCATAGAAAAAATACGGTTCGGGAAAAAAGTCAAGGCCGGGAGCGATTCTCCGCGGCTCCGAAACGCTCCGGGCAAACCCCGCCTTCCGCCCCGACGCGCAGAGCCCGCCTTGCAATGCACCGCGAACAAGCGTAGAAAACTCCTCTTCGAAATCCACCTCCGGAGGACCGCAATGCCCGTACTCTGCGTCAATATCGACCACGTCGCCACGCTTCGCAACGCCCGCATGGGCATCGAGCCCGAACCCGTCACCGCCGCGGCCATCTGCGAGCTCGCCGGAGCCGACGGCATCATCGTCCACCTGCGCGAGGACCGCCGCCACATCCGCGACCGCGACGTGCGCGTGCTGCGCGAGACGCTGAACACCCGGCTGCACCTGGAAATGGCCGCCACCGCCGAAATGCAGGCCATTGCCCTGGAAACCGAACCGGACATGGTCTGCCTCGTTCCGGAAAAGCGCCAGGAGCTGACCACGGAAGGCGGGCTCAATTGCATCGGCCGCGAAAAGGAACTGGCCGACTATCTCGCTCCTCTGCATGCGGCGGGCATCCGCTCCAGCCTGTTCGTGGACGCCGACCCCGCCCAGATCGCCGCGGCCCATGCCGCCGGAACGGAATTCATCGAAATCCACACCGGCCACTATGCCGACGCGAAAAAACACGCCGAACGCCAGGCCGAGCTGGACAAGATCCTCATGGGCATTGAAATGGCCCAGGATCTGGGGCTCAAGGTCAACCTCGGCCACGGGCTGAACTACACCAACACCCTGGCCTTCGCCTGCGTGCCAGGCATCTACGAATATTCCATCGGCCACGCCATCATGGCGCGGGCCATCTTCGTGGGTCTGGACACCGCCGTCCGGGACATGGCCGCGGTCGTGGCCTCCTTCGACGACTGAGGAACCCGGCATGGTGCGCGGACTCGGCATCGACCTCGTGGAACTCGACCGCATCCGCGCGTCCCACGCCCGATTCGGCGAACGCTTCGTGAAGCGCATCCTCACGAAACGCGAGGCCGTTCGCCTGGAAGGCAGGAGCGATCCCGCGCCCTACCTCGCGGCCCTGTTCGCGGGCAAGGAAGCGGCGGTCAAGGCGCTCGGAACGGGATTCGCCCAGGGGGTGACCCTGCACAACGTGGAAATCCTGCACCTGCCTTCCGGAAAGCCGGAGCTGCACCTGAGCGGACGAGCCCTTGAAGTGGCCAAAGCTCTTGGGGTAAGCTCCATGCACGTCTCCCTCACGCATGCGCGCGATACCGCCGGAGCCGTGGTCGTCCTCGAAGGCTGATTTCGCCCCACCCGAACCAAGGAGCCCGCCATGTTCGAGCCGCTGCCCACCCCCGTGGAAATGGCCCAATGGGACCGCGCCGCCATCGAAGGCGTGGGCATCCGTGGCGAAATCCTGATGGAGAACGCCGGGCGCGAGGCCCTGAACGTTCTCCGCGAGGCCTGCGGCCCGCTGGCGGAGGCCCGCGTGCTGGTGCTGGCCGGGCCGGGCAACAACGGCGGCGACGCCTTCGTTCTCGCGCGGCATCTTCACGATCTCGGCGCCGAGGTGCTGACGCTGCACGCCAAGCCGCGCCGCGAATACCGCGGCCACGCCGGGTACCACCTGCGGCTGGCCGCACGCACGGGCGTGCCCCTGAAACGCCTGACCCGCCTCTCCCTGGCCCGGTTCGCGGAGCCGGACCGCCAGCCGGACATCCTGGTGGACGGGCTGCTCGGCACCGGCTTCCAGGGCGAGCTGCGATCCGATTTTCACCAGTTCGTCGAGGGCGCCAACCGCATCGGCGAATCCGCCTTCGTGCTGGCCCTGGACATTCCCTCCGGCCTCAACGGCGAAACCGGCGAACCGCAACCCCTGGCGATCCGCGCCGACGCCACCGCGACCTTCGGCGCGGTCAAGCTCGGCCTGGCCCTGCCTCCGGCCGCGGCCTTCACCGGAATCGTCGCCCCCTGCGACATCGGCATCCCCAGCTCCTGCATCCAGGCCGCCATTCCTTCCCACTACCGCATCGCCCCGGAAATCATGGAACTCGTACCGCTCCCCGGTCCGGACATGCACAAGGGGCAGGCGGGCCATCTGCTCGTGGTCGGCGGCAGCCCGGGCCTTACGGGCGCGCCGCATCTCGCGGCCCTGGGCGCGCTGCGCGGCGGCTGCGGGCTCGTCACCCTGGCGGCCCCGGCGGCCCTCTGCGCCGAGGCCAAGGCGGGCCGACCGGAAATCATGACGCTGCCCCTGGGGCACGGCGAGGGCTGGACCCCGGCCCTGGCCGACGAACTGGCCGCTCTCCTCGCCGCCTCCCCGCGCCGCTTCGACGCCGTGGCCCTCGGTCCCGGCCTCGGACGCGACGACGGCGCCCGCGACTTCCTGCGTGTGCTGGGACCGAACCTGCTTTTGCCTCTGGTCTGCGATGCGGACGCGCTCTTCCACCTCTCCGGCTCGCCGGAGTTTCTGCCCGAAGGCGCGGTGATCACCCCCCACCCCGGTGAAGCCGCGCGCCTGCTCGGCAAATCCACTGCGGAAATCCAGTCCTCCCGCATCGCCTCGGCCCGGACCCTGGCCCGCCGCCACGAGGCCGTGACGGTTCTCAAGGGCGCGGGCAGCATCGTGGCCGACCCGGAAGGCCGCGCGCACCTTTGCCCGCTTTCCGCTCCGGCCCTGGCCGTGGCCGGTTCCGGCGACGTGCTCACGGGGCTGATCGGTTCCCTGCTCGCCCGCGGCCTTTCCCCGTTGCGCGCCGCCTGCCTGGGTGTATACTGGCATGGACTGGCGGGCATTCTGCTCGGCGACACATTTCCAGGGCGCGGCTGCCTTGCGGGCGAAATCGCCGACGCCCTGCCCCGTTCCCTTCACCATGACGACAAGGAGTACCCATGCTGACCGCCAAGGATATCATGACCACCAACGCCGTGACGCTCCGGCCTGAATCGGACGTGAGCGAAGCCGTCCGACTGATGCTGGAAAACAAGATCAACGGCCTGCCCGTGGTGGACGCGGACGGACGCCTCGTGGGCGTCATCTGCCAGAGCGACCTCATTGCCCAGCAGAAGAAGATCGCGCTGCCCTCCTTCTTCACCCTGCTCGACGGCCTTTTTCCCATCTCGGCCACGGAGCAGCTGGACAAGGAAGTCAGCAAGATGACCGCCCTGACCGTGGAAAAGGCCATGACCAGCGACCCTGTTTCCGTGGAAGCGTCCACTCCCCTGGATGAGATCGCCACGCTCATGGTCGAGAAGAAGCTCTATACCCTGCCCGTGCTTGAAAATGGGCGAGTCGTGGGCGTCGTGGGCAAGGAAGACGTGCTCCGCACGCTTTTCTAGAACATGACGCGATCCGGTCCCATGACGCTGCACGTCGAACTGGAGGATCTCGCCTCGACCCTGGCCTTCGGCAGGAAGCTGGCCTCGGCCTTCGCCGGCCGGTCCCGGCCTCCCGCGCTGCTGCTCACGGGGGGCCTCGGAGCGGGCAAGACCACGCTGATCCGCGCCCTGGTCGAGTCGCTGCCCGGAGCGGACCAGGCCGAAGTCACCAGCCCCAGCTTCAATATCGTAAACATCTATCCCACCAATCCGCCGGTTGCGCATTTCGACCTTTACAGACTGGCGGATGGCTGCTCCGACGACGACATATTCGAGCTTTTGGAATCGGAAACGACCTGGAACGTGGTGGAATGGGCAGATCGGCTCGCCCCGCAAGACGAGCCGCAACGCGCCGTGCACATTGCGCTCCGGCCTTCGGGCACTGGACGAACGGCCCAAATAAAGGCAAAGGAAAAAGCGGACGAGGCAACCCTCCGCTCCATCCTCGAAGTAAAAGAAGGGTAGATCATGAGCTTAGTGGTACAGAAGTTCGGCGGAACCTCCGTGGCCAACCTGGAGTGCATGCGGCAGGTTCTGGCCAAGGTCAAACGTCCGCTCTCCCAGGGCGACAAGGTCGTCGTGGTGCTCTCGGCCATGTCCGGCGAGACCAACCGCCTGCTCGCCCTGGCCAAGGAGTGGGCCTCCAATCCGGATCCCGCCGAAATGGACAGCCTGGTTTCCACCGGCGAACAGGTCTCGGTGGCGCTTTTCTCCATTCTCCTCAAATCACAGGGCATCCGCGCCCGCTCCGTGCTCGGCTTCCAGGTTCCCATCCGCACCAACTGCGCATTCGGCAAAGCCCGCATCGTGGACATCGACGGCGACAAGCTGCACGAAATGCTTGAGGATCTGGACGTGCTCGTGGTGGCCGGCTTCCAGGGCTGCGACGAACAAAACCGCATCACCACCCTGGGACGGGGAGGCTCGGACACCTCGGCGGTGGCCCTGGCCGCCGCGCTCAAGGCTGATGTCTGCGAAATCTATACTGATGTTCCGGGCGTGTTCACCACGGACCCGAACATCTGCTCCACCGCCCGCAAGATCGACCGCGTCGCCTACGACGAGATGCTGGAAATGGCCAGCATGGGAGCCAAGGTGCTCCAGATCCGGTCCGTGGAGTTCGCCAAGAAATACAACGTCGTCGTACACGTCCGGTCCACGTTCTGTGACGAGCCGGGCACCATCGTCTGTCAGGAGGATCAAATGGAAGCCGTGCTCGTATCCGGTATCGCCTACGACAAGGATCAGGCCCGCATCACGCTCGTGCACGTCGAGGACCGTCCCGGCGTCTCGGCCGAGGTCTTTTCCGCCATCGCCGAAAAGAAGATCCTCGTGGACATGATCGTCCAGAATCCGAGCAAGGACGGCAAGACCGACCTGACCTTCACCGTTCCCCGCGCCGACCTGGACCAGACGCTGCGCGTGCTGGAAGGGCTCAAATACGAGGTCGGATTCAAGGAACTGCGCTACGACAAGCACGCCGCCAAGGTTTCCGCCATCGGCGTGGGCATGCGCAACCATTCGGGCGTCGCGTCCAAGGCTTTCCGCGCCTTGGCCGAGGAAGGCATCAACATCCTGATGATCTCCACCTCCGAGATCAAGGTCACCTGCCTGATCGAGGAGAAATACACGGAACTCGCCGTGCGCACCATGCACAAAGCCTTTGGCCTGGACTCCGAAACCAATGCGCAAAGCTGCAAGAGCGCATGAACAGGGTCAAGATCTACGACACCACCCTGCGCGACGGAACGCAGGCCGAGGAACTCAACCTGACCACCGAGGACAAGATCCGGGTGGCCCGGAAGCTTGATGAACTCGGCGTGCACTACATCGAAGGCGGCTGGCCCGGCTCCAACCCGACGGACAAGAGCTTCTTCAAGGAAATCCGCAAGGAAAACTTCTCCACGGCGCGGGTGGCCGCCTTCGGCAGCACGCACTACCCCCGGACCACGGCGGACAAGGATCCCAACCTCGCGGCCCTGCTCGAAGCGGAAACCCCGGTGCTGACCATCTTCGGCAAGACCTGGGATCTGCACGCGGAAACCGCCCTCGGCGTCAGCCTTGAGCGCAACCTCGAACTGATCCGCGACAGTCTCGCCTATCTGCGGCCCCATGTGGACGAGCTGTTTTTCGACGCCGAACACTTCTTCGACGGCTTCAAGGCCAACCCGGATTTCACCCTGAACTGTCTGCGGGCGGCCTTCGAGGCCGGGGCCGACGTGCTCGTGCTCTGCGACACCAACGGCGGCACCCTGACCCATGAACTGGCCGCCATCATGACCGAGGTGCGCAAGGCCCTGCCGGACGCGCGGCTCGGCATCCACCCGCACAACGACTCGGAACTGGCCGTGGCCAATGCCCTGGAAGGAGTTCGCCAGGGCGCCGTCCAGGTCCAGGGCACCATCAACGGCTACGGCGAACGCTGCGGCAACGCCAACCTCTGCTCCATCATTCCCAACCTGGAGCTGAAGATGGGGCTGGAGTGCATCGGCGCGGACCGCCTGACGCTGCTGCGCGAAACCTCCAACTACATCGCGGAAGTGGCCAACCTGCGCCCCTTCCTGCGCCAGCCCTTCGTGGGCGGCTCGGCCTTCGCGCACAAGGGCGGCATCCATGTCTCCGCAGTGCTCAAGAATTCCGAAACATACGAGCACATCCACCCGGAAGCCGTGGGCAACCACCAGCGCGTGCTGCTCTCCGACCTCGCGGGCAAGTCGAACATCATCTTCAAGGCCCGGCAGTACGGCTACGAGCTGGACAAGAACGATCCGCGCCTGGGTGCCCTGCTCGGCTGCATCAAGGAACGCGAGTCCATCGGCTTCGAATACTCCGTGGCCGACGCCAGCTTCGAACTGCTGCTGCGCGAATTCCTGGGCGATTCCAAGGACTACTTCACCTTCCACAACTTCTTCGTGGTGGACTCCAAGCGCGAGGAGGACAACCAGCCTCTGTCCGAGGCCACGGTCATCGTCTCCGTGCAGGGCCAGAAGGAACACACCGCGGCATCGGGCAACGGCCCGGTCAACGCCTTGGACGGCGCGGTGCGCAAGGCCCTGGAACGCTTCTATCCGCGCCTCAAGGAAGTCTCCCTGAAGGACTTCAAGGTCCGCGTGGTTTCAGGGCTCATCCGCGACACCGGGGGCACGGGCTCCTTCGTGCGCGTGCTCATCGAATCCAGCGACCGCAAGAACCGCTGGACCACGGTGGGCGTATCCCACAACATCATCGAGGCTTCCTGGCAGGCCGTGGTGGACTCCATCGTCTACAAGCTCTACCTGGACGAACGCGAAGCGGCCAAAAATCTCGGCGACGCGGGCATCCCCTAGCCGAAAAGAGAAGCGGAACGGCATGCGCACGCGGTTGACCTTTCTTTGCGACAACGAGGCCGCGCCGGGCCTGGGCTCCGAATGGGGCCTGAGCGTCGCGGTGAAAACGATAGACGGATCGCTCTGGCTCTGGGACACGGGCCAGAGCGATCTTTTTCTGCGCAATGCGCAAGCTCTCGGAGTGGACCCGGCCCTGGCGACGGGACTCGCCCTTTCCCACGGCCATTACGACCACACGGGAGGGCTTCGCGCACTGCTTGCCGCCGGATTCAAGGGCCGCATCCTGGCCCATCCCGAAGCGGGAAGACCGCGCTACAACCACGGCAAGTCCGTCAGGGACATCGGCCCGCCCGCGCCCCTGCCCGACTTCGAAGCCGTGGCCGACACGCGTGAGCTTTCGCCCGGGCTGCGCATGTTCACGAACATTCCGCGAAGGCCGGACCTCTTTCAGGCGGTACGGGGGTTCAGCTACGACCCGGAAGGAAAACTGCCGGACCCGGTGCCGGACGATGCGTTCCTGCTTTTGGAAACGCGTTCCGGTCCGGTGCTGCTGCTGGGCTGCTGCCATTCCGGGCTGGAAAACAGCCTTCTGCACCTGCGGGACATGCTCGGGCTGGACAGGCTGCACGCCGTTGTAGGCGGACTGCATCTCTTCAACGCGGACTCGGCGGAGTGGGAGCGTGTCGCTGCAACGCTTGAGGATTTCGGAGTGCGGCGGCTGGCCGTGGGCCATTGCACCGGGAGCAAGGCCGCCGACTACCTCGAAGAAAGGCTTGATTGCGAAGTGCTGCGCACCCGTGCGGGATTGCGAATCGAATTCGACTGAACCCCGGATCGGCCATTCAACGCCGAATGCTCACGGCCTCGGCCAGAGCCGCATCGACCCGGTGCAGCCCCTGCTCCCAGACGTAGTTCTGCACGCCCCAAAGGTCGAGCTGAAGCCCCGCCTTTTTGCAGCGGGCAAGCATCTCCAGCAATTCTCCCTTGTCCATGCTCCCGCTGGACAGCCGGTCGAACATTTCCCGTCCGAAGCGCTGCTCCAGCCAGGTCCGCGCGGGATGATGCGCTCCCACCTCTCTCAGATAGTTCACGAAGTCGGGGATATCCGCGCCGATCCCCTGCCAGGCCAGGGCAACGACGAGCGCGGGCCAGCGCGCCGCCCACAAGGGCGCGAGTTGCGGCGTGTTCTGGTGCGCGCGATATTCCAAAAAGAGGCGCGCCTCCCGGGTCTGGCTCTCCAAAAGGGCGCGATCCTTCCTGCCCATGCGCTCCAAGGCCTCGAGAACGGTTTCCTGGCGCATCTTCCAGTGCAGTTCGCGCGGCCGCACGGTTTCCTCGCCCTGACCGCAGTCCACGGCCAATTCCCCCGCGAAGAAGTCCTGCATGTCTGCGTCGCGCCATCGCCAAAGGCAACGCCTGGCCTCGCCCGGAACCATTCCTGCATGGCGGAAGCGCACCAGCGCGGTTCCGGCCAATTCCGCGTTCGGCTCCTCCCTGCCCCTGCCGGATCGGGCCACGGACACCTGCGCGCCGATCCATTGGGTCACGGCCTCGCCGCCCGGCTCCGGCAACTCCCCCTTGGCCCGCAGCTGCATCAGTCCCAAGGCCACGAGCCGGGCAGGAGTCTGACGCCGGGAACGCACCTCGCGTCCGTACAGATCCACCCCATCCACGTACCGTTCGTCGTTGGGTCTGGCCTGGCGCAAATGTTCCAGCAACAACGGCTCAAGGTCCGGCCCGCCGGCGTTGCGGCAACATTCCATCGCACGCAAACAAAACGCCAGGGCATTGCGCGGCTCCACGCGTGCGAGATCGTCGAAGAACCAGGCGCAGCTCGCGAACATGGCAAGGCCGAACCGCTGCATTTCCAGCAAGTTCCAGCATATTTCAACTTTCTCCAGAGAAAGTCCCGCATTGAACTGCTGGCGCTGAAACTCTTGTGATTCCACGCCGTGAGCCAAAAAAAGGCCATAGGCCAGCAGGGCCTTTTCCGGTTCTCGAAACAGTGCCGCGCCCGCCTCGTAATAGTGACGGTCCAGCTCGGACTTGATCGCGTTCAAGCCGTCCCGCAACGGTCCCCGCCAGCGCTGGTTGTAGCCGGGGTGGCCGCCGTCCGTGCACCCGCAATCCGATCGCCAGCGCTCAACGCCGTGAGCGCAGCTCCAGGAGGTGGCCTCGCGCAGGCGCACGCGCTGCGCCGGAGGATTCGCCGCGAGATAGGCCGAATAGTTGGTCAGGCTCCAGCCCTCCCGCCCGTTGCGGGCTTGTTCCAGAACATAGGCCAGGGCCATTTCCCCGAAGCGGAAATGATGGCCGTACGTTTCGCCGTCCGTGCCCAGGCTGAGCAGCCCGCCCGCCCCCTGGCTGGAGAGGCGGTTCCAGAAACGCTCGCCGTCCGCGAGCAGACCTTCGAAGGCCACGGCCTGCGACAGCGGACCGTTGTAGAAGAAAACCGAAATATCCCGGCCAGAAGGAAGCTCGACCCTGTACGGCCGCCGCACGTCCACGCCGCCCTCGTTCACGGCGCGCCACTCCCCTCCCGGCTCGGCAACGGCCTCGGCCTGGTGCGGAGCGAGAATCGTGAAGCGCAGGCCCATCTCGGCCATGATTTCCAAAGTGGAGGTATCGACGGCGGCTTCGGACAGCCACAGGCCTTCGGCCCTCCGGCGGAATCGCGCCTCGAAGTCATCGAGAGCCCAGGCGATTTCCAATCGACGGTCCTGATTCGAAGCCAGAGGGAGAATGGCGTGGTGATACACCTGGGCCATGGCGTTGCCGTGGCCCCAACGCTCCAGCGAACGGCGGTCCGCTTCCAGCATGCGCGCATAGACCTGGGGAGCCCGGCGTTCAAGCCAGGAGAGCAGCGTGGGGCCGACATTGAAATTCATCCACTCGTAACAGTTGACGATTTCCATGATCCGGCCCTGATCGTCCAGCCGTCTCGCAAAGGCCAGCGGCGCGTAGGACTCGTCGAGTATGCGCCGGTTCCAGTTCACGGCGGGCGCTGCGGTTCCTTCCGGTAAAATGCACTGCAACCAGGGGTCTTCACGGGGCGGCTGATAAAAATGACCATGAATGCAAAGAAGTCCGCTCATGCAGGTCTCCGGTTGCGGGGTTGGCGTCGAGGCTGTCTGAAATCTGCCTCAAAGCTCTCGGCAAGTCCACTCCCTCCGGCAAAATGCAAGCCCGGCCATGGCCGAAGCCATGACCGGGCTGAATGAATCCCGGCACCTCGGGACAACGAATCGATTACGACGGCGGAGCCGAAGTCAAAGACTCGGAAACGTCCCGCGAAGCCGGGAACGCCCTTGCGAGCCGAGAATCAGACGACGCTCAAACGCTGGCACCCGGCCGGAAGATCTTGACCGCCCTCTCCGCAGAGGAGCTTTCGGGAACGAGCCGATATCCCAATTGCTTGGCGATGAAGGCCAACGGCCTCGGATCCCTGGTCACGCGCATGATCTCCATGAGGGTCTCGACCCCCAGCTTGGCGCGCATGTCAAAGGGATTGAGCTCCCTGAGCAGCGTGGAATAAGGTTTGCCGAGACGCTCGGCGATTTCCTTGGCTTGCATTTCGCCGCCCAGCACCGTGTCCTGCACGACCTTGGTCACATCCTTGGGATACATCTGGTCTTCCCCCCTAGGGTTTACGGTTCTAGGTGAGAAATTATCAGAGATTGCGTTTCTGCGTCAACAAGATCGGATCTTTTTTAGGTCATAAAAAAACCCGCCGGAACCACTCCGGCGGGTTGTATGACTTTTTTACGGATAAAAAAGTTTAGATCATGCCCCCGACCTTGCGCATCAGGCGCAGAAGCTGGTTCGTAAAGCCCGCCTCGTTGTCGTACCAGACAATGAGTTTGAGCTGCGTGCCGCCGAACACGGCGGTCAGCGGAGCGTCCACGACGCCGCCGTAGGTGGAGCCCATGAAGTCCATTGAGACGAGGGCTTCCTCGGTGTAGCCCATGTGTTCGTTGGCCGCGGCCTTGAGCACGGCGTTGACCTCTTCGACGGTGGTCGGCCGCTCCAGCTCGACAACGAGGTCCACCAGGGAGACGTTGGGCGTGGGCACGCGCACGGAGAGGCCGCCAAGCTTGCCGTTCAGCTCCGGGATGACCAGGCCCACGGCCTTGGCCGCGCCGGTGCTGGTGGGGACCATGTTCACGGCGCAGGCGCGGGCGCGACGGATGTCCTTGTGCGAGCCGTCCAGAATGCGCTGGCTCATGGTGTAGGAATGGACCGTGGTCATCTGGCCGTGGCGGATGCCGAAGGTGTCGTTGATGACCTTGGCCACCGGAGCCAGGCAGTTGGTCGTGCAGGAAGCGTTGGAGACGATCTTGTGCTCGGCCTTGAGGTCCGCGTCGTTCACGCCCATGACGATGGTCTGGTCGGCGTTCTTGCCGGGTGCGGAAATGACGACCTTCTTGGCCCCGCAGGCGAGATGCTTCTCGCAGCTCTCGCGGTCGGTGAACTTGCCGGTGCTCTCCACCACGAGGTCGCAGCCGAGGTCGCCCCAGGCCCATTCGCCCGGAGCGTTCCGGGTGACCTTGATCTCGCGTCCCTTGACCTTGAAACCGGCCTCCGTGGGCTCCACGTCCATGAAGCGGCCGTGCACGGAATCATATTTGAGAAGATGGGCGAGCTGCTCGTTGCTCGCGCGGGCGTTGACGGCCACCAGTTCCAGGCCGGTCTCCTCAGCCATAAGGCGGGTCAGGTAGCGCCCGATGCGGCCAAAGCCGTTCAATCCAACCTTAACAGCCATTTCCACTCTCCTTTACCCTATGGGATCATACGCTGATAGCGGAACATCGCCCGCGCGACATTCCCGCTTTGTATTGCATGTTCCTGCGCCGCTCGCGACCAGGAATCCTGTCCGATCATATCTATATGCCGCCCCCGGCGCCGCGTCAACGCCCTGAGCGTCCGTGCATGCGCTCGCCGAGCAAAGCCAGGGTGTCCCTGTCGTTGAAATCGAAATGCAGCGGCGTCAGGGTCACATACCCCTCGCTGAGCAGCGCGCGGTCTCTGTCCGGGCTGATGGAATCCTGCGGAATCTCCCCCTCCAGCCAGTAGTAGGGATTGCCGCGAGGGTCCGTGCGCTCCACGTACCAGTCGTTGTAGGCGGCGCGGGTGTGCAGGCAAAGGCGCAGGCCCTTGTGCTCGGCAAAGGGGCAAGCCGGGAAGTTCAGGTTCAGGAGCGTCTTGGCGGGAATCTCGCTCCAGGGGACTTCCGGAAGCAGTCCCACGGCGAAGCGGGCCTGCTCGCGCAAATCCCTGACCTTGAAATCGTCCATGGACACTGCCATGGCGGGCAACGACATCAGCGCCGCCTCGGTTGCGGCCGAGACCGTTCCGGAGTAGACGATGTCCACGCCTACGTTGGCCCCCTTGTTGATGCCGGAAAGCACGAGGTCCACCGGCTCCCGGACCAGGGTGGTCAGGCCCAGCTTGACGCAGTCCGCCGGGGTGCCGTGCACGCCCAGCCCTGAAAAGCCGTCCTCGCGAAATTCGTGCACCCGCAGCGGGGTGTGGAAGGTGATGGCGTGGCCCACCGCGGATTGCTCCGCCACGGGAGCCACCACCCGAACCTCGTGGCCCGCCTCGACAAGAGCCGCATACAGGGCGCGCAGCCCGTGAGCCTGAATGCCGTCGTCGTTGGTCAGCAAAATCCGCATGCGCACCTCTTCGGCTTTCGGGTCCGGTCCGGCCGAAACCCTCATTGATCCCGGCATGGTTTGCACCCTGCGGGGAAATCGCGTACATCATCCTGGCGGCGAAACGCCGCCCCGCACCAGCGGCGTACTGCATCACCGTTCCAATGGCAAGAGAGAGCATGGAAAAGAACATATATGTCCGCGACCTTTGCCCCGGAGACACGATCCGGGACGTTTTTCTTCTGGCCGAGGCGCAGCGCGCCCAGGCACGCAACGGGCCTTACTGGCGACTGGTTCTTCAGGATTCGAGCGGCCGCGTGGACGCCATGATCTGGAGTCCCTTGAGCGAACACTACGATCGCCTTGAGCCCGGCATGTTCGCCGAGGTCGGGGGGCAGGTCGGCAGCTTCAAGGACAAGCTCCAGGTCAAGGTGGAGGCCCTGGCCCTGCTCAACGGAGAATCACCGGACCTGGGCGACTTCCTGCCGCGCAGCCAGACCCCGCCGGACGAACTGCTGGAGGCGCTTGAAGACCTCGTGCTCGAGCACATCACGCACAAGCCGCTCAAGGCCTTTGTGCGCCGAGTGCTCAAGGACGACGAAATCCGCCCCAGGCTGCTGAACGGCATGGGCGCCAAAGTGGTCCACCACGCCTACGTGGGCGGCCTTCTGGAGCATACCCTGGGCGTGGCCCGGCTGTGCATGTCCTCCTGCGACCTCTATCCCCGGCTCGACCGGCAGATACTGCTCGCAGGGGCCATTTTCCACGATCTCGGCAAGGCCTGGGAAATGACGGGCGGACCGGAAAACGGCTATACCGATGCGGGACAGCTCCTGGGACACATCGAACTCGGCCTGGAAATCCTGGGCCCGTTCTTCGCCAAGGCCCGCGACCTGGAGCCGGAACTGATCCTGCACCTCAAGCATCTCATTCTCAGCCACCACGGCGAGCACGAGTACGGCGCTCCGGTCCGGCCCAAAAGCGCCGAAGCCTTCGTCCTGCACCTCGCGGACATGATGGACTCGAAACTGAACATCATCAGCGGGGCCGTGGACCAGCTCGAACAGACCGAAGGCCCGGCCTGGACCCCGTACCAGCGTTTCCTCGAACGCGCCGTGTTCCTCCCCGTGCCCACGCCGGACACCAACAACCAGCGCAAGAGCGACAGCCCGGAGAACCAATGTTTCTTACCTTTGAAGGGATAGAAGGCACCGGCAAGTCCACCCAGATCCGCATGCTCGTCAACTACCTGGAGCAACGCGGCAAGGAACACCTCGTGACGCTGGAACCGGGCGGCAGCCGCATCGGGCGGGAGCTGCGGCGCATGCTCCTGCACCTGGAGAGCCGGGACATCACCCCGGAGACGGAACTGTTCCTCTACCTGGCGGACAGGGCCCAACACGTGGCCCAGGTCATCCGCCCGGCCCTGGCGCGCGGCAAGGTGGTCATCTCGGACCGCTTCGCGGACTCCACCGTGGTCTACCAGGGCTACGGTCGCGGCCTGGAACCCCGGCTCCTGCACCAGCTCAACGAGGTGGCCGTGGCCGGTTGCTGGCCCCACGCCACCATTCTCCTGGACATCGAACCGGAAAGCGGCCTGAACCGCGCCATGGCCCGCAACCTGCGCGAGGGCAAGGCCGTGGAAGAAGGCCGGTTCGAGGCGGAAAGCCTGGAATTTCACCGCCGCGTGCGCGAAGGATATCTGACATGGGCCTCGCTGCACCAGCAGCGCATCCACGTGGTGGACGCGGCTCCGGGACCGGACGAAGTCTTCGAATCCATCCGAACTATAGTGGACCGCCTCCTGGCCCGCCCCTAGGAAAGCCGAACCGCATGAAGGCAGTTACCTTTCAGTAACTGCCTTTTTCTTTTTATTCTTTGGTTTTTTCCTGCCGCTATGCTATTGGCTGTTCGTAGGGCGGCAGCCGATATCGGCTCAATCCGCCGCCCACCCGACATCTATGAACAACGCCACCTCCAGATTGATGCAGCGCGGCAAGCGAGCCGCCCTCGTCGACCTGGGCAAGTTTCTTGTCCTCGTCGCGCTGCTGGCTTGGTTCGTGGCGCGCGGAACCGAACAGCTCGGCTACAACTGGCAATGGTACCGTATTCCCCGCTTCCTGTATTATTTCGAAAACGGCTCGCTCCATGCGGGCCTGCTGCTCCAGGGGCTGGAAGTCACGCTGCGCATCACCGGGGCCGCCTTTGTCCTCGCCTTCGTCTTCGGGCTGGTCACGGCCATGTTCCGGCTCTCCTCCTCGTTCATGGCCAATGTCCTGGCCCGCTTCTACCTGGAGACCATCCGCAACACCCCCCTGTTGATCCAGCTCTTCTTCGCCTATTTCGTCGTCGGCCCCATCCTCGGCATGAGCGGCTTCTGGGCCTCGGTCCTGGCGCTTTCGCTGTTCGAGGGAGCCTACGCCTCGGAGATCTTCCGGGCGGGCATCGCCTCCATCGACGACGGGCAATGGGAAGCGGCCGAAAGCCTCGGCGGCGGCACCTGGTTCACCTACCGGGAAGTCATCCTGCCCCAGGCCGTGCCGCGCATCGTCCCCCCCCTGGCGAGCCAGGCCGTGTCGCTGGTCAAGGACTCCGCCCTGGTCAGCACCGTCGCCGTCTACGACCTGACCATGCAGGGCCAGTCCATCGTCTCGGACACCTTTCTCACTTTCGAGGTCTGGTTCACCGTCGCGGCCATCTACCTCGTCCTGACCCTCGGATTGAGCGGCCTGATCTCCCTCATCGACAAACGCCTCAAAGGCGATTGGAACCATTCCGTCTGAACGTCCAACAAATCCAAGGAGGATGAACATGACACTGTGGCAGACCACCCGAATGGGCCTTACGGCCCTGATCGTCATTCTGGGACTCGCCAGCGCCGTGTGGGCCGGAGATGCCCGGCAGGAACTGGCAAAGACCAGCACCCTTGAGCAGGTCATGCAGCGCGGCGTGCTCAAGGTCGGCTTCTCCACCTTCGTGCCCTGGGCCATGAAGGATAAAAACGGCGATTTCGTCGGCTTCGAAATCGACGTGGCCCGCCGCCTCGCGGACGACATGGGCGTCAAGGTCCAGTTCGTGCCCACCAAGTGGGACGGCATCATCCCCGCCCTGCTTTCCGGCAAGTTCGACATCATCATCGGCGGCATGGGCATCACTCCCAGCCGCAATCTGAAGGTCAATTTTTCCAGCCCGTATGAATTCACGGGCATGTCCGTCGTGGCCAGCCGACAGGCGGCCCCCGGCAAGAGCTCCCTGGCCGACTTCAACTCGCCCGACGTGACGGTGGCCGTCCGCCTGGGCACCACGGCGGAAAAGGCGGCCAAGAACTTCCTGCCCAAGGCCCAGCTCCGCCAGTTCAGCGACGAGGCGGCCTCCATCCAGGAACTCCTCAACGGCAAGGCCCAGTGCCTGGTGGCTTCCAATCCCCTGCCCCGCAACCTGGCCGCCAAGTATCCGGACCAGCTCTACCTGCCCATGCAGGAGGACTTCACCCGCGAGCCCATCGGCTTCGCCGTCCGCAAGGGCGATCCCGACTTCCTCAACTATCTGAACAACTGGATTCGCGTCGCCAACGCCGAAGGCTGGCTCGACGCCCGCTTCACCTACTGGTTCAACGGGGAAGAGTGGAAGTCCCTGGTGGAATAGGGACGGTCCCGCATTGCGCAATCGCAAACTCAGGGTGACGCCCCTGGATGCGGCGGTCCTGCTGCTGCTGACGGGGGCGGCCCTCGCTTTCGGCTATCGCGTGGCCGGAGACCTGAACTACCGCTGGGACTGGTCGTCCATGCCGCACTACCTGCTGCGCTGGGACGCCAAGGAGCAAACCTGGCGCGCGGGACTGCTGCTCCAGGGCCTGTTCGTGACCCTGCGCCTGAGCGTGCTTTCCGGACTGCTGGCGACGCTCTTCGGCATGGTCATGGGGCTGTTCCGGACCAGCCGCAGCCCGCTGCGGCAGATGATCGGCGGGGCCTACGTGGGACTCGTCCGCAACACCCCGCCCCTGGTCCTGGTCTTCGTCTTCTATTACTTCCTCGGCGACCAGATCATGGCGGCCCTGGGCGTGAACGACCTCGTCTACACCCTGCCGAAACACGTCCAGAGCGCACTCGAATTCGCGCTCGGCCCTGTGGAGCAGATTCCCGCGTTTCTCTCCGCCGTGCTGACGCTGGCGCTCTTCGAAGGTGCCTACATCACGGAAATCGTCCGGGCCGGAGTGGAATCCGTGGAAAAAGGGCAGTGGGAAGCCTCCGCCGCGCTGGGGTTCAGCCGCTGGGGAAGGCTGCGCCACGTGATCCTGCCCCAGGCCCTGGTGCGCATGATTCCGGCCCTGGCCGGGCAGTTCATCTCCACCATCAAGGACTCGGCCATCGTCTCCATCATTTCCATCCAGGAACTGACGTTCGCGGGCCAGGAACTCATGGCCGCCACCTACCGGACCTTCGAAATCTGGACCCTGGTGCTCGCCCTCTACTTCGCCATGACCTTCCCGCTTTCCCTGGGAGTGCGCGCCCTGGAAGGACGCATGAACAAATTCAGAAACGGGCTTTGACTTTTTTCAACAAAATATCCATGCTGTAAAAAAGCGAGAACAATCGGAGGTTCCATGCCGAACAAAATCGAATTCTACGGCCTCTCCACTTGCATCCACTGCAAGAAGGCCCTGCAATACCTGGAAGAATGCAATGTTGCCTGTGACCCCGTGTTCGTGGACAAGCTCGAAGGCGAGGAACGCAAGGAAACCATCGCCAAGGTCAAGGAACACAATCCTTCCGTGTCCTTCCCCACCCTGGTCATCAACGGCAAGGTCGTGGTGGGCTTCAACAAGGACAAGATCGACGACGCTCTCGAAAAATAGCCGCGAGGAGACTCATGGACGCCAGGCAACTTTACGAAGCCCTGAAAAAGATTCAGGAACCCAAGGGCTATTACTTCAACGAAGACATGAGCATGACCATGCCGCTCATGGAGAGCCTGTTGGCCAACAAGCAGCGGTACGGCTACATGGCCTGCCCCTGCCGACTGGCCAACGGCGAGTTCGAGGACGACAAGGACATCGTCTGTCCCTGCGTCTACCGCGAGCCGGACGTGGAGGAATTCGGAGCCTGCTTCTGCGGCCTGTACGTCTCCAAGGACTGGAACGAAGGAAAGATCGAACGGAAGGTCGTGCCCGAACGCAGGCCGCCCGAAAAGATCAAGTGGTAGCCGAGCCGCGCATCGACGCGAAAAAGGGCCGCTCCCGTTCGGGAGCGGCCCTTTTTCGCGTCGGGAAACCTGGAAAGCCTCAGGCCTGCCAGCGTGCCCAAAGCGAGCGCGGCAGAATCTTGGGACCGGAAGTGTGGCGCAGGGCCAGTTCGCCGATGCTCAGCCGCCCGCCCTTGCCTTCCAGGGCGTCGGTGAGCAGGTTGTTGAGCATCAGGGCCGAGGCGTCCGTGTTGTACATGGTCAGGATCAACAGCCGGGCACGGTCCGAGAGCAGCTGCGCGCAATCGGCCAGCAGCTCGGCCACCTGGGCCTCCACCTTCCAAAGCTCCTTGCGCGGGCCGCGCCCGAAAGCGGGCGGATCCAGCAGGATGGCCTCGTAGCGGTTGCCCCGACGCACCTCGCGTTTGACGAACTTGAGCGCATCGTCGAGCAGATAGCGGATATTCACGTCTCCCAGCCCGGAAATCTCATGGTTGCGGCGCGCCCAGGCCACGGTGGGCTTGGAGGCGTCCACATGCGTGGCGTCGAACCCGGCCCGCGCGGCGCAGAGCGTGGCCACGCCCGTATAGCCGAACAGGTTCAGCAGCTTGGGCTTGCCGTCCTTTTCCGGCTGTCCGAACTCGCGCAGGCTCCGCCAATGGGGCCACTGCTCCGGAAACACGCCCACATGCTTGGACGTTTCCGAGAAGCGGCAGAGGATCTCCATCCCGTCCAAATCCAGAGTCCACTCTCTGGGTGCGCCGGGCTTGAAGCTCCAGGACCGATCATCGTGCACGGCCACGGCCTTCGCCCACTCCCGTTCCGGCAGTTCCGGCTTCCACCAGGCGCGGGGTTCCCCGCGCACCAGCAGCACGTCGCCGAAACGCTCCAGCTTGCGCTGGTCCCCGGAATCCAGCAATTCGTACTGGTCCCACTCGCTGAACAAGACTTGAATCTGCACTCTGTCCTCCGGGCCAGAACATGGCCCAGGTCGCGTTCAAAAGCAATCTCCGGCTGCCGGCCGGACAAGAAACGGCGGGAGGGTCCGAAAACCGCTCCCGCCGGAAACGACACGATGGCGGACGCCGTTGGTCCGGCTCTATTGCCCGGCCTTGAGCATGTGCCAATACTTCTCGTAGACGAGAATGGCCTCGCCCACGTCGTTCTGGAACTCGGACCGGGCCACGACCTCGTCCGGCGGGAAAATCAGCGGGCTTTCGCGCAGCTCCGCAGACAGCAGCTTGACGGCCGCCTTGTTCGGCGTGGCGTAGCCGTATTCCACGCAGCACTGGGCCGCGATGTCCGGGCGCAGCATGAAGTTGATGAAGGCGTGAGCGTTGTCCACGTTCTTGGCGTTCTTGGGAATGACGAAGTTGTCCATCCAAAGCAGGCCGCCCTCCTTGGCCCAGACGAACTTGAGCGTGTCCATCTCGCCCAGGGCCTGGTAGGCTTCGCCGTTCCAGATCATGCCTCCGGCCACCTCGCCGCCCAGGTAGGCGGACTTGGGGTTGTCCGAATTGTAGACCAGCACGTTCGGAGCCAGGGTCTTGATGACCTCGTAGGCCTCGCGGATGTGCTCCGGATCGGTTTCGTTGACGGAGTATCCCTTGAGCAGCAGGCCGATGCCCAGCACGTCGCGCAGGTCGTCCTGGAGCAGCAGCTTGCCCTTGAGCTGGGGGCTCCAGAGCCAGCGCCAGGAGTCCATGCCCTCGGCGGAAACCATCTCGGTGTTGGCGATGATGCCGGAGCCGCCCCAAAGATACGGGACGGAATACTCGTTGTCCGGGTCATACGGCTTGTTCAGGAACTTCGTGTCCAGGTTCGCGAAACTCGGGAGCTTGGAGCGGTCCAGCGGCAGGAGCAGTCCTTCGCGGCGCATCTTGTTCACGAAATATGTGGAGGGCACGACCACGTCGTAGCCTTCGCCGCCCAGGAGCTTGACCTTGGCGTACATGGCCTCGTTGCTGTCGTAGGTGGTGTATATGACCTTGATGCCCGTCTCTTCGGTGAACTGGTTCAGAACCGCCTCGGGCACGTATTCGGTCCAGTTGTAGACGTAGACCTCTCCTCCGGCCGAGGCGAGGCCGGGCAGCAGGGCCAGGCAAAGCGCCAAAAGCAGTTTCTTCATTTCTTTCTCCTCAAGAGCAGTTGCGAGGTGAAAACGACCACGACCGTCAGGCCGAACATGATCGCGGACAAGGCGTTCACGTCCGGCTTCACGCCCAGGCGCACCATGGAATAGACGCGCAGGGGCAGAATGTCGAAATCCGGTCCGGTGACGAAAAAGCTGATGATCACGTCATCCATGGACAGGGTGAAGGAGAGCAGCCAGCCCGCGAGCACGGCCGGAGCGAGCATGGGCAGCAGCACGTGCCGGAAGGCCCGGAACTCGCCCGCGCCCAGATCCTGGGCCGCCTCGATGAGATGGTTGTCGAAGCCCGCCAGCCGCGAATGCACGGTCACGGTGACGAAGGGCAGGCAAAAGGTGGTATGCGCGAGGAAGAGCGTCAGAAAGCCGGGCTTCAGCCCCATGCACATGAACAGCACGAGAAAGGCAACGCCCATGACGATGTCCGGGGAGACCATGACCACGAAGAGCGCGGACTGGAGCAGGCGCTTGCCCTGGAAGCGGTAGCGATAGAGGGCCACGGCGGCGAGCAGGCCCAGGGCCGTGGCTGCGGTGGCCGAAAGGAAGGCCACGGTGAAGGTATGGACCGCGGCGTCCATGAGCTGGCCGTTGGCCAGGAGCTTGCCGAACCACTTCCAGGTGAAGCCCTTCCAGGTCACCGAATACTTGGAATCGTTGAACGCGAAGACCACCAGCACCACGATGGGCAGGTAGAGAAAGACGTAGACGGGCAGCAGCCGCACAAGTCTCCAGAGCGCGCTCATGCCTCGCCCCCCTCGAACCCGTTGCTCCTGCCGTTGCGGCGGATGCGCTTCGCGCTGAGATGGTAGGCCAGCAGCAGCGCGGCCATGAGCAGGGTCAGCACCACGCTGGCCGCCGCGCCCACGGGCCAGTCGCGCGCCACGAGGAACTGGTCCTTGATGAAGTTGCCCGCGATGACGTGCTTGCCGCCGCCGAGCAGGTCCGGAATGTAGAACATGCCCAGGGCGGGCAGGAAGACCATCATGGACCCGGCGATGATGCCCGGCGTGGTCAGGGGCACGGTCACCCGGATGAATCCCTGGAACCTGTTCGCGCCGAGATCCCTGGCCGCCTCCAGCAGGCTGTTGTCCAGCTTCTCCATGGAGGCGTAGAGCGGCAGGATCATGAACGGCAGCAGGGTGTAGACAAGGCCGATGAAGATGGCGGCTTCGGTGTAGAGCAGCGACACGGGCTCGCTCGACAGCCCCAGAGCCATGAGCGTCATGGACACCAGCCCGTTGGCCTTGAGCATGAAGACCAGGGCGTAGGTGCGCAGCAGCGAGTTGGTCCAGAAGGGAATGATCACGAGCAGCAGCAGGAAATTCTTGGCGCGCGAGCGCATCCGCGCCAGGGCGTAGGCGAACGGATAGCCCACCAGGAGGCAGAGCAGGGTCGCGCCGGAGGCGAGATAGACCGACTGCCAGAGCACGTCCAGGAAGACCGGCCCGGCGATGCCCGCGTAGCCGTCCAGGGACGGCTGGAGCGCCACGAAGGATGCCTCGTCCCGCGTCAGAAAGCTGGTCGCGAAGATCAGCAGAAAGGGCAGCACCGCAAAGACGCCCAGCCAGAGGGCGGCTCCGCCGATGGAGATGCGCCTAAACAGGTTCGTCGTCCTCATGGGGCAGAACCACCTCCCATCCGTCGAACCAACTGACGAAAACCCGCTCCCCGGCCTGGAAATTCATCTTGTCCGCGTCCTCGTCGAAGAACTCGGTCACAAGCAGCTCGTTGCCGCTGTCCAGGCGCACGATCATGTCCCAGGTGGACCCCTTGTACACGGTTTCGGATATGAGTCCGGGCAGCCAGAGCTGGTCGTCCCCCTCCGGCGCGACCCGCTCCACGAGCAGATCCTCCGGCCGCAGCAGGACGCGGATGCGGTCGCCGGGCTTGAAGCCCCGGTCCGAAGCCAGGTCGCACTTGCGGCCCTCCACCAGCGCGTGCAGGGTTCCGCCCTCGCTCTGCCCGGCGAATCCCTCGAAGATGTTCGTCTCGCCCACGAAACGGGCCACGAACATGTTCACGGGCTGTTCGTAGACCTCCACGGGCGCGCCGACCTGCTCCACCCTGCCCTGGTTCATGACCACCACGCGGTCGGCCATGGAAAAGGCTTCTTCCTGGTCATGGGTCACGAAGACGAAGGTGATGCCGAGATCGCGCCGGAGCTGCTTGAGTTCCATGCGCATCTGGGTGCGCAGCTTGTAGTCGAGCGCGCTCAGCGGTTCGTCGAGCAGGAGCACCAGCGGCCGGTTGACCGAGGCGCGGGCGATGGCCACGCGCTGCTGCTGGCCGCCGGAAAGGCTGCTCGGCCGACGCTGGGCCATGCCCACGAGACCGACCATGCGCAGGGCCTGGGCCACGCGCTCCTCGATCTCCGCGGGCGGCGTCTTGGCCATGCGCAGCCCGAAGGCCACGTTCTCGAACACGGTCATGTGCGGAAAGAGCGCGTAGCTCTGAAAAACGGTGTTGACCTTGCGCCGGTTCGCGGGGACGCCGTTCATGGAACGGCCGTCGATGAAAACGTCCCCCTGGTCCGGGGATTCGAACCCGGCGATGAGCCTGAGCAGCGTGGTCTTGCCGCAGCCGCTCGGCCCAAGGATGGTCAGGAATTCTCCGTTATGGATGTCGAGAGAGACATCCTGGAGGACGGTTTCACCATCAAAGGTCTTGGAGACGTGCTCCAGGCGGATCAAAGGCCGTTCTTTCGACATGGCCCCTCCCCTCGCGATGAAGTCCGCCCGTGCGCGTGCGCAATCGATGGCGTCGGGGTTTCGTCTACAATCTATCGGCATAAAAGAAAACCCCGCCGGAAGCCGCGGGCCGCAAAAAGGCGCAAAAAATATCTCGCACCCTCAGGGCAAAATCCGCAACCGGCGGGATCAACAGAACTTTCACATTTCCGCAATCAAGCGGTCCGCAGACGCCAATCCGCGAAAGCCTCCTGGCCCCGCTTGGCGTACAGCTCCTTGCGCATCTTCTTGGGCGCTTTCTTGTTCAGGGCGGGCATCAGGCCGAAATGCACGTTGGAGGGCTGAAACCGCTTGGCCGGAGGAGCGGCCAGATGCGCCAGCAGGCCGCCGAGCGCGGTCTCCGGCGGCGGGGCGGGAAGCTCCGTTCCGTTCAGCTTCGCGGCCAGCTTGAGTCCCAGCCAGAGGCCGCAGGCCGCGGATTCCACATAGCCCTCCACGCCCGTGATCTGCCCGGCGAGCCAGACGCCGCGCCGCGCCTTGAGTTCCAGGCCGTCGAGGACTTCGGGAGCATCCACGTACGTATTGCGGTGGATGGAGCCGAGCCGCAGGAATTCGGCCTGCTCCAGGCCGGGGATCATGCGGAAGACGCGCTTCTGCTCCGGATAGGTCAGCTTGGTCTGGAAACCGACGAGGTTGAAGGCGGTTTTCTCGCGGTTCTCCGCGCGCAGCTGGACCACGGCAAAGGGCTGTTCCCCAGTGCGCGGGTCGGTCAGGCCCACGGGCTTGAGCGGACCGAAGGCCAGGGTCATCTCCCCGCGCTCGGCCATTTCCTCCACGGGCAGGCAGCCCTCGAAATGAATATGCTGCTCGAATTCGTGCGGCTTGACCTTTTCTCCGGCGACCATGGCCGCCACCAAAGCCTTGTACTCGTCCTCGGTCAGGGGGCAGTTCAGGTAGTCCGAATCTTCCAGCCGATAGCGCGAGCCCCAGAAGGCCTTGTCCATATCGATGGAATCAAAGGACACGATGGGAGCGATCGCATCGTAGAAATACAGCTTCTGCCCGCCCACGAGGGCAAGGAGGTCGTCGGCGAGGGGCTTCGAGGCCAGCGGTCCGGCGGCCACGACCACGGCGGCCGCTCCGGCGAGCCGCCCGTCGTCCAGGCGCTCGATCTCCTCGCGCACCAGCTCTATGTTCGGATGGTTTTCGATGATCTCCGTCATGCGCGCGGAAAACACCGCCCGGTCCACGGCCAGGGCCTTTCCGGCAGCGACCCGCGCCGCCTCGGCCACGTCCATGACCAGGCTGCCCAGGGCGCGCATTTCCTGCTTGAGCAGGCCCACGCCCGTGGCGGGCTCCTCGGACCGCAGGGAGTTGGAACAGACCAGCTCGGCCAGTCCGGGATTCTCATGCGCTTCGGAAAAACGCTTCGGCTTCATTTCGTACAGGCGGACCTTTTCTCCGGCCTGGGCCAGGGCATGGGCGCATTCGCACCCGGCAAGCCCCCCGCCGATCACCGCCACCCAACGTTCGTGCATTGTCGTCTCCGGCTTTTTTCCGTATATACCCGCAAATGCAGGACAGCACCAATGGCTGATACGATTCTCGACATTCGCGGGCTGACCACCCGCTTCGCCACGCCGCGCGGCGTGGCCAAGGCGGTTGATACAGTGAACCTCGCCGTGGGGCAAGGGGACGCCCTGGCCCTCGTGGGGGAGTCCGGCTGCGGCAAGACCGTGCTGGCCCTGTCCGTGCTGGGCCTCGTGCCCGACCCGCCCGGCCGGGTCACGGACGGCCAGGCCCTGTTTCAGGGCCGCGACCTGCTGGCCATGTCCGAAACGGAACTCCGGAGCGTGCGCGGCAACAAGATTTCCATGATCTTCCAGGAACCCATGACTTCCCTGAACCCGGTTTTCCGGGTCGGACGACAGATCGCCGAGCCCCTGATGCTGCACCGGGGCATGAGCGAACGCCAGGCCCTGGAGCGCGCGGAAGACCTGCTCGCCCAAGTGGGCATCCCCAATCCGCGCGTACGCGCCCGGGCATTTCCGCACGAGCTTTCCGGCGGCATGCGCCAGCGCGTGATGATCGCCATGGCCCTGGCCTGCGAGCCGGACCTGCTCTTCGCGGACGAGCCGACCACGGCCCTCGACGTGACCATCCAGGCTCAGATCATGGACCTGCTGGCCGAGGTGCGCGAACGCACCTGCGCTTCGGGCGTGCTCATCTCCCACGACCTCGGCGTGGTGGCCGGGTTCTGCAACCGCGTGGCCGTGATGTACGCGGGCCGCGTGGTGGAGGAAGCCGCGACAACGGACCTCTATGCCGAGCCGCTGCACCCCTACACCCAGGGGCTCTTCCGCTCCCTTCCCCGCCCGCCGGGACCGGACGAGCGCCGCGCAAAGCGGCTCGAACCCATTCCCGGCACGGTGCCGGGCATTTTCGACCGCCCCGGCGGCTGCACTTTTCACCCCCGCTGCGACAAGGCTTTCGACAGATGCCCCCTGGAAGAACCCCCTTTGTTCGACCTCGGCTCCGGGCGCAAGGCCCGCTGCTGGCTGCATGAATGACCCGGAGGACGGCTTGCTGCTCGATGTCCGCGACCTGAAGAAGCATTACCCGGTGCGCGGGGGCCTGCTCGGCACCCGCCAGGGCCTGGTGCGCGCCGTGGACGGCGTGAACCTGACCCTGCACGCGGGCGAGACCGTCGGCCTCGTCGGCGAATCCGGCTGCGGCAAGTCCACTCTGGCGCGCCTGATCCTCGGCCTGGAACGGCCAACGTCCGGGGATATCCTGCTCAAGGACAGGCCCCTGGACGAATGGGACCGCAAGGAACTGCGCCGCACGGTGCAGATGATCTTCCAGGATCCCTACTCCTCGCTGAATCCCCGCTGGAAGGTGGGGTCCATCGTGCGCGAGCCACTGGACATCCACGGAATCGGCGATGCCGGGGAGCGCCGCGCCAAGGTCGCCGAGACCCTGCGCCGCGTGGGACTGAACGAGGACGATGCGGGACGCTACCCGCACGAGTTCTCCGGAGGCCAGCGCCAGCGCGTGGCCATCGCCCGCGCCCTGCCCCTGGAGCCCGATCTCGTGGTCTGCGACGAGCCGGTTTCCGCCCTGGACGTGTCCATCCGCGCCCAGGTGCTCAACCTGCTGGCGGACCTGCAACAGGAATTCGGACTGACCTACCTGTTCATCTCCCATGATCTTTCCGTGATCGGCCACCTCTGCGACCGGGTGGCGGTCATGTATCTGGGCCGCATCGTGGAGCAGGCCCCGCGCGGCGCATTTTTCGCGCAGCCCCTGCACCCCTACGCCCAGGCACTGCTCACGGCGGTTCCCGTGCCCGACCCCGCAGCCGAACGACGCGCCGCGAGCCTCACCGGCGACCTGCCGAGCCCGCTGAACCCGCCGTCCGGCTGCCCGTTCCATCCGCGCTGCCCCCGCGCCATGGACGTCTGCTCCCGGAAGGAACCCGAATTCCGGGAAATCGAACCCGGACGGCACGCGGCCTGCTGGCTCTACTGACACCTCAGCATCACCAAAGGAGTGCGCATGATTTCCCGCGAAGAAGCCCTCGAACTGGTCACGACCCACAGCGCCGACCCGCACCTCGTTCCCCACGCCCTTGAAACCGAGGCGGTTCTCCGCGCCCTGGCGGTTCGCCTGGACCAGGATCCGCAGCTCTGGAGCCTGACCGGACTGCTCCACGACCTGGACTACTCGGCGACCAAGGACACCCCGGAAAAGCACGGCCTCGTCACTTGCGAGATGCTCGCGGACCGGTTGCCCGAAGAAGCGCTGAAGGCCATCCGCGCCCACAACGGAGAGTGCACCGGCACCGCGCCGGAATCCCTGTTCGACTACGCCTTGCGCTGCGGGGAAACCGTCACCGGGCTGATCCACGCCAACGCCCTGGTGCGGCCCGAAGGCATGGACGGCATGAAGCCGAAAAGCCTGAAGAAGAAGATGAAGGAAAAGGCGTTCGCCGCGAACATCAACCGCGACAACATCCGCGAGTGCGAAAAGATCGGCCTGGACCAGGGAGAGTTCTTTCAAATCGCCATCGACGCCATCGCGCCTTTGGCCCCGGAAGTGGGCCTCGTGAAGTAGCGCCCCGCGCGGATCGTCCGGTTGCACGAATTCGTGCGATGTGGCACAGTCCGCCGGACGCGGCTTCCAGGCATGGCCGCGCGCAACCTCAGCCGGGACAAACACTTGAGCGCCATTGAAGAACCTTTTGCCCAGGGCGATTCCGCCCTGCACCGCCGCGATCCCGGCCTGAAGATCCTCTCCGCAGTGGCTTTCAGTCTTCCGGCGGCCATGGTCCAGGGGCTGCCGGCTTCCGGCGCCTGCCTTGCCCTGGGCGCACTGCTGGCGCTGCTGGCGCGGCTGCCGCTCCTTCCGCTGCTGCGGCGGCTCTGCGTGGTCGGGCTTTTCGTAGGGTTTCTCTGGCTTTTCCTGCCCTTTTCCCTGCCGGGCGAGGCGGTCTTCAGCCTGGGACCGCTCACGGCCACGCGCGAGGGCCTCCGGCTCTGCCTGCTGCTCACGGGCAAAAGCTTCGGAATAGTGCTCGCGCTCACGGCCCTCCTGGCGACCATGCCCATCACCGCCCTGGGCCAGGCGCTGCAACGGCTCGGCCTGCCGGAAAAATTCTGCCTCCTGCTGCTCTTCACCTGGCGCTACATCGCGGTCATCCGGCAGGAATACCTGCGCCAGCACCGCTGCGTGCGGGCGCGCGGCTTCAAGCCCCGGACCAGCCTGCACACCTACCGGACCTACGCCTGGCTGGTGGGCATGCTTCTGGTGCGCAGCTGGGACCGGGCCGAGCGGGTGCACCAGGCCATGCGCTGCCGCGGATTTTCCGGCCGCTTCCACAGCATCGTCCGCTTTTCGCGCAGCAGCGCGGACTGGTGGCTCCTGATCTCCAGCCTCTGCGCCGGAGCGGGGCTTCTCGCTCTCGACATCGCATCCCGCCGGGGAGGAATATGAACCCGATCATCGAGCTGAAGAACGTGACCAGCGGCCATCCCGGCCGGGAATCCATTCTCGACGGCCTGGACTTCCGCCTGGGGCGGGGCGAGCGCGTGGGGCTCATCGGCCCCAACGGCTGCGGGAAAAGCACCCTGCTGCACACGATCATGGGGCTGGTCCCCCTGCGCGGGGGCGAGGTGCGCCTATTCGGCGAGCGGACAGCCACGGAAGCGGAATTTCACAAAGCCCGGCTGCGGCTTGGCTTTCTCTTCCAGCACGCCGACGACCAGCTCTTCAGCCCCAGCGTGCTCGAAGACGTGGCCTTCGGACCGCTGAACCAGGGCCTGCCCCGCGAGGAAGCTCTGGCCGTGGCCCAGACGACCCTGGACGAACTGGGGCTGCGCGGATTCGAAGACCGCGTGCCCTACAAGCTTTCCGGCGGAGAAAAAAAACTGGCGGCCCTGGCCACGATCCTGGCCATGAAGCCGGAAGCCCTGCTGCTGGACGAACCCACGACAGGGCTGGACAAACGGACCAAAAGCAGGATCCTGGAGATACTCAAGAGCCTGGAAATCGCCTTTCTCGTGGTTTCCCACGAACCGGATTTCCTGACCGAGGTCACGGATACGCTGGTCAACCTGCGGGACGGCAAGGTGCATGCCGTCGACGCGACCCCGCACGTGCATGTGCACGTGCATCTGGGCGGCGAAGAGCCGCATCGGCACGACTGAGTCGAAGCGCGCCCCCGCGATCAGATCTTCGGACGCAGCTCTTCGGGGAACAGCTCGGCTGCCCGCCTGCGGGCGAAGTCCTCGACCTCCTTTTGCCAGCGTTGCCAGGACTCCAGAATCTGTCTGCCGAACGGAGTCAGACTGTAGCCTTTTCGCCCTCGGACATGCTCCACGAGGCTTCTGCCGATGCGTTCCTCGGCCTCGCGCAGCCTGCCCCAGGCCCGGCGGTAGGACATGCCCAATTCCGCGGCAGCCTTGTTCAGCGAGCCGAGTTCGTCGATGAGCTGCAACATATGCATGGTTCCGGGGCCGAACAGGGCGCCTTCTCCCTTCTGCTCCAGCCACATGCGCATCTTCAATGAGGTTTTTCCGTCGTTCATTTCGCCTCCCGGTAGCGCACAGACTACCCCGAAACCGGGACTGGCGCAACGATGTGAATTGTATTACGGCTTCGCCCCTTGGCAAATCGCCATGAGTTGCTATGATATGCTTCGGCCCGAAAAACACCGGAGCCGGAAGCCAGAGGAAGCCCATGCCCCCGCAGATTGACGACGAACTCGAACGACACCCCTACCGTGTGATCTGGCACCTGGCCTGGCCCCAGGTGTTGATGATGCTGTTCCATTTTCTGATCGGCGCGGTGGACGTGAAGGTGGCGGGCATGATCAACGCCGAGGTCCAGGCGGCCCTCGGCATGATGACCCAGCTTCTGGTCTTCTTCCTGGTGGTGGCCATCGCCATGTCCAACGGAGCGGTGGCGGCCATCAGCCAGTCGGGCGGCGCGGGCAAGACCCTGCGGGTGCAGCGCTACACGGGCCTGTGCGTGCTGGCGGCCCTGGCCCTGGGGTTGGCGCTGCTGGCGGCGAGCTTCCCCCTGCGCGGGCTGCTGCTGGACGTGCTTCAGGTCCGCCCCGGCATGGAGGCCACGACGCGCTTCTTCCTCGAAGTCTACCTGCTCTCCGTGCCGAGCTACTACCTGTTGACCATCACCAACGCCATCTTCCGCGCACAAAAGCGGGTCATGTTCCCGCTCTATACGATGATGCTGATCACCGCGCTCAACGCGCTGGGCGATCTGGCCTTCGGCCTGGGCATGTTCGGCTTTCCGGCCCTGGGCTACCGGGGTCTGGCCTGGGCCACGCTCGGCGCTGTCAGCTTCGGCGCGCTGCTCAACCTCTTCATGCTTGGCCGTCTCGGCCTGCTCAAGGCCCGCAGCTTCGCGCCCTGGCGCTGGGTGCGCCGCGCCTTTCCGTACCTCGTCAAGGTGGCCGTGCCGAGCGGCATGCTCTCCGCGGTCTGGAACACGGGCTACCTGATCCTCTTCGCCCTGACCTCGAGCCTGCCCGTGGGGTCCGACGGCGCGCGCAACGCCCTGGCCGGCCTGACCGTGGGCAACCGCATCGAGGCGCTGCTCTTCATGCCCGCCATGGCCTTCAACATGACGGCGGGCATTCTCGTGGGCCATTACCTCGGCGCGGGACGGGCCGACCTAGCCAAGCGCTACGGCTACCGGGTTCTGGCCATCGGCATGATTTCCGTGTCTCTCGTGACCCTGCTGCTCTGGCAGTTCATCGGCCCGGTCACGCAATATTTCGCAGCGGACGCGGGCGTGCAGTCCGAAGCCGTGAATTACCTGATGTGGAACATGCTCGCCATCCCCTTCACGCTGGTGGCCATGATCATGACCGGAGCGCTGAACGGAGCCGGAGCGTCCCTGTACACCTTCATGGTCATGGGCGGCTCCATCTGGCTGATCCGCCTGCCCCTGGCCTGGCTGCTCGGCCACCACCTGCTGGAAGGCCCGACGGGCATCTGGATCGCCATGCTCGCGTCCCAGGCCGCCGCCGCTCTGGCCGTGCTCTGGGTCTACGCCCGCAAGGACTGGCCGCGCTTCAGCATGATCAAACCTCAACCCCGCAGAGTACCCAATGGAACTCCATTTCGACAAACCACGCATTGAACAAGCCGATGAGTACAACCGGATTCTGGCGACCTGTCCCCAGATTCCGACTTCGGACTACGCCTTCGCCAACATCTTCGGCTGGGCGGAAAAATACGGCCTGGAACTGGCCATGAGCAACGGGCTGGCCTGGATTCGCCAGACCCTGCCCGAAACCGTCTACTGGGCTCCGCTCGGCGCGTGGGAAAACTACGAGTGGACCAAGTGCTGCATCGTGCCCGAACTCGGCCGCTTCACCCGCGTGCCCGAATACCTCGCCCTGCTCTGGGAAGAGAAGTTCGCCGGAGCCATCGAAACCAAAGAATGCCGCGAGCATTGGGATTACATCTACAACGTGCCGGAGCTCATCGAGCTGCGCGGCAACCGCTTCCATAAAAAGAAGAACTTGCTCAAGCAGTTCGTGAAGCTCTACGACTACGAATACTCCCCCCTCGGCCCGGAATGCGTGGAGGAGGTGCTGGAAATGCAGGAGGAATGGCTGCGCTGGTTCGAGGAGCACAATCCCTCGGACGCGCTCAAGGCCGAAAACGTGGCCATCACCCGCGTGCTCCAGCAATTCGACCAGATCAAGGGCCTCACCGGCGGAGCCATCCGCGTGGACGGCAAGGTCGTGGCCTATACCGTGGCGGAGCCCGTGTCCGACGAATCCATCGTCATCCATTTCGAGAAGGGCAACACCGCCTACAAGGGCGTGTATCAGGCCATCAACCAGATGTTCCTGGAAGCCCAGGCCAGCGGGTATCTCTACGTCAACCGGGAACAGGATCTCGGCGAGGAGGGGCTGCGCAAGGCCAAGCTTTCCTACAACCCCGCCTTCATGCTCAAGAAGTACGAAGCGGTGTTCCCGGCGGGAGGGGCGGCCTAGGCATGGCCGAACGCCCCCGGCTGCTGCTTCTCGGCCTGGACGGGCTGCCCCTGGACCTTGCCCGGCGTCTTGCGGCGGAACTGCCGAACCTGGGGCGCATCGTTCCGGACGCCGTCACGGTCGAGGCCGAACTGCCGGAGCTGTCCCCCGTGAACTGGACGTCCCTTGCCACAGGCAAGGGACCGGAAGAACACGGGATATTCGGCTTTTCCAGACTCGACCCGCAGACGTTCCGCATCGGCGTGGCCAGCGCCGCGGACGTGGCCTGCCCGACCATCTTCGACAGGCTGGGAGAGCGCGGACTGGTCAGCCGGGTCGTGAACCTGCCCAACACCTACCCGGCCCGGCCCCTGCGCGGCATGCTCGTGGCGGGATTCGTGGCCGAGCAATGGGAGCGGGCCGTGTACCCGCCTTTTCTGGCCTCGGCTCTCGAGGGCTACAAGCTGGAGGCGGACACCAGCCGGGGCAGCGCGGACCCGGCCTTCCTGCTGGACGAGCTGCGGGCCACCCTGGCCTCGCGGCGCCGCGCCCTGGCCCTGCTCTGGCCCGACCTCGACTGGGATCTCTTCGTCTTCGTGCTCACGGAAACGGACCGGCTGTTCCACTTCCTCTTTCCGGCGCTGACCGATCCCGCGCACCCCTGGCGCGGTCCCTGCCTCGAGCTGCTGCGCGAGTGGGATCTGCTCATCGGCGAGACGCTGGACCGCTGGGAAGCGCTGCCCGGTTCCAAGCGGCTCATGGTCGTGGCGGACCACGGCTTCACCGCCCTGCGCACCGAGGTGGACCTCAACGCCTGGCTCCGGCAGCAGGGCCTGCTGCGGCTCGCAGGCGCGCCCGCCGACGAATGGGACGCTTCCGTGGTGACCCCCGATTCCGCGGCCTTCGCCCTGGATCCGGGCCGCATCTACCTGAACACGGCGCAGCGCTTTCCGCGAGGCACCCTGCGCTCCGAGCAGGCCCGAAAGCTGCTGCCCGTCGTCAGAAGCGGACTCGAGAACTTGACCTTCAAGGGGGAGCGGGTCATGGAAAGGGTGTTCACCGGCGAGGAGCTTTACCCCGGCCCAAGGCTCGACCGCGCCCCGGATCTCGTCTGCCTCGCCCGGCCCGGTTTCGACTGCAAGGCCAAGTTCGACCGCGAGGACGTCTTCGGAACCTTCGGACGCACGGGAGCGCACACTGCGCACGGAGCCATCTTTTTCGACAGCGAAGGCTTCCGGCCCGCGCGCATGCGCGACGCCGGAGCGGAAATACTTCGTCATTTCGGGCTGCATACAGACCGGCCCGGCACGCGACCCGACGCCTTCTTGATCTGAACGCCGCAACCAGGATGAACGCGAAATCCCCATGTCCATCGATTTCCAGAAAGAACTGAACCCGGCCCAGCTGGAAGCCGTCATGCACCAGGGCAGCCCGGCCCTGGTCATCGCAGGGGCAGGTTCCGGCAAGACCCGCACCATCGTCTACCGCCTGGCCAGGCTCGTGCAGGAAGGCGTCGCCCCGGAAAACATCCTCCTGCTGACCTTCACCCGCAAGGCCGCCCAGGAAATGCTCCAGCGCGCGGGCGGCATCCTCGGGCGCAACCTTTCCGGCACCAGCGGCGGCACGTTCCATTCCTTCGCCTATGGAGTGCTGCGCCGCCACGCCCATGTGCTCGGATTCGAAAACGGCTTCACCCTGCTCGACCGGGCCGACTCGGAAAACGTGGCCAAGGAGGTCAAGGACAGCCTGGAGCTGGGCAAGGGCGACCGTTCCTACCCCAAGAAGGCCACCCTGCTGGACATGATCACCAAGTCCCGCAACAAGGAACTCGGCATTTCGAGCATCGTCGAGAACGAAGCCTTCCACCTTTCGGCCTACGCCGAGGACTTCCAGGCGGTGTCCAACGGCTATGCGCGGTTCAAGCAGGAACACGCGCTCATGGACTACGACGACCTGCTCTTCCGCTTCGAGGAGCTGCTCCTGGCCGACCCGCTCCTGCTGGAGGAGCTTCGCCGGCGCTACCGCCACATCATGGTGGACGAGTACCAGGACACCAACAAGGTCCAGGCCCGGCTGGTCCGGCTGCTGTCCGGCGAACGCGGCGACATCATCGCCGTGGGCGACGACGCCCAGTCCATCTACGCCTTTCGGGGTGCGGACGTGGCCAACATCCTCGACTTCCCGAAAATCTTCACGGGCGCAAAGCTCATCCGGCTGGAAAAGAACTACCGTTCCACCCAGCCCATCCTGAACATGACCAACCACATCCTGGCCGGGGCGCGCAGCAAGTTCGACAAAAAGCTCTACACCGACCGCACGGACGGTCCCCTGCCGCGCATCGTGCATCCCCTCAGCGACCAGACGCAGGCCAACCAGGTCGTGGAAGAAATCATCAAGCTGGCCAAGAAGTATCCCCTGCACGACATCGCCGTCCTCTTCCGGGCCGGGTACCAGTCCTATCCCCTGGAAGTGGCCCTGAGCCGCGTGGGCATCGGCTACCAGAAATACGGCGGACTTCGCTTCCAGGAAGCCGCGCACATCAAGGACGCCCTCTCCTACCTGCGCCTGACCCGCAACCCGGCGGACCTCATAGCCTGGAGACGCGCGCTGGAACCGCTCAAGGGCGTGGGCGCCAAGACCGCGGACCGCATCGCCAAGGCGCGGCTCTCCGGCGACGACAAATACATGGCCAAGGCCCTGAAGCGCTTCCCGGCGCTCAAGGAGCTGCTCGCCCATCTGGACACCCTGCGCCAGGCCACGCGTCCCGGCCAGGCTCTGGAATTGATCTCGACCTTCTACCAGCCCCTGCTGGTGGAACTCTACCCGGACGATTACCCCAAGCGCCAGGCCGGGCTGGATCAGCTGGCCCAGATCGCAGCCAACTACGCGAGCATCGACGATTTCCTCGGCGACCTGACCCTGGACGGGGACCAGGAGGAGGACAAGCGCAAGGAAAACGCGCTGGTGCTCTCCACGGTCCATTCCTCCAAGGGCCTGGAATGGAGCGCGGTGCTGATCATCGATCTCGTGGAAGACCGCTTCCCCTCCAAGAAAGCCCTGGCCCGGCCAGAAGACCTGGACGAGGAACGCCGCCTGCTCTACGTGGCCTGCACGCGCGCCCGCGATTCCCTCACGCTTTTCGTGCCCGCCACCATCTACAACCGCTACAACGCGGTTTCCGAACCGGCCACTCCGAGTCCCTTCCTCGCGGAGCTGCCCGCGAGCTGCGCCGAAATCTGGCGGGAGGGCTACTCCTCCGGCCTGAGCCGCTTCAAGAGCGACGGAACCGGCAACGCCGCCAGCGCCCCGCGCCCCTTTGCGGACGACGCGCCCACAAAGGACACGACGCCCGCGCCGCCGCTGCGCGACCCCTCCCAGCTCGGCTTCTGCCGCCATAAGATCTTCGGGCAGGGAAAAATCGTGGCCGAAATTCCGCCGAACAAATACCGGGTCAACTTCCCCGGTTTCGGTCTCAAGGTCATCGTGGCCGATTACCTTGAATTGCTATAGGAACGCTTTTCGCGCTATGCTCCCCGCAATATCAACCGCATTGAGGGGATGAATCCATGCCCACCAACTGGAAGTTGAGCGCGGCCTTTCTGCTGCTTCTGCTGATCTCCTTCGCCGCCTGGCGCGTTTTCGTGGACAGTCCGGATTCGCCCTGCCAGGACCGCTACGAACAGCTCCAGGACCGGATGGTTTCCAGCGGCTTTCCCAAGGACGGCATCCCCGCCATCGACAGCCCGCGCTTTGTCCCGGCGGACCAGGCCGCCCTGCCCGATTCGGAATGGGTTCTCGGCTTGGATCTCCCCGGTTTGACGGCGGCCTTCCCGCGCTGCATTCTGGACTGGCACGAAATCGTCAATCTGAATCTGGACGGCGAGCCGCTCGCCGTGACCTATTGCTCTCTCAGCCGGAGCGGGGTTGCATTTCGCGGCCTTCGTCTCGGTGTTTCCGGCAGGCTCCTGAACTCCAACCTCGTGGCCTACGATCGCGACACGGGTTCGCTCCTGCCGCAGATTTCCGGGATTTTCATCAGCGGTCCGCTTTGCGGCGAACGTGCGGAACGCCTTCCGCTCACCGCCTGCACCTGGGCGGATTGGCGCGCCGCCCACCCCAAGACCCTGGCGCTTTCCCGCAACACCGGGTATACGCGCGACTATTCCAGCGAATCGCCGCAAGCGCCCTACGCCGAATTCAATGTCGGCGACGAGTCCCCTTTCCCCCTCGCGGCCCGGAGCGACGCCCTTGCACCGAAGACCGTGGTGCTCGTCTTCGAGCGCGGAGGCGAATTTCTCGCCGTTCCCAAGCAAGGCTTTGCGGAACGCCATCCGCAGGAACTCGCGCTTCGGCTCGGCGGCTCCCTGCTCCTCTTGCACTGGGACGCCGCCCTGAAAACCGTCGCGGCCCAAAGCGGCCCCCAGGGCATGGAGGTTTTCTGGTTCGCATGGTATGCGGCGCACCCGGAGACACGGCTTGAAATGTAAGGAGACTCACGTGCCCCCGCACTCCGAAGAAGACTTCCTCGAACTCATCGACCGATATTTCCCCAATGTTCCGGACACGGTGCTGCTGGGACGCGGCGATGACTGCTGCATCATTCCGCGCGGTTCGGACATCTGCCTGTCCACCGACCTCTTTCTGGACACCGTGCATTTCCGGCGCAGCTATTTCCAGCCCGAAGAAATCGGATACAAGGCTCTGGCCGTCAACGTCAGCGATATCGCCGGCATGGGCGCAGCCCCCAGGGGGTTCACCCTGGAATTGATGATCCCGGACGGCCTTCCCGCAGATTTTTGGCCCCGTTTTTTCAGCGGCATGAGCGAGCTGGCCGCCGAGCACGAACTAGCCCTGGTCGGCGGAGATTTGAGCCGTTCCCCGTTCCTGGGCATCGGCATGACCATCTGGGGCGAACCAGGCCGCAGCGGACGGCTGCTGACGCGCGGCAATGCCCGGCCGGGCGACCTGATTTTCGTTGTCGGGGAAATCGGCATGGCGCGCGTGGGCCTGAGCGTCCTGGAATCGCTTGGCCACGTCGCCCGCGAAGAGTGGCCCCAATCGGTGGGCGCGCATCTTCGCCCCCGGCCTCGGGTCGCCGAGGGTCTTGCCCTGGCGGACCTGCCCGAAGTTCGCGGCTGCATGGACATTTCCGACGGACTTGCCCGCGACCTGCCCCGGTTCCTGGCCCTGAGCCAAGGATATGGAGCGGATCTCGACCTCCACGCGTACCGCTATGAGCCGGAACTGCTCCGGCTCGCGCTGCAACTCGGCGAGATTCCGGCCATGACCGTGCTGCTCGGCGGCGAGGATTACGGCCTGCTCGGCGCGTGCGCCCCCGAAGGCAAGGACGCGCTGCTGAACGCCGTGCCCGGCGTGGCCATCGTGGGCGTGGTTTCCGAGGAACCCGGCATTCGGCTCGACCACGAACCTCTGACGGCAAAGGGCTTCGATCACTTCAGCGGCTGACGGGTCAATGCCCGCGCAGGAGGCCAAGATGAACATGATCCTGAAACCTGTCGGGAGCGTCCGCTCCCCACTCAAGGACAGGAAGCAGGCCCCGAAACAAGGCAGCGAGGGTGCTCCCGCCGCCGACATCGAAATGCTGCCGGAATATGCGGACGCGCTGCTCGGCCTTCAGGCCGGGGCGCAGCTGGTCTTGCTGACATGGCTTGACCGTTCCGACCGGACCGCGCTCCAGGTACATCCCCGCGGCGACGAAACCCGCGCCCGGCGCGGCGTGTTCGCCACCCGCTCGCCCGACCGCCCCAATCCCGTGGGGCTGCATGAGGTCAGGCTCGTTTCCATTCATGGCCTGCGCCTTCGCGTGGAACCGCTGGAAGCCCTCGACGGCACTCCGGTCATCGACATCAAGCCGCTGATCTAGCATCGCAACCGCGCCTGCTTCCTCTTCCGCGTTCTTCCCCTTTTTTCACTGCCCCCCGCAGGGACGGCAAACGGGTGTCCGCATTCCTTGCCCCCACAAAAGCGGGCACCCGCTTTACAACTCCCGCGTGTTGCCGTATCCATCTTGAAATTCAGCCGATCCCCTGGAGGTCAAGATGTCGAGAAATCGTTGGCGCTGCCTTTCCCGCCTGTTGGTCGCCGCGACCGCCCTCTTGTTTTCGGTGTCGATGTCCCATTCCACGGCCTTCGCAGCCGAACGCGCCGGCGTGACGCTTCCCGACGCCGCCGATGCGCACGGCGCGCCGCTGGTCCTCAACGGAACGGCGCTGCGCTCGGTCTTCGTCTTCGACGTCTACGTGGCGGGTCTGTATCTTCCGCAGCGCACTTCGGACGCCGAGGCAATCCTGGCAGCCGACACCCCACGGCGCATGGTCATGCATTTCGTGCGGGATGTGGACAGGCAAGACCTCTGCAAGGGGTGGCGGAAAGGCCTGAAGAAGAACGTCCCTGATGCGGACGAGATGCTCAGGAAGGATTTCGAGAAGCTGTGCGGTGCGATGTCCGACATCAAGGACGGCCAGGATTTGACGTTCACCTACCTGCCGCAGCAGGGCACGACGATTCAGTTTGGTGGAGAAGTCCGGGATACGATTCCCGGCAAGGATTTCGCCGATGCGCTTTGGAGCTGCTGGATCGGCCCTGACCCAGATCCGGGGAAAGGCTTCAAGCGCGAACTGCTCGGACAGGATTGACCGGCCCACCCCGCAGACCAAGCGGAATTCTGCGATGCGGGGGCTTCCGTGCCTGACCGCCCGGCAGGCTCCCCGCGAAAACCGCGCTTACGGTTCCTGGTTGGTCTTCGGCAACTCCGCAGAGGCCACGGCGTCATACCCGTCGTAGCTCGCCTTCCAGCGTGCGCAGTCCTGCAACGGATCGGAATGCGAAATCCGCAGGAGGCAGCAAAACACAGCGTGTCCGTGGGGAACATTGCCCAGCCAGCCCTTTTGCCGCGCCCGCAGCGTGGTGACTCCGTAATCACAGGTCCAACACGTGCGGTGCAGTTTTTCCAGGTGTTCCATCCTCTTCCCCTGTGAAGTCGGTTTCTTATTCCAAATATTCTATAGCAACCATCCGTTACAAGATCAATAATACTTTCTTGCGCATGGTTTCACCCCTTTGCATCGGCGGGTGCCCAGGCCGCAGCGCATCGATACCATCCGCGCACAAAAAAGCCGCCCCCTTTCGGGAGCGGCTGAATGAACGAGCGGTGCGGACCAACTATTTCTTGAGCCAGCTCATCATCTTGCGGAGCTTGCCGCCGACGACCTCAAGCAGGTTCTCGGAGGCCATGCGCCGTTCGGCGTTCATGCGCGGGTAGCCTGCCTGGGATTCCAGGATGAAGTCCTTGGCAAACGTGCCGTCCTGGATCTCGGTCAAGATCTGGCGCATCTCCCAACGGGTCTCGTCGGTGATGATCCGCTTGCCGGTGCGGTAGTCGCCGTACTCGGCGGTGTCGGAGATGGAGTCGCGCATCTTGGCCAAGCCGCCCTCGTACATCAGGTCCACGATGAGCTTGATCTCATGCAGGCACTCGAAGTAGGCGACTTCCGGCTGATATCCGGCCTCGACCAGCGTTTCGAAACCGGCCTTGCACAGCTCGGTCAGACCGCCGCAAAGCACGACCTGCTCGCCGAAAAGGTCGGTTTCGGTCTCTTCGCGGAAGGTGGTCTGAATGACGCCGGAACGGGTCGCCCCGATGCCGCGGGCATAGGCCAGAGCGATGTCCATGGCCTTGCCGGAAGCGTCCTGCTCGACGGCCACCAGAGCGGGAACGGCGCCGCCTTCGGTGAAGGTGCGGCGAACCAGGTGTCCCGGTCCCTTGGGGGCGATCATGACCACGTCAACGCCCTTGGGGGGCTTGATGCGGCCGAAATGGATGTTGAAACCGTGGCCGAAGGCCAGGATGTTGCCGTCCACGAGACCGGGAGCGATGTCGTTCTTGTAGACATCGCCCTGGACCTGGTCGGGCAGCAGGATCATGATCATGTCGGCCTTGGCGGCGGCCTCTTTGGCGCTGACAGGCTCGAAGCCGTGCTCCTTGGCAAGTTCGTAGTTCTTGCCGCCGGGGCGCTGGCCGATGATCACATTCACGCCGCTGTCGCGAAGGTTCTGGGCGTGGGCGTGGCCCTGGCTGCCGTAGCCGATGACGGCAACGGTCTTGTCCTTCAGAAACTTCAGATCAGCGTCGCTTTCGTAAAAAACTTTCATTTCCATCTCCTTATTCTTTGGGAATCATCGGCGTCCAAAAGGAAACCCCTCCCTGGAAGCACGGCTCGACGGCGGATCGCCGTGGGCTCGCCTGCCTCCCAGGGGATAGGCTCCGGCAAGGACGCCGCGAGACATCCTTGCCGGCACGCCGGACCTTGTCGCTATTGTTTGGCGCGCTTGAGCGCGGTGGCCCCGGTACGGGCGATTTCCTTGATGCCGAAGCGGGTGAGCAGGTCGATGATCGCCTCGATCTTCCCGGCGTCGCCGGTGCATTCGATGGTCACTTCGTCCAGGCTGACGTCCACGACCTTGCAGCGAAAGATGTCAACGATTCGTAGGATTTCTGCGCGTTTGCCCTCTTCGGCATTCACCTTCACGAGGACCATTTCGCGCGCAACCGCCTTGAGTTCGGTCAGATCCCGGACCTTGATCACGGTCACGAGCTTTCTGAGTTGCTTGACGATCTGTTCGATAATCTGTTCATCGCCCTCGGTGGTGATGGTCATGCGGGAGACGCCCGGCTCCAGCGTGGGGCCGACGTTGAGGGACTCGATGTTGAACCCGCGCCCGCTGAACAGTCCGGCCACCCTGGAGAGCACGCCCGGTTCGTTTTCCACCGTGACGGAAAGCGTATGTTTCATGGTCGTATCTCCTAGACGAGCAGCATCTCGGCGAGGGAGGCCCCAGCCGGAACCATGGGGTAAACGTTCTCCTCCCTTTCCACACGCACATCAACGATGACGGGCTTCGGGGAAGCAAAGGCCTCGCGCAGCACCGACTCCACATCCTTCGAATCGGTGATGCGGTATCCTTCGGCGCCATAGGCCTCGGCCAGCTTCACGAAGTCGGGCTGGGCGTCCATGCAGGTCTGGCAGTAGTTCTTGCCGTAGAACAGCTCCTGCCACTGCCGAACCATTCCGAGATAGCCGTTGTTCAGGATAACGATCTTGACCGGCAGGTTGTTGCAGACCACGGTGGCCATTTCCTGGATGCACATCTGGATGGATCCGTCGCCCGCGATGTCGATGACCAGCTTATCCGGAAAGGCCTTCTGCGCGCCCATGGCCGCGGGAAACCCGTAGCCCATGGTGCCGAGGCCGCCGGAGGAGAGGAAGGTATTCGGCGACTTGAAACGATAGAACTGGGCCGCCCACATCTGGTTCTGGCCCACCTCCGTGGCGATGATCGCGTCGCCCTTGGTGATCTCGTAAATCTTTTCAACCACGTACTGCGGCTTGATGGCCCCTGTGGTGCTGGCGTTGTAGGTCAGGGGATGCTCGCTCGCCCAGGAGCGGACCTGCCCGACCCAGTCCGCGTGCTTGGCCTGCCAGGCGGGCACGTCCAGGTCGGGTTCCAGCTCTTCCTTGAGCGCGGCAAGCGCGCTTTTGCAGTCGGCCACAAGCGGCACGTGCACGGCCACGTTCTTCTGGATCGACGTGGGATCGATGTCCACGTGCACGATGGTGGCCTTCGGCGCAAAGGTGTTGACCTTGCCGGTGACGCGGTCGTCGAAGCGCGCGCCGATGGCCAGCAGCAGGTCGCAGTTGTTCACGGCCATGTTGGCCGCGTAGGTGCCGTGCATGCCGAGCATGCCGAGCCAGAGGTCGTCGTCGCCGGGAAAAGCGCCGAGCCCCATGAGCGTCGAGGTCACGGGCACGTTCAGCCGCCGGGCCAGCCAGACCAGCTCGCGGTGCGCGCGGGCGCTGATCACTCCGCCGCCGGAATAGATCAGCGGGCGCTTGGCGTCGCGCAGCAGCTTGGCCACCTTGCGGGTCTGGCCGACA
This sequence comes from Paucidesulfovibrio longus DSM 6739, assembly GCF_000420485.1. Lineage (NCBI taxonomy): Bacteria > Pseudomonadati > Thermodesulfobacteriota > Desulfovibrionia > Desulfovibrionales > Desulfovibrionaceae > Paucidesulfovibrio > Paucidesulfovibrio longus. Next base: position 71,669 of record NZ_ATVA01000016.1, on the reverse strand, counting down.
TGGGGCTTGAGATTGGGATTGTAGCTCCGCAGGCGCACGTTGCGGGGATAGTCGAAATCGCACTTGGCCTGGAGCACATCCTTGGGCAGGTCGACAAGGACCGGCCCGGGCCTGCCGGAGCGGGCCAGATAAAAGGCCTGCTTCACGACCCGGGCCAAGTCCTTGACATCCTTGACTAGATAATTGTGCTTGGTACAGGGGCGGGTAATCCCGACGATGTCCACTTCCTGGAAGGCGTCATTGCCGATGAGCGGGGTGGGAACCTGCCCGGTGAAAATGACCACCGGGATGGAATCCATGTAGGCGGTGGCGATGCCGGTGACGGCGTTGGTCGCCCCCGGTCCCGACGTCAGCAGGCATACGCCCACGTCGCCGGTGGCGCGGGCATATCCGTCCGCCGCATGAATCGCACCCTGCTCATGTCGCACCAGAATGTGCTCGACGGGAAAATTGGGCAGTTCGTCATAAATGTCGATCACTGCCCCGCCAGGAAAACCGAAGATGGTCTTGACCCCTTCCTTTTCCAGGCATTTCAGCAAAGCCTGAGCCCCTGTCAGCTCCATATCAATCCTCCGATCCTCGATACTTTTGCAGAACCTGCTGAAGCTTGGTCTTGCCCGCGAGCTTCTTCTTCTTGAGCTGCTTGATTTCCTGTCCCTGCGTGGGGCTCAGGTACGGACGCCCTTCATACTTCAGCAGAATGCGCTCGAATTCCTGATGTTGTTCCCAAAGGGCCCTGAGTTCGGAATCCTGCTCCTGGTAACGCTCGATCAAAATGAGATCAGCCTGTTCCATGAGCCTCTCCTTGGTTGAGGTTATTGGTTACTCGCGTCGGCGGGGACCATGGTCTCCCAACGCGGTTCATGTTCCGATTCAATGAGCAGGGTTTTCTGGCGGCTGGCGTGCCCGTCCTTGAGGCTCACCTGTCGTTGCTTGAGGGCCAGGGACGCGGCCACGAAGCGCAAAAGCGCCTTGTTGGCCTTGTTGTCCACTGCGGGCGCGCCGAGCCGGATCTTCAGGCAGCCTTGGTAGATGCCGGCCACCTCGCTCTTCTTCGCGCCGGGCTGGGCCCAGACCTTCAGCAGCCAGGAACCATCGCCCGCAAGGCGCACGGGTTCAGGCAGCCCCATGCCCTACTCCGCCTTTTTCAAAAAACTGACCTTGGACTCCAGCTCCTCCAGACGGCTCTGCTGGGGATCGCTGCTCTCCAGGAGTTCCAGATGGGCCTGCACCAGCCCTTTGAGCTGGATCTTGAACTGGTTGCGCTGGCGCTTCATGCTCTCGATCTCCTCGTGCAGCTGGGCGAGACGCTCGTGGCCGCGCTGCACGATCTCCCTCGCCTTGGCATTGGCCTCGCCGAGGATGATCTCCGCCTCGCGCCCGGCCGCGACCTTGAGCTCGTCCACCATGCGCTGGGTGCTCATGAGCGTGTCGCGCAGGGTTTCGTCCCGCTGCATGTACTCCTGGAGCTGGGCCTCGAGCCGCTTGGCCTTGCGCGCCAGCTCGCGCTGGCGGTCAGCGGCCTCGCCCAGCACCTCGGCCACTTCCACGAGCAGCAGGTCCACCTCTTTCGGCGCGTAGCCGAAAGCCGTGCGGGAAAACTTCTTGTTGAGCAGGTCGATCTTGGACAGATTCATGATGCCCCTTTGGCAGCGCCTAGAAATACATGGCCAGTCGCGCGATGTTGGCGGGAATCACGAAGTCCAGGAAGCCCAGGGCGAGAATGACGACCACGGGAGAGGGTCGATGCCGCCCATGTTCACGAACGGAAGCCAGCGCCGCACCCGGTAGAACACCGGTTCGGTGAGAGTCCGCAGAGTCCGGACGATGGGATTGTAGGGATCGGGATTCACCCAGGTGATCAGCGCGGCCACGATGACCACGAGCTGGTATCCGAAGAGGACGAAATGGACGAGCTGTGCCAGCCCGGTAATGACGAGGTCCATGGGAGTTGCTCCTCGGACGGCGTCTTATGCCGTCAATACTGCGAAATGAAGGTTCGCACACTGTACATCACAAATCAAGCCCCGACGACGAGGAAACATCTCCCTCACCACGTGAATTCGTAGTTGCGGCGTAAAAATCCCAGGAGCGTCCAGTAGTCGGGAATCATCAGTTCCGCATGCAGGTTGGGGTTCTTGAAGGACCAGAAACGCACGTCCGCGGCCAGGGCGTTGACCTCGTCCACGCGGGAGTCGCCGATGTAGACGACGTCCTCGGGGCGCATGCGCCAGGCCTCCAGGATCGCGTGCACGCCTTCGGGGTGCGGCTTGGGCCGCGCCACCTTGAAGGAGGTGATCGCGGGATGGAAATACTCGGTCAGCCCGAAATGCTCCAGCACGAGGTCCAGGGTGTCCGTCCGGCTGGTGTTGATGCCCAGGCGCAGCCCGGCGGACCGCATCCAGTTGAGCACCTCGCGCAGCCCGCTCTCCATGACGATGTGCGGCAGGACGCGCCGATAGTCGAAGTCGAGCTTGTACTGCCAGGCTTCGTCGAATCGATCCTCCGGCACGAGCCTGCGGATGGATTCCCAAATATTGTGGCTGTGGGTGTAGTCCCGCAGTTCCTCGTCCATCTCCGGCAAGCCGAAATGGGCGCGGAACGTATTGTAGTACCAGGTGTTGGCGGCCAGGGAGTCGATCAAGACCCCGTCGCAGTCGAAAATGATGCCGCTGACGCCGTCGAAGAGGTCTTCGCGGATCAGGCTGTTCAGATAAAGCAAAACCAGCTCCTCGTTAGTCCGTTTTCACAGGTGCGGCGGCCATCCGCATCGTCCGCGCCATGAGCGGGCGTTTTTCGGGTTCCTTGGCCAGTCCGGCCATGCGCCAGGCTGGGGCTTCGGCCACGCGCGCGCCTTCCGGCAGTCCGAGTTCCGCCGGAGCCGGAGCGAACTCAAGCCCGGCGTCGTCCAGAGCGGCCACGATTTCCGGGTCGCGGACGACCAAAACCGCCCCCTTCGGGACGAAAGCGCAAACCGCCTCCAAAAGCAACGGCCAGGGCAGGGAAGGCACTGCCGAATCCGGGGCCTGCATGTTCGAAATCAGGCTGTCCAGCTTGAACTCCGCCTCGTCCAGGGCGTCGTCGCCCTCCACGCCGAGGGTGGAGCCGAATCGGTTCCAGGCCTGTTCCATGCCGAGACTGAGCTTGCGCAGCTCGATGACGCGCTCTTCCAGGCTCCAGGCCAGCAAAAGCAGGAACTGCGCGCGCGCCGCCTGCGGATCGCCGCTTTGCGGCTGCGCGGCAGCGCCCTGGCCGAGTCGGCGCTTCAATTCCGATTCGAGCACGGAGACACTCTCGCCCCGGTCCGCCTGCGCAGGCTGCGCGCCGAAAAATGCCATTTCCTTGGGATTGGCGAACTGCTCGCCGAAGCGGATGCAGTCGTCGAGCAGGTGGCGGGCGTCCGAGGGATCAAGGGGCAATCCATCCGGACGAAAGCGCTCCTCTCCGGAAGCCTCCTCCAGGCCGGGATCCAGAAACAGGACGCCGGGCAGCGGCCCGCCGGGAACGCATTCGGGATGCAAATTGGGAAAGTGCAGCAGCATGGCCTCAGCTCTCCTTGTCGGTATCGTGTTGTTCGGGATCATGTTCGGGTCGGGGCAGCTCGAAATGCCGGCACCGCCCGGAGCAAAACGGCAGAGCCAGCAGACAGACGTCGCCGCAGCCGTTCACGCAGCCCTGGTCGCCCCCGTTTTCGCAGGGGTGGTAATCCCCGCAGCCCTTTCCGCTTTGCTGCAACCGCTCGAAACGGCGGTCCCACAGGGCCGCCAGTTCCTGTTGGTCCAGAGCGAATGCCTCGGCCCTGTCCAAAAAGGAGTCGAACTCCTTTTCCCACAAGGCCAGGAACCGACAGCGCAACGATTCGTCGTAGCCGGGATTGAGCCGCTCGGTGTAAAGGCATCGCCCGGCAGCGTAGTAGCGGCAAGCGCTGCCGGGCATTCTGCGGACATTGGGCATAGTGTTTCAAGGGGGGCGTCTCGCCCTTGGACCTTTTTTACACGTTTCCACCCCGCTCGTCGAGAGATGGAAAGCTCCTTTCCCAGGGAGACGACAGGGAAAATCGCGCCCGCACATTTTTCCGCGCCGCCCGCCAGGCATCCTTGACCTTGCAAATCGCCGCGTGTATTGTCCGAAATCACTTCACAACTGGAGGACGCTCATGTTTGGACTCGGTGTTTGGGAACTCGTCCTGATTCTGCTCATTGTGGTGCTGATTTTCGGTGCCAACAAGCTCCCCGAAGTTGGTTCCGGCATCGGCAAGGCCATCCAAAACTTCAAGCGTGCCACGGGCGAACCCGAAGAAATCGACGTGACCCCGGACAAAAGCAAGGTCGAGGACAAGAAGAAAGAGAGCTGATCTCTTCTATTCTCGATATTAAAAAGCCCGAACCTGATGGTCCGGGCTTTTTGCTTTCTTTCGAGCCGAATCGCCGACTCCAGACGGCTTCCGCCGCAGAAGTCGGGTCAGCCGATCAATCCACGGTCAACATCACGCTGCTGGCCTTGACCATGGCGTTGACCTTGGAGCCGGGCTTGAGTCCGAGCCGCTCCACGGACGACAGCGTAATGACTGAAACGACCTCCACTCCGGGAGCCACTTCAACGACCACCTCGCAATTGACAGCGCCCTTGACGATATTCTTGACCGTTCCGGGCAGAAGATTGCGTGCGCTTACCTTCATGATCTTGCTCCTTTGCTCTGATTCATACTGCTTATTATTCCCATTTCTTCATAATACAGCAGCAGGGCGAAAAGTCCACAGCATTCGGCAAGAAAAAGCCCGGCGCCAGTCGCTGGACCGGGCCGGGCTTTTCGGGAAAACCATTTCCCTCTACGGCTTCGGGGCTTGCGCCTCGCCGCCGGACAAGCGGTAGCTCAAGCCGCGCGGGGGAAGATACTCCTCCAGCTTGGCGTTCAGCGACGCGCCGTCCGCCACCCCGATCTCCCAGCGGGCGGAAACGCCTTCCGTGGCGATGTCCATGTCGATCAAGCGCACGTCGCGCAACACGCCGTCCCAGCTCCGCAATACATTGTCGAATTCCGCGGCTCCGTCCGGGGTGAACCAGCCCGCGACGGAAAGGACTTCGGAATGCCCTCCGGTCACGCCCATGTCGCTGCTGGCGAAATACCGTTCCCAAAGCCGAAACCAGACCGTACGGATATCGGTGTCCAGGGCGGACCAACTCCCGACCGTGGAATGGAGCACTCCCCGCACGGGTCCGCTCGCTTCGCGGCCGATGCGCAGCTCGGGATACGGCGCCGCCGACGGCGAGACGCCCGTCAGCACCCTCAGCTTGCCAAGGGTTTCGAGATCCTGCTGCGTCAGGCTGGGCTCGGCGATGATGTTCGCCTGCACCGGAGAATTCAACGTGCGGAACAGCCCCATCTTTACAAGGGTCTCGCGCAGGGTCCGCCGATCCACGTCAACGTTCACGACCATGTTCAGCCCGTCTGCGGCGGGAGTGATGGCCACTTCCTTGTAGCCAAGCACGTAGCGGGCGGCGTCGGGAGCGAGATGTTCGCGAAGCAGCGCGGAACGCTCCTCGGAAAGAGGCGCGGGCAGCAGCTTGAGCGCGGCCTGGAAAACCCCTTCCTCAAAGCCGAGTTCCAGCGTTTTCTGGCGCTGTTCGCTGGGATTCAGACCCTCCTCTCTGGGGTGGAAGACCCGCACCTCCGCAGCCTGGGCCGCGACGACCAGGAGCAGGGTCAGCAGCAGTGCGCGCAGAAGCGCCACCCCCAGGCGGGGCATCGCCCCCGATCCCGTGCAAGGCGAAATATCGATCCGATCGGACATGTGCATCCCTTTTCAGAACCGCCCGCGCCGATGTGAACGACGGACGGCGTCAGTATTGCTCAAGATTCCCTGTCGCGCCTCAGTCCATGACGATGACCGCGGGACAGCGGTCGGCCATGCCCTCGGAGCGGAACAACATGCGCACAAGCTCGGCGTCCGCCGCGGAGATGACCAGGTCGGCCCGCTGCGGACCGGAAACGGCCAAAACCCTGACCACGAGCGGAGTTCCTCCCGCCCGGCTCCTGGCTGCGGCGTCCTGGGGCGAATGCGCGTACACGGCGAGCCCCTGCTCCAAAACCAGCGACCTCGGCGCGAGAAACGGCCCGAAGGCGGCCTTGCCGTCCGGTCCGGCCACCACGGGCAACAAGGCCGGAGCGGCGTCGAATCCGCGCGCATCCACGACCAGCCCCGTGAAAGCTCCCAGCTCGGCCATGGACTGGCGATATTCCAACTGGTCCACGTCCGTGGCCCCGGCACCGGAGACATCGGTCGTGAGATCGATGGTCGGGGGAATGCGGCTCTGGAACGCCACGGAGGGCGGGATAAGCGCCTCGGCCATGGCCCCCCGCAGAGACACCTCGGCCTGGACCTCGATGCGGGCTCCGCCCGCGCCGTCCGGCTCGGTTTGCCTGGAGATGGGCGAATTCTGAAGTTTTCCAAGAAGTTCCGTGCGCTGCTGCGCCGTGAGTTCCTCGCCCACCAGATGCCGCCCGTCCAGGGCCAGCCCGAAAACAGCGTCCTGCAATTGCTTGCGCGCCTGGAGCGTGGCCTTGCGAATGGCCAACGCTTCCGCCCTTGCGGGATTCAGGTCGGCGCCGGAAATTTCGGAAACGCCGAAACTCGTGATTTTGCCCGCGCCCCAGTCCACCTGGGCCAGATCCGCCTCGCGGGTCAGACCGGACTGCTGCCTCGGCTCAGGCACCGCCACGGTTCCGTTCTGGTCGGCCGCATCCACGTTCCGGCTGATCCAATTCTCGACCTGATCCAACGCGCTGGGCTGCCCCAGAGGCTGGGGGCCGGCCTGTTCCGCCGTCGCCTGTTTGGGCGCGACCGCATCCTGGGCCAGACAGACCGCCGGCGCGGACACGTCGGCAACCCAGGACGCGACCAGCAGGGCCGACAACGCAAGAAGCCTGCACTTCATTCCGAACTCCTTGGAGCGTTTCTCTTTTCTAAAACTCATCGCTTCCGCGTGATGGATGTATCCCGCCCTGAAAAGATAGGCAAGCCGTACCGCCCCGCCGAACAACCGCACGGGCTGCCGGGCGAGTTGCCGCTGCGGTCCGCGAATGCTAGTACTGGCGGAAGGAGCGTCGAACATGATCAGAATCCATTTGATGCGCAGCGGAGAAGCCCTGCCCGAAGGCAGCGCGCCGAATCCCGGCCTCGGTCCCGTGGGACGCGAACGCCTGGAGCGCTCGGCCCGCACCCTGCTCGGCCTGGGACTCTGGTTCGACCTGGCGCTCTTTCCGCCGGACTCGGTGCCGATGCAGTCCGCCCAGGCCGTGCTCTCGGTCCTGGCCGACTCCCAATGCAGAGCCGTCATGGATAAACGCGCGCGGGCCTCGGCCTCGACGGAAGCGCTGCTGGACCTTTTGCGGCAGGAACAGGCGCGCTCCATCCTCATCGTCAGCGATGTCCCGCTTGTGACGCGGATCGCCAGCCGGATGCTCTGCGGCGAAAACCGCTCCACTCCCCTGGTGGACATCGCCCTGGAACACGGGGGGCTGCTCTGCCTCGAAACCGAGGCCGCACTGGACCGCAAAGCCAAGCTGCTTTGGAGCCTGCCGCCCATCGTGCTCGACGGGCAGGCCTCTCGCCGCACCTAGGAATTCAGCCAGCGCTCCACCTCGGCGGCAATGCCCTTGAAATCTCCCGCATCGAAGAGCGAAAGGTTCCGCTCCTTGCGGCACCAGGTCATCTGCCGCTTGGCATAGGCTCTGGTGTTGCGCAGCCAGAGATCCCGGGCCTCCGCCAGGGACGTCTCGCCCCGCAGCCAGGCCAGAAGCTCCGCGCAGCCGATCCCGCTCCAGCCCGGCGCCGAGGGATCGGAGCATTTTTGATACGTCCGCCGGGCCTCTTCCAAGGCCCCGTGCTCGATCATTTCGTCGATGCGCGCGGCCAGTCTCGGCGTCAATTCCTCCAGGTCCGCGACGATGCCGATGCGCAGGGCCTCGACGGGATGGGCGGGCACGGCCTGGGCATGCCACCAGCTCATGTTCCGGCCCGTGGCCAGCCAGACCTCCTGGGCTCTGGCATTGCGCTGGCTGTCGTTGGGATGGATGACTTCGGCGTAGTCCGGATCGATGTCCAGCAGTTCCGCGTGCATCCGTTGCGGGCCTTCGCGCTCCAGCCGGGCGAGCACGGCGGAGCGGACCTCGCCGGGAATTTCGGGTATGGGCGCGATGCCCTGGAGCAGCACGCGCAGATACAGCCCCGTGCCGCCCACGAGCACGGGCAGATTGCCTCGCGCGGCAGCCGCCTGGGCCGCCTCTGCGGCCAGATCGGCCATGCGGGCCGCGTTCATGGCCTCGGTGGTGGGCAGAAATCCATACAGATGGTGCGGGGCCTGGGCGCGTTCGTCGGCACTGGGCTGGGCCGTGATGATCGGGAAGTCCTCGTAGACCTGCCGGGAGTCGAAATTGACCACCTCCACGCCCCGGCCCAGGGACAGCGCGGCCCTGGTCTTGCCCGTGCCGGTCGGGCCGAGAATGCAGACCGCGCGCAGCGGCTCCTTCGCCCTGTCCATGCCCTCGCCCATGTCCTAGTCCCCGGCCTGCCGCCGCCGTTCCTCGCAACGCTTGTACAGCGGCGTGACCACGCAGTCCGGCACCAGTCCCTTGACCGAACCGCCGTGGCAGGCCACGTCCTTGACGATGGTGGACGAAAGGTACATCCACTTGAAGTCCGTCATCAGAAACACGGTCTCGATGTCCCGCTTGAGCTTGCGGTTCATCAGCGCCATCTGGAATTCGTACTCGAAGTCCGAAACCGCGCGCAGACCGCGCAGAATGGCCCCCGCCCCACGGCGTTCGACATAATCCACCAGCAGGCCGTCAAAGGGTTCCACGAGAATGCCCCGTTCGTTGGCGAGCGCTTCGCGCGCCATGAGCACGCGCTCGTCCAGCGTGAAAAGCGTCCGCTTCGAGGTGCTCTTGGCCACGGCCAGAACCACGGTGTCGAATATTTTGGCCCCGCGCTTGATGAGGCTCACATGGCCGTTGGTCAGGGGGTCGAAGGTTCCGGGGTAGATGGCGAGCCGAGGGTTGTGCGATGCCATAATACTATCCTTGTCTGACCGTAGGTTCGGTCGGTGATGCGTTCCAGCCCTGCCGGGTCGTCGGGCTCCAGGGCGGCCTCCACCTCGGCGAGCAGGAAACCGCCCTGCGCGAGCCACTCGCGGGCCTGGACCGCTTCCAGGGCAGGAACGAGAAGATCCTTCCCATAAGGAGGATCGATGAATATCAGATCATAGGGCTTGTCCGTGCCCTTGCGCAAGAGCTGGACCACGTCGGAGACGGCGACCCGGAACCGGGAGGTCGATGCTCCCAGCTCCTTGAGATTGGCGCGGATCAATTGGGCGGCCTTGGGGGCCTTCTCGACGAAGAGGGCGAAGTCCGCCCCCCGGCTGAGCGCCTCCATGGCCAAGCTGCCGCTCCCCGCAAAGAGGTCGGCGGCGCGCAGCCCCGGCCACTCCAGTCCGCGCGCCTCCAGCATGGAGAAGATGGACTGGCGCACCTTGGAGGTGGCGGGCCGGTAGCCCGGCCCTTCGGCGGTGCGGATGACCCGCCCGCCGTATTGTCCGCTGATGATGCGCATTCTCTTTGCCGTACTCGACGTATCCGCTTCCGGGCCGCGGCGCGGCCCCCGCTACATTTCGGAAATCAGCTCCACCATAAGCCGGTTCACGGTCATCAGGCGGTCGCGGATTTCCGTCTGCTCCACCCAGGGCCGTTCCTTGACCTTGTCCACGCGGTTCCTGAGCTCCTCGAAAAGCCTTCCCGAATCCTGAAGCAGGAAATCCCAATCCACGCTGGGGCGCGCCAGTTCCGTGTGCTGCACGGCTTCCAGGATGCGGCCCGGCTCCAGCGTGACCTCTTCCAGATAATCGGGGATGTGCACGTCCAGCTTGAAGTCCGTGCGCAGCAGCTCGGCAAAGACCTTCTGCGCGACCGGCTCGCCATGAATGAGGAAGACCTTCATGTCCTGCGCGCGGAAGCGGCTGACCCAGCCGAGCAGTTCGTCCTGGCCCGCGTGGCCCGAGAAGCCGTTGATGGTGAAGATCCTGGCCTTGACGGCCACATCCTCTCCGAACAGACGGATCTTGCTCACTCCGCCCACGATCTTGCGGCCCGGCGTGCCCACGCCCTGGTAGCCGACGAAAACCACGCTTGCGCCCGGACGCCAGAGGTTGTGCTTGAGATGATGCTTGATGCGTCCGGCAGTGGCCATGCCGCTGGCGGAAATGATCACGGCTGGCCCGGCCGTGCTGTTGATGGCCTGGGATTCCGCCGTGCTCAGGGTGAACTTCAGGTTCGGCAGCATCAGGGGATCCTCGCCGTTCTTGATCAGATCCTGGGTCTGCCGATCGAAATATTCAGGGTGCTTGCGGAAGACCTCCGTGGCGCGGATGGCCATGGGGCTGTCCAGAAAAACGGGCATGTCCGCAGGCAGTCGGCCCTGCTTGTAGAGCAGGAACAGCGAGTAGATGATCTGCTGGGAACGCTCCACGGCAAAAGCCGGAATGACGACCTTCTCGCCCTTGCCGTAGCTGTAGGCGATGGCTTCGGCCAGCTCGTCCAGGCTGTTGCTTTCGTCCTTGTGCACGCGGTTGCCGTAGGTGGACTCCAGAAACAGGTAGTCCGGGGTCACGGCGATGGCCGGGTCGTTGACGAGCAGCTGCGCGGGGCGGCCGAGGTCGCCGGAGAACAGCAGCGAGGTGGGCTTGTCCCCATGCTCGTATTCGATGCGGATGAAGGCCGAGCCGAGAATGTGTCCGGCGTCGCGGAAACGGATCTTCAGGCCCGGCTTGGGCTCGAAGGCCTCGTCGTACTTGACCGTCTGGATCAGCGGCAGGGTCTTTTCCACGTCCGCCTGGGTGTAGAGCGGCTCCACGTCGCCGCCGCCGCGCCGGTTGCGCTTGCGGTTCACGTATTCGGCTTCCATCTCCTGGATGTGCGCCGAATCGAGCAGCATGATCTCCAGCAGGTCGCGCGTCGGTTCGGAGGTATAAATCGTGCCGCGAAAGCCCTGCTTGACCAGGCGCGGCAGCAGGCCGCTGTGGTCGATGTGCGCGTGCGTCACGAGAATGAAGTCGAGCTTCTTCGGATCATGGCGATCCGTGTCGAAATTCCGCTTCTCGATTTCCTTGTTGCCCTGAAACATGCCCGCATCCACGAGAAACTTGATGCCGTTGCATTCGAGCTTGTAGCTGGAACCCGTGACGGTCTGGGCAGCGCCCAGGAAGGTGACTTTCATCGATCCTCCGAGAAAGTAGACGGTGCGGCCTTGCGGCCCGGTTTCGCTTCCGGTCTTTCATGGACGCGGGGAAGCGTGTATTCTGCATGAAAAACGCGGACCAGTCCGCGCATCGCGTTTCATGCACCATCGGGCCGTGTTTTGGCAAGTGGCCGAAGCATTGGCCCATTCAGGAGGAACCCATGCCCCGCTCCATGCAGTACCTGATAGACGACCTCAGCACCGCGGAATCCTGGCGCCTTTTCAAGATCATGGCCGAAATCGTGGAAGGATTCGAAACCCTGGGGGAACAGGGGCCGGCGGTTTCCATCTTCGGATCGGCCCGCGCGCGGGAAAGCGCCCCGCTCTATCGGCGAACCCGCGACCTGGCCCGCAAGCTCGCGGAGGCGGGCTTCGCCGTCATCACGGGAGGCGGTCCGGGCCTCATGGCCGCGGCCAACCAGGGCTGCCGCGACGCGGGAGGACGCTCCGTGGGCCTGCACATCCACCTGCCCCTGGAGCAGGAGGCCAACCCCTACCTCAGCGTGCGCTGCGACTTCCGCTATTTCTTCGTGCGCAAGCTGATGTTCGTGAAATACGCCTCGGCCTACGTGGGCATGCCCGGCGGATTCGGCACCCTGGACGAGCTTTCCGAAGCCCTGCTGCTGATCCAGACCCGGCGCATCAAGCCCTTCCCCATCGTGCTCATGGACAAGGCGCACTGGGGCGGGCTGCTCGATTGGTTCCAGAAAAAACTCCTCGCCGACGGCTACATCGGCGAGGAGGATCTCGGACTGTTTCTGCTCACGGACGACACGGACGAAGCCGTGGAGCACATCCGCAAGCACGCGCCGTCCATGGCCTAAAGGAAGTCCGGGTCGATGCCCGCCTTTCCCCCGGCCATCATCAGGCGCAGATAGCGAACCGCCTTCTCGTCCACGGGCACGATGGGAAAGTTCTTGCGGCAGGCGTCGCACTGGGCCATGGCGGGCCTGGTCGGCGCTATCAGCGGCACCTCCCGCGTGCAGTAGGGACAGGCGTAAAGGTAAATGATCTCCATGCCCGAAGGCTTGACCGGAGTCACCGGCTTGCCGGAAACACTCATGACCGCTCCTTGGCGACGAGATTCTCCCCGGTCATTCCCTGGGGAGGGGTGACGCCCCAAAGGCCGAGCAGCGTCGGCGCGATGTCGCCGAGCTTGCCGGGCCGGAGCGTGCGCGTTTCCGCTCCCTCTTCCATGAGCACCAGGGGCACGGGATTCTTGGAATGGGCGGTCTGCGGATCGCCGTCCTGGTCGAGCATCTCCTCGGCGTTGCCGTGGTCGGCGGTGAGCAGCACCCGGCCGCCCCGCGCGAGCATGGCGTCCACGAGCTTGCCCGCGCAGGCGTCCACGGTTTCCACGGCGCGCAGCGTGGCCTCCATCTTTCCGGAATGGCCGACCATGTCCAGATTGGCGAGGTTGCAGACGAGCAGGTCGTAGTCCGGCATCAGCTCCAGCAGACGGGACGCGACCTCCGACGCGCTCATTTCGGGCTTGAGGTCGTAGGTGGCCACGTCGCGGGGCGAAGCGACCAGCTCGCGGTCCTCACCGGGAAAAGGCTCCTCGCGGCCGCAGTTCAGGAAGTAGGTCACGTGGGCGTACTTCTCGGTCTCGGCGATGCGCAGCTGGCGCAGGCCGAGTCCGGAGACGACTTCGCCCAGGCAGCCGTCCAGACGCTGGGGCGGAAAGGCCACGGGCAGGGGAAATCCGGATTCGTAGCGCGTCATGCTGGCCAGGCCCGCAAGGCTCGGCACGTCGCCTCGCTCGAACTCGTCGAAATCCTCGCTGAAGAAGGCGCGCGTGAGCTGGCGCACGCGATCCGCGCGGAAATTGAACAAAAACACGCCGTCGCCGTCCCGGATCACGCCGTCAACGTCTTCGATGAGCCGAGGCTTGACGAATTCGTCCGTTTCCCCGGCGACGTAGGCGTCGCGCAGTCCGCGCAGCGGCCCTTCGCAGCGCTCGCCCACGCCGTGCACCAGCGCGTCCCAGGCCACCTTGGTGCGGTCCCAGCGGGTGTCGCGGTCCATGGCGTAGTAGCGGCCCATGAGCGTGGCGATGCGCCCGGCGCCCATGCGCCTGCGGGCGTCGCGAAAATCCTTGACGTAGCCCATGCCGCTGGTGGGCGGCGTGTCGCGCCCATCCAGGAAGGCATGCACGAAAATGTCCTCCAGGCCCCGGTCGCGGGCCATTTCCACCAGCGCGTACAGGTGCTCCTGGTGGCTGTGCACCCCTCCGTCCGAAAGCAGCCCGAGAAAATGCAGCCTGCCGCCCTTGGCCTTGGTCGCGTCCATGAGCTCGACCAGCGCGGGATTCTCGAACAGCGAACGGTCCTCAAGGGCCATGTCGATGCGGGTCATGTCCTGATAGACGATCCTGCCCGCGCCGATGTTCATGTGGCCGACCTCGGAATTGCCCATGAAGCCTTCGGGAAGGCCCACGGCGCGGCCGCAACAGCTCAGGGAGGTGTTCGGCCAGCGTTTCAGCAGCCGATTCAGATTCGGAGTCCGGGCCTGGGCCACGGCATTTCCCGGTCCGGCGGGCGCAATGCCCCAGCCGTCCAGGATCAGCAGCAGCGTCGGCTTGCAGCCGCTCATTCCGCGTCCTCGTCGTCGCTCCCGGCCGGGGCGGCCTTGGGCTCGAAAAGGCGCTCCGCCTCGGACCAGAGCCCTTCGATATTGTAGAGCGAGCGCTTGTCGTCCTGGAAGATGTGCACGACCACGTCGTTGAGATCCACCAGGATCCAGGCGCCGCTCTGGTAGCCTTCCATGCCGAGATAGCCGAGCTTCTGCTCGCCGGAACGGTCCAGGAGCATGTCCGCCAGGGACTGGGCATGACGCACGCCGCGCGCCGAAGCCACCACGATGGTCTCGGTGATGGGACAAAGCCCCTCAACGTTCATGGCCGTCACGTCCACGGCCTGCTTCTCGTCCAGCCATTCCACCACGAGCCGCGCCTTTTCGAGGTTGCTCGGGGAACCGGGCACTTTTTCCGTCTTGTTCATCGTTTTTCCACTTTTTCCGGGCCGTACTCCGCAAGAACCACCTCGCCGAGCCCACGCTTGGGCACGTGATGCACTTCCTGCGCGTCGCGCCAGTATTGTACGCTTCCGTCCTGGGGCATAGGTTCGAGCACGACCTCTTCGGCAGGCTCGCCCAACGCCAGAACATAGAGAATATCCACTGTTTCCGGGATGTCCAGATCCGCCCGCAATCCCTCGCGGTCCAGAGCGCCCAGCATGCAGCCGCCGATCCCCTCCGCCCGCGCCGCCAGGAGCATGGTCTGGCAGGCGATGCCCGCGTCCACCTGGGCGTGGGAGGCCTTTTCCCGGTCCGCGCAGACGACGACGTACCCAGCGGGACGTTCGCCCGGCTGCGGCCCTGGCCAGTCCTTCAGATAGGCGGCCCAGACCAGCCGGGCGAATATCCGCGCGTTGGTCGCCGCATCGACCGAAAGGACATAGCGCAACGGCTGAAAATTTCCGGCGGATGCCGTCCGGCGTGCAAGGTCCGCCAGCCCGCGCAGCGTGTCCGGAGACAGGCTTTTGTTTTCCCGAAACCGCCGCACCGATCTTGTGGCGAGCACAAGTTCTTGAAGATTCATACGCTCTCCGAATCGCCCCGTCTTGTATAGAAATTGCGGCGCGGAGGCAATGCACGCCGCCATACCCTACTGCGCGCCCCTGCTCCCGCTCCCGGATCGGCCCAGATCGTTGAGGCTCCAGTCATACGGGAGATAGCGAAGCCGCAGGGTTCCCCCTTCGGAAGCCTGGTCCATGGCCCGCAGAAGCTCCGGCCCGGCCAGGCCGCGCACGAAGGCCTCGGCCCCCTGCGCGAAATCCTCCGCATACCATCGAAAGATACGGCTGAGAAAGAGTTCCCCGTCGCGCACGAAAACCGCATCCGGGTCGTTGACGAACGCCCGGGCCGCATCGTCGAGCTGCCCGTCCACCCGATCGGGCGCATACAGCTCCGCCCGCAGAGGCGGACAGCTGACCGCCGAACAGTTCAAGGCGAAATGAATGCGCGGATCCGCGAAGCGCCGCCGCAAGACCTCGTGCTCGATGTAGTCCAGGCTGACTTTTCTTCCCGCGTAATTCACGAATTCGATGCTCCAGGGACTCTCGAACCAGGAGCCGATGTCCTTGATGGACTTCAGGTCCGGATAGCGCGTCAGGATCAGATGCAGGGTCGCGGCGTTGTAGAGGTCGATGTGAAACGCCAGGGACTGCTCCGCGCTCATCTCCTCCGGGCGCGCACTGGCCAGCAGGGCCAGAAAGGCGTCCAGCCTGGCCGTCTCCCCGGCGAGCGTGGCGTAGTCCACCAACCCGCCGCGCACCACCTCGCCCAGCAGCGCGTCGAAATCGTTCCAGGTCCGCTCCGCCTGCGGCGAGTCCAGCCCCGGCAGAATCGGTTTTCCCGCACTCCCGGCGTCGGCATGGCCGTAAGCCAGGACAAACAGCGCGGCCGCGACCGCAAATATCCGCTTCGTTTTGCTTCTCACGTCTTTTCCATACACGCGGCAGCCCGAAAAGAGAACGCCCGCAGCGGCGAAAAAGTCCCCCCGACCTTGACGGAGAACCGTGTTTCAGGCATGGAGATTCCATGCTTGATAACGCCCTTTTCCAGCGCTTTACCGGTTTCTTCAGCGGCTTCTTTACGGAGCCTCAAGAGCCCGTGGCGTAAGGAGGCGTAAGCACGTCGAACCAAGGCCGCGGGCGCACCCGCGGCCTTTTTTGTTCCGCATTTCAGCCCCAAAAGGAGGACCGGAGATGATCTTCGACGTGGAACATGAAACCCTGCCCCGCGAGGAACTGGAAGCGCTGCAACTGCGCCGCCTGCAATCCCTCGTGGAGCGCGTCTACCACAACGTGCCGTTCTACAAGAAACGCCTCGAGGAAAAAGGGGTTCGCCCCGGCGACATCCAGAAGCTCGACGACGTGCGCCACCTGCCCTTCACCGAGAAGCAGGATCTGCGCAACAATTATCCGTACGGCATGTTTGCCGTCAGCATGGAGAACATCGTCCGCATCCACTCCTCGTCCGGCACCACGGGCAAGGCCACCGTGGTCGGCTACACCCACCGCGACGTGAAGAACTGGGCCTCGCTCATGGGCCGCTGCTTCGCCGCCGCGGGCGTCGGCCCCGGCGACATCCTCCACAACGCATACGGCTACGGCCTGTTCACGGGCGGCCTGGGCGCGCACTACGGCGCGGAAGCCGTGGGCGCGACGGTCATCCCCATGTCCGGCGGAGCCACCCGCCGACAGATCATGATCATCAAGGACTTCATGGCCACGGCCATCTGCTGCACCCCGTCCTACTCGCTGCACCTTGCGGAAACCGCCGAGGAACTGGGCATCGACTTCCGCAAGCTGCCCCTCAAGGTCGGCATCTTCGGCGCGGAGCCCTGGTCCGAGTCCATGCGCAAGGACATCGAAGCCAAGCTGAACATCCAGGCCCTGGACATCTACGGCCTTTCCGAGATCATGGGACCGGGCGTGGGCATCGAATGCGCCGAGGCCCAGAACGGCCTGCACATGCAGGAAGACCACTTCCTGCTGGAGATCATCGACCCGGTTTCCGGCGAACCCGTGGCCCCCGGCGAGATGGGCGAACTGGTCATCACCACCCTGACCAAGGAAGCCATTCCCCTGCTGCGCTACCGCACCCGCGACCTGACCCGGCTGGAATACACCCCCTGCCGCTGCGGCCGGACCACGGCGCGCATGATGCGCGTCCAGGGCCGCTCCGACGACATGCTCATCATTCGCGGCGTGAACGTCTTCCCCCAGCAGATCGAATCCATACTCCTGGACACCGACGGGCTGGCCCCGCACTACCAGCTCGTGGTCGACCGCAAGGGCACCATGGACACCCTGGAGGTACGCGTGGAAGTCAACGAAGGCGTGTTCACGGACGAGATCAAGGGCCTTCAGTCCCTGGAAAAGAAGGTCCAGGGCTCCATCAAGGAATTCCTCGGTGTGACCGCCTCGGTCAAGCTCGTGGAGCCCAAGGGCATCGAACGCTCCATGGGCAAGGCGCAACGCATCATTGATTTGCGCAAGGAAGCCAAGTAACATCGCCATGCGAAACCAGAAAACCAGAGAGGAGAGCCATGAAGGTTGATCAGCTGTCCATCTTTCTTGAAAACAGAGCCGGCCGCCTGGCGGAAGTGACCAAGATCCTCAGCGACTCCGGCGTGAACATCCGCGCCCTGTCCCTGGCGGATACTTCGGACTTCGGCATCCTGCGCCTGATCGTCTCGGACTTTGAAAAAGCTCGCAACGAACTGAAAAACCAGGGCTTCACCGTTGGCCGCACCACCGTGGTGGCCGTCGAAGTGGACGACCAGCCCGGCGGCCTGCACAACATCCTGAGCATTCTCCAGGCCGAGAACATCAACGTGGAATACATGTACGCCTTCGTGCACCAAAGCTCGAACCACGCGGTGATCATCTTCCGGTTCGACCGCACGGACCAGGCCATCGAACTGCTCAAGAAGCACAACCTGACCATCATCCCGGGCGAAAAGCTCTACAGCCTCTAGCCCGTTCCGGACGGGGAGATTCCGGTCTCCCCGTCCTCTTCCCCATCCGAACGCGACGCGATTTCCGGCACCGCACCCGCTGCGAACGCTGCCGCCTCGGCTCCCGGCGAATCCTCGGCGCGTTTCGTTCTGTTGGTTCGCGAGGATTCACCCTGCCCTCCCCGGTCTTGTGTCCAATAAAATACTCAAACACATTGCCGAAGCCGCCCGTCATGCGTATAAGGGCCTGAATACCGTCAACCGCGTTGCCGGAACAACCGGGCTGTCACGCCGGGCCGACAAGAAAAAGAGAAAGAAATGCACAACGCCCCCATCAGCAAAGCCTGGTTCGAAAAAATGAAGGGAAAGGAACCCTTCGTAACCCGCCTCTTCACGGTCTTCCTGCGCGAGGAACCGCTGCGCGTGGCCAAAATCCACGCCGCCGTGGAGGCCCGCGACCTGGAACAGGTCAAATACCTCGCCCACTCCCTTAAAGGTGCGGCGGCGACCATGGGCGCGGAGCCACTCCGCGAAACCTGTCTCGAACTGGAAATGGCCGCCAAGGACAACGACGAGGCCGAAAGCACCCTCGCCCTGGAACACATGGACCGGGAGGTCCGGCGGGTGTACGAGCTGATGCAGGACTGGCTCAAGGAACAATAGCCGTCAGGAAGAAGAATGCCTCCGGCGGCCAAGGGGCCCGCGGCCCCTTGGAACCCCATTCTGCGCGGCTGGTCCGCAAAAGATCTGTCTCCCCCTTCTCTACCAACAGCGAGGCCGCTTCCGGGCGCAAAGCGTCCGGAAGCGGCCTCGCTGAAGACCTCGCGAAAACACGTCTTACCTGAATGCCCCCCCCCGCGCCGAAGCGGGAATGCGCAGCATCCCGCTTCGGCGCAGACAGGGAGTCCAGAGGGCCGCGGGCCCTCTGGCCGCCGGAGGCATGCCTTTTCCTAGAACATGTCCTGCATGGTGTAGAGCCTGCCGGGCTTTTGCGCGCTCAGCCACTTGGCCGCGCGCAGCGCGCCCTGGGCGAAGGTTTCGCGCGAGTGCGCCCGGTGCGTGACCTCGATGCGTTCGCCCGGCCCGAAGAAGAACATGGTGTGGTCGCCGACCACGTCGCCGCCGCGCAGCGTCTGCACGCCGATCTCGTTCTTGGGCCGCGCGCCGATGATGCCGTCGCGGCAATGCTGCTTCACTTCGTCGTAATCCCAGCCGCGCGCCTCGGCCAGACATTGGGCCAGCTTGAGGGCGGTGCCGCTGGGCGCGTCCTTCTTCATCTTGTGGTGCGTCTCGACCATTTCCATGTCGTAGGCCGGGCCAAGGGCCTTGACCAGTTCGGGCAGGATCTTGAGCAGCACGTTGACGCCCACGCTCATGTTCGGAGCCCAGAACAGGAGCTGCTTCTTCGCGGCCTCGGCCAGCACGGCCTGCTGGGCCTTGTCCAGTCCGGTGGTTCCGATCACTGCGGGGTTGCCGTGCTTCCCGGCGATCTCGGCCATTTTCAGGGAGGCTTCGGGCGCGGTGAAATCCACGACAACGGCTCTGGGAGCGGCCTTGAGCAGTTCCTCCAGCTTGTCGGAAACCAGGCAATCCAGCAATTCCAGCCCGTCCGTGTTCCCGGAACGCTCGGTAACGCCCGCGAGATTGAGTTCCTCGTCCGCCTTGGCCAGCGCGGCCAGGGTCGCGCCCATGCGCCCCTTGGCGCCCATGATGATCACGTCGGTCATACGCCCTCCTTGTCTTCCTCCAGGCCCAGCAGGGCCGTGAAGGCTTCGTAATCCAGTATGTTCAGACCGAGTTGCCGGGCCTTGTCAAGCTTGCTCCCGGCCTTTTCCCCGGCCACCACGTAGTCCAGCTTTTTGGAGACGCTTCCGGCCACAATGCCGCCGCGCGCCTCCACAAGCTTCTCAGCCTCGCCCCTCGGGATGGGCAGGCCGCCCGTGAAGAGAAAACGCTTGCCCGCGAGCGGGCCTCCGGCATTGGTCGCGGCCTGGGTGCCCTTGGGCCAAAGTCCGATTTCGCGGAAGCGTTGCAGCAATTCGCGGTTCTTCTCGTTTTCGAAGTATTGGACGATGCTCTCGGCCACCACGCCGCCCACGTCCGGAATGTCCTGAAGTTCCTTTTGGCCCGCGGCGGCCAGGGCGTCGAGGTCGGCGTAGCGCTCGGCCAGGGCGCGGGCCGTCTGCTCGCCCACGTGCCGGATGCCCAGGGCGGCGATGAGCCGGGCCAGGGTGGCTTCCTCGCGGGCCTTGGCCACGGCGTCCACGAACTTCCGCGAGGATTTCTCGCCCATGCGTTCATAGGCCAGGAGCGTGGAAGCCCGCAGCAGGAAAAGATCGGCGGGCGAACGGAGCGAGCCGTCCGCCACGAGCCGCATGATCCACTCCTTGCCCACGCCTTCCATGTCCAGCCCGGCCTTGGACACGAAATGGACCATGCCCCGCTCCAGTTGCGCCGGGCAGGAGGCATTCACGCAGCGCAGGGCCACCTCTCCGACGGCGCGTTCGAGCCTGCTTCCGCAGGCCGGGCAATTCTCCGGCGGCAGGATTTCCCGCTCGGAGCCGTCGCGCTCGTCCGCAAGGGGCCGCACGAGCTGAGGAATCACGTCGCCCGCGCGCTGGACCAGAACCTTGTCCCCGATGCGGAAATCCTTGTTCGCAATCTCGTCGAAGTTGTGCAGCGTCGCACGCGAAACCTCGACGCCGCCCACGCCCACAGGCTCCAGCTCGGCCACGGGCGTGACCGCGCCGGTACGGCCGACCTGGAAGATCACGTCGCGCAGCACGGTGGCGGCCTGCATGGCCGGAAACTTCAGGGCCAAGGCCCAGCGGGGGGCGCGGGCCGTGAATCCGAGAAACGATTGCAGACGGCGGTCGTCCAGCTTGGCCACGACCCCGTCGATCTCGAAAGGCAGCTCGTCGCGTCGGCGCTGCAATTCGGCGAAATACCGCTCCACCTCGCCGGGCGAATCGCAGAGCCGCACTTCCGGGGGGATGGCGAAGCCCAGCCGGGCCAGCCCGCGCATGAGCGACTCCTGCGTGGTCCAGTCCGTGCCTTCTCCCTGGGCAAGGCCGATGCCGTAGGCCAGAAAGCGCAAGGGGCGCGCAGCGGCCACGCCCGGATCGAGCTGGCGCACGGAACCGGCCGCGGCATTGCGCGGGTTGGCGAAAACCTTGTCGCCCCGCTCGGCCTGCCGCTCGTTGAGCGCATGGAACTCGGCCTTGGACATGACCACCTCGCCGCGCACTTCCAGCAGCTCCGGCGGGTTGTCGCCGTGCAGGCGCAAGGGGATGTTGCGCACGGTGCGCATGTTCCGCGTCACGTCCTCGCCGATTTCGCCGTCTCCGCGCGTGACGGCCCGGACGAACCGCCCGCGCTCGTAGATCACCTCCACGGCCAGGCCGTCCATCTTCGGATCGACCCAAAACCGCCCCAAGGCCGTATCCGGATCGTCGAAAACGGCTGCGGGCAGGCCGGAGAGATCCGGAGGATTGCCGCTGAGGTCGAGCAAGTTGCGCCCCCCGGCCAGCCGGGCGCGCAGGGAGTCGAGGTCTTTCTCGAAGCCCTTTCGGTCCGCCCCATGGGGACGCAGCAGGCGCTCCTTGACGCTCCGCCGGATTTCCGGATTGTACTTGACCCGCTCGGCCTGCTCCAGCGCACGCCCCAGAGCGCGCTCCAGCGCGGCGCGGGCCTCGGCCTGGACGGTCTCGACAAAGGAATTGCGCAGTTTGTCCAGGGCGAATTCGCGCCAACTGGAAAAGTCCAGCCCCTCGGACGCGCTCTCGTCCGGCAGGACCATGCCGTTGTCCAGGCTCAGCAGGGGCAGGGAGTGCCGAACGGTCTCGAAGCCTTCGGCCGGAGCCCCGCCCACGCGGCGCGTGGGCGAATCGGGATCGGCAAGATCCGGATGGGCCTCCTCCAGCGCCTGGAGTTCCCGGAAAAGCTCGTCATACTCCGCATCCTCGATTTCAGGATCGTCGAGCACATAGTAGCGATGGTTGTGGTAATCGAGAAGCCGCCGCAGCTCGCGCACGCGCGCGGCAACGGACGACGGCGCGCCCTCCGGACTCACGAATGCCCCCCCTTGCCGTAGAGGTCGTGGTGCATCCGTTGCAGGTCGGTGCGGCGGCCGACCATGAGCAGCGTGTCTTCCATCTGAATGACTTCCTTGGGACCGGGGTTGAAGATCATTTCCCCGTTGCGTTTCTTGATGGCGATGATGATCAGGTTGTAATGGGCGCGAATCTGCGACTCGATGAGATTCTTGCCGTGCAGGTCCGAATCCTTGGGCACGAGCAGCTCCTCCATCTGGAGGTCGATCTTGCCCTGCATGGCGATTTCCAGAAAGTTGGTCACGGTGGGCCGGAGCACGTTCTGGGCCATGCGCACGCCGCCGATGAGGTGGGGCATGACCACGCGGTCCGCCCCGGCCAGCTTCAGGCGGGAAATGTGCGACTGCTGGCTGGCGCGGGCGATGATGGTCAGGCTCGGACAGAGCTGCCGGGCCGTGAGCGTGACGTAGACGTTGGCCGCTTCGGACGAGAGCGCCGAGATCAGCGCCTTGGCCTTGCGCAGCCCCACGGAGAGCAGCAGCTCGTCGTCCGTGGCGTCGCCCTCGATGCAGAGCACGCCGTCCAGCTCCATCTTCTGGATCAGATCCTGGCTCTGCTCGATGACCACGGGCACGAAGCCCTCGTTGCGGATCTCGTGCACGACCACGCTGCCGATACGGCCGTAGCCGCAGACGATGAAGTGGTTTTCCAATTTGCCGATGGCTTTCTGCATTCTGCGTCTCCCCCAGAGAACCTGCAAGCGGCCCTCCAGCAACACCTGGGAAAAAGAGGCCACGATGTACATGAATCCGCCCACGCCGCTCATGATCAGCGTGGCCGCGAACATGCGCCCGGTCTGCGAGAGCGGGTGCACCTCGCCGTAGCCCACCGTGGAAAGGGTGATGACCACCATGTAGAAGCTGCTGGCGAGATCCCAGCCCTCGATCCACATGAAGCCGACGATGCCGAAGGCGAATATCAGCAGCAGCAGGGCGCTGCCCACGATCAGGTTCCAGAACGTGCCCATGCGCTGCTTCATTTCGAAGATGCGCTTGTTCATGGCTTGCAGCGTCATGATCCCCCCAGTTGCAGAATGCGCTCGCGCAAGGGGCCGATGCGGTCGCGAAGCCCGGCGGCGCGCTCGAATTCCAGCTCCTTGGCCGCTTCGCGCATCTCGCGCTCCAGCTTGCGCACGATCTTTTCCAGTTGGCGAGGATCATCGCCGTACACGCCCAGTTCCTCGGCAGCCCTGGCGAACTCGACCTTTTCCGCCTCGGCCAGCTTGCTCGCCACCTGAAAGCCCTCGCCAAGGGCCTTGCGGATGCTCTGCGGCGTGATGCCGTTTTCGACGTTGTATTCGAGCTGGCGCTCGCGGCGTCTCCCGGTTTCGTCCATGGCCTTGCGCATGGCCGCCGTAACCTTGTCCGCATACATGACCACGCGGCCTTCCAGGTTGCGCGCGGCCCGGCCGAAGGTCTGGATGAGCGCGCCCGCCGAGCGCAGAAAGCCTTCCTTGTCCGCGTCCAGAATGGCCACCAGGGAGACTTCCGGCAGGTCCAGCCCCTCGCGCAGCAGGTTGATGCCCACCAGCACGTCGAATTCCCCGGCACGCAGCGCCCGCAGGATGGCCATGCGCTCGATGGTGTCGATGTCCGAATGCAGGTAGCGCGTGTTCACGCCCATCTGCTGGAAATATTCGGTCAGATCCTCGGCCATGCGCTTGGTCAGGGTGGTCACCAGCACCCGCTCCCCGCGCTTGACGCGGGCCTTGCACTCGCCGAGAAGATCGTCGAGCTGGCCCGCCGTGGGGCGCACTTCCAGCTCCGGATCCACAAGGCCCGTGGGCCGGATGATCTGCTCGACCACGAGCCCCTGCGCGCGGTCCAGTTCCCAGGGGCCGGGCGTGGCCGAGACGTACACGGCCTGCCCGATGCGATCAAGGAATTCCTCGAAATTGAGCGGCCTGTTGTCCAGGGCCGAGGGAAGGCGAAAGCCGAAATCCACCAACGTGGACTTGCGCGAACGGTCGCCGTTGAACATGGCCCCGACCTGGGGCACGGCGATGTGCGACTCGTCCACGAAGAGCACGAAATCATCGGGGAAATAATCGATGAGCGTGGCCGGGGGCTGGCCGGTCCTGCGCCCGTCCAGATGCAGCGAATAGTTCTCGATGCCGTTGCAGTAGCCCAGCTCCTCGATCTGCTCCAGGTCGAACATGGTCCGCTGCTCCAGGCGCTGGGCCTCCACGAGCCGGTTGTTCTCGCGGAACCAGGCCAGACGCTGCTGCAACTCGCTGCGGATGGCCTCGCGGGCGCGCTCCAGGTTGTCCTGGTCCGAAACATAGTGCGAACCGGGATAGATCACGGTCTTGCGCATCCGGGCCTTGACCTCTCCGGTGAGCGGATCGGTCTCCAGGATGGAGTCGATCTCGTCCCCGAAGAATTCCAGGCGGATGGCCTGTTCGCGGCTGTAGGCGGGAATGATCTCGACCACGTCGCCGCGCACCCGGAAGGTGCCCCGGTGGAAATCGTAGTCGTTGCGCTCGTAATGCACCTCCACCAGCCGCGCCAGGAGCGACTCCATGCTCATGGCCTGGCCCTGCTCCACGGGAATGATCATCTTGGCGTAGTATTCGGGCGAACCGAGTCCGTAGATGCAGGACACCGAGGCCACGATGAGCACGTCGCGCCGCGTGAGCAGCGCGTGGGTCGCGGCGTGGCGCAGCTTGTCGATGTCGTCGTTGATGGACGAATCCTTCTCGATGTAGGTGTCCGAGTGCGGGAGGTAGGCTTCCGGCTGGTAGTAATCGTAATAACTGACGAAATATTCGACGGCATTGTTCGGGAAAAGCGCCTTGAACTCTCCGTAGAGCTGCGCGGCCAGGGTCTTGTTCGGGGCCAGCACCAGGGCCGGACGATTGATTTCCGCGATGACGTTGGCCACGGTGAAGGTCTTGCCGGATCCGGTCACCCCCAGCAGCACCTGGTCGCGCACTCCCGAACCGAGATTCGCGACGATTTCGCGAATGGCTTCGGGCTGGTCCCCCGTGGGCGTGTATTCGCTGACGAGTTCGAAACGTTCCGGCATGATTTCCATCCTTTCCGCCCCGCGCATCCCCTTGTGCGCGCAGACGAAACATCGTATCATCGGCTCCCGATTCCAGCAATCAGCCGAAACGGAGCAGCCAATGGAAGTGACCGTCCTGACCCCGGAAACCGCGCCGCCGTGCGAACGCTGCTGCGCCGTGTCCATGATCATCAAAAGCTTCAAGGGCCGCCGCGACGTGGAAGTGCACCTCTTCCGCCCCGTCGGGAACGAAGAGGAGAAGCGCTACGACTGGTCCAAGCTTGTGGGCCCCTTGCTGCCGGAAGCCCCCTGCCCGCCCGAGTCGAGCAGGAAGGTTATCCTGGAGTCCTTTACGGTGCGGGAGCGGGACCGGATCATCAATTACCTGAAAGAGCAATACGCCACAAGGCTCAAGGCGCTGCGTTCCCGCCCGCTGGAATTCCCGGTTCCCGGCGGTCTGCCCGCCCTCTCCGACCTGGACGAAAGCAAGAGCATCGGCCTGATCCGCTTCGAACGCATTCCCAGCTATTCTCTGGACATTCCCCTGCACGGGCTTTACGACCTTTCGCAGCACCCGCCCATCGTCGACGCAGTGGACGCGGCGGACGCAAAAGACGCCGTGGAGGAATAATGCCCACCGACACCGCCCTGGCACTGATCAAGGCCTACAAGGAAAAACGCGCGCGCAACCCGGGGGCGGGCAGACGCACGCTGTTCAAATACCTGCTCTGGGACCGCTTCGAAGGGCGCATGATCATGGACTCCGAACTGGACGAAATGGCCGCGCAAAGCTCCAATCTCTACGAACTGACCCTCAAGGTGGTGGAGCGCGAGCGTCCGGCCCTGGCCTCGCCCGCAACCCGCCCGGCCCTGGAAAAGGAACTGCTCCGCTTCTTCCAGCTCAACGCGCCGGACCAGCTCCCCCAAAGCCCCACGGCATGAGCTGGGCCTGGCTCTGCCTCGTGGCGGTCCTGGCGGGATTCGTGCAGGGCCTCAGCGGCTTCGGCTCGGTGCTGCTCTCCCTGCCCCTGCTCTGCCTCTTCCTGCCGATCAAGACCGTGATCCCCCTGATCGCGCTGCTGGCCTTCTGCATCAACCTCTGGCTGACCCTGGAACTGCGCCGCCACCTTCGCCCCCGGCGGCTCGGCCTGCTCCTGGCGGCGACCCTGCCTGGCGTTCCCGTGGGCGTCTACACGCTCAAGACCGTGCCGGCGCAGTGGCTGGAAATCTTCGTGGGCGCCGTGCTGGTTCTCTTCGCCCTGCACTCGCTGCTGACCACGCCCAAATCCCGCACGCTCCACCCGCTCTGGGCCGCCCCCGCAGGCTTCCTGGCCGGGGTGCTCGGCGGCAGCATCGGCACCAACGGCCCGCCCATCATCCTCTACGCTTCGCTCCAGCCCTGGCCCAAGGATGAAATCAAGGCGTCGCTCTCCGGATACTTCCTGGCCGCGGGGCTGCTCGTTTCCGGCACGCACGCGGCCACGGGGCTGATCACCCCGGAGGTGCTCCGGCTCTTCGCCATGGCCCTGCCCGCCCTGGCCGCGGGGGTTCTCGGCGGCATCGCCGCCTACCGCCGCCTCGGAGAAGGTCATTACCGCAAACTCATACTCGGAGCGCTTTTCGCTCTCGGCGTGATGCTTTTTGTCCGCGCCGTTTGAACCGGGCATCTCTTTTTTTCACATAATCCTAAAGTCACCCGCACCTCCGGCCGATAATGCTGTCGCATGGCATACATCCCCAGGAGGAGACATGGACAACCTGTTGCATGCGACCTGCTTCAAGCAGGCCCTCGACCTCGCCAAGGCGGGGCGATGGGAAGAAGCGCGCGAAACGCTCCGGGATCTCCAGGACGAATATCTGGCCCTTTGCGAAGAAAACCAAGCGCTCAAACAGCAGCTCTGCGAGGTGGCGGACACGCTCGACCTTGCCGGAAACATGCGCTTCGACGGACGCAAATACTGGCTGGAGCTCGACGGGCGCCGCGAGGGACCATACTGCCAGGTCTGCTATGACCGCGACGGCAAGCTCATGCGCCTGCAAAAGCAACAGCGCCACTGGCAATGCAAGGGCTGCGGAAATCTCTATCTCATGCTTGAATCCTCCGAAAAGCAGGCCAAGCAGACCAGACAAAGCGCGGTTCCCTCCCGGCTGCTCAAGACTCCCATCCCCCTGTTCGTGAAATAACGCGCCGTTCAAATAATAAAATAAACGGACCCTTTCGAATAATACTCGGAAGGGTCCGCGACGTTTTCAAGGCCATGCAAAAACGAACCTACGGCGACTCGTGCCACGGCTCGCGCTCCGTGGGGTGCTCCAGGGCCAGGGCGAGACGCTCCAGGAACTCCTTGCGCCGGATCTCCCTCGCGCCGAACCGGAGCAGGTGCGCCGTGGTCTGCTGGCAGTCCACCAAATCGTACTGATGCCGCTCCAGACGGCGGACCAGATGCACGAAAGCGACCTTGGAGGCGTCCGGCTCGGAAAAAAACATGGACTCGCCGAAAAAGGCCCGGCCCAATGCCACGCCGTAGAGCCCTCCGGCCAGACGGTCGCCGAGCCAGGCTTCCACGCTGTGGGCCAGTCCCAGCTCATGCAGCCGGATGTAGGCTTCCATCATTTCCGAAACGATCCAGGTGCCCTCCTGTCCGGGCCTGGGCATGGACGCGCAGGAACTGATCACGCCTTCAAAGGCGCGGTCAAAGGTGATCTCGAACTTTCCGGAATTCAGGATGCGGCGCAGGCTGGAGGAAACGTGCAGTTCGGAAGGAAAGAGCACGAGCCGGGGATCGGTGCTCCACCAGAGAATGGGCGAGCCGGGAGCGTACCAGGGGAAAATGCCGCAGGAATAGGCGTTCAGCAGGCGTTGCGGCGAAAGGTCGCCCCCCACCGCGAGGAGGCCGTCCGGGTCGGCCTCTTCGGGGCTGGGGAAAATGGGTTCGTCGAAAAGTCGATAAATCATGCCGCGGGCCGGGGCCTAGGCTCTGCCTACTGCATCCGCCCGGTCACGAAGTCGAAGACGAAATCGCCGGAGGCCTCGTTGCCCTTGGGCTTGGCTCCCTGCACGTCCACGCCCTCGCGCAGGCGCACGACGACCTTGCCGCCCTTCTGAAGCTCGCCGAAGAGCAGTTCCTCGGCGATGGCGTCCTTGATTTCGCTCTGGATGATCCGGGCCATGGGCCGCGCGCCGAAGGTCGGATCGTATCCGAGCCAGGCCAGGCGCGCCCGCGCCTCTTCGTGAAGAACGAGCCGCACCCGGCGTTCGCGCAGCTGCTCATTGAGCTCGGCCACGAACTTGTCCACGATGCGCTCCATGATCGGCTGATCCAGGGAGGAAAACGGCACCACCGCGTCCAGACGGTTGCGGAATTCCGGGCTGAAGAGCTTCTCGATGGCCCGGAGCGCGCCTTCCTTGCGGTCGTCGTCCTGGCGGCGCTGGAAGCCGATGCCGCCCTTGGCGATCTCCTGGGCTCCGGCGTTGGAGGTCATCAGCAGGATCACATGGCGGAAGTCGGCCTTGCGCCCGTTGTTGTCCGTGAGCGTGGCGTAGTCCATGACCTGGAGCAGGATGTTGAAGACATCCGGATGGGCCTTTTCAATCTCGTCGAAGAGCACCACGCAGTGCGGGTTCTTGCGCACGCCCTCGGTGAGCAGTCCGCCCTGGTCGAAGCCGACGTATCCCGGAGGCGCGCCGATCAGCCGGGCCACGGCGTGCTTCTCCATGTACTCCGACATGTCGAAGCGCAGGAAGCCCACATGCATGACCTCGGCCAACTGGCGGGCCAGCTCGGTCTTGCCCACGCCCGTGGGGCCGGTGAGCAGAAACGCTCCCGTGGGGCGTCCGGCCTGCTTCATGCCCGCGCGGGCGCGCTTGATGGAGCGGGCCAGCAGTTCCACGGCCTTGTCCTGGCCGAAAACCACACCCTTGAGTTCCTTTTCCAGATCCTGCAACCGATTGCGGTCGTTGCCGGAAAGCCGTCCGGCCGGAATGCGGGCCATGGACGCGACCACGCGCTCCATGTCCTGCACGGTGATGCGGTCGTCCTTTCTGGAACGCCCGGAAAGGCGGTACCGCGCTCCGGCCTCGTCGATGACGTCTATGGCCTTGTCCGGCAGGAAGCGGTCGTTGACGTGCCGGGCGGAGAGCTTGGCCGCCGCCCGCAGCGCGGGCAGGGTGTAGACCACGCCGTGGTGCTGCTCGTAGTAGGGCTTGAGGCCCTTGAGGATTTCCACGGTCTCGTCCACGCTCGGCTCGGCTATCTCGATCTTCTGGAACCGGCGCGAGAGCGCGCGGTCCTTCTCGAAATGGTTCTTGTATTCCTCGTAGGTGGTGGAACCGATGCAGCGCAGCTCCCCGGACTGGAGAAACGGCTTGAGCAGGTTGGAGGCGTCCAGGCTGCCGCCGGAAACGGAACCGGCCCCCACGATGGTGTGGATCTCGTCCACGAAGAGGATGGCGTCCTCCACGGCCTGAAGCTCGTTGAGCACGCTCTTGAGCCTCCCCTCAAAATCGCCGCGGTACTTGGTCCCGGCCATGAGCGCGCCCATGTCCAGGGCGTAGATCTGGGTCTTGTGGAATTCCTTGGGGCCCTTTTCCTCGGATATGAGCAGGGCCAGGCCCTCGGCCATGGCGGTCTTGCCCACGCCCGGATCGCCCACGAAGATCGGGTTGTTCTTGCGCCGCCGGGCCAGAACCTGCACCGTGCGCTCCAGTTCGGCCTCGCGCCCGATGAGCGGGTCGATCTTGCCTTCCTTTGCGCGCATGGTCAGATTCACCGTGAACTCGTCCAGCGCCGTCTGCTTTTCCTCGGGCTTGCCGGGCATGCCGCCGGGCGAGACGCCCGGACCCACAGGACGGGCCGCAGGCCCGCCGCCCAGAGGCTCGCTCGCGGAAGTGAACGGATCCTCCTTCTCCAGGCCGTGCGAGATGTATTCAAGCACGTCCAGGCGGGAAACGTCCTGGGTGCGCATGAAGTAGACCGCGTAGGAATCCTCTTCGTCGAACATGGCCGCGAGCACGTCCCCGACCTCGACCACGTCCTTGCCTGAGGCCCGCTTCTGCCAGACGGCGCGTTGCAGCACCCTGCGGACGCCGAGGGTCTGGATGACCTCTGTTTCGGTGTTCGCGGGAAGAGCCTCGAGGTTTTCAGCGAAAAATTGTTCGAGCTGCTCGCGAAGCTTGGCCACATCCGCCCCGCAATGGGTCAGGATGGCTTCTCCGTGCCGCTCCTGGGCAAGCGCATAGAGCAGATGCTCCAGAGTGAGGTACTCGTGGTTGCGCCGCTTCACCTCGTTCACCGCGGAAGTGAGCGCGTTCTCAAGTCCCTTGCTCAACATGGCTTTCTATTCCCCCTCCATGCTGCATTTCAGAGGGAAACCGGCGCTCCTGGCCAGCCGATGGACGGTGTCCACCTTGGTCTCGGCCACCTCGGCCGGGTACACCCCGCAGACGCCCTTGCCTTCGTTGTGTACGGCGAGCATAATCAGCGTCGCCTCGGTTTCCGTCTTCTTGAATACATGCATGAGTATCTCGACCACGAAGTCCATGGTCGTGTAGTCGTCGTTGAGGAGCACAACCTTGAATTTTCTGGGCTCCCTGACCTCATGTTCATCATACAGGCCTGTCTGGGAATCATGGTCCGCAAACGGCTTTCCCATTGTCAAAGCTCCCTCGATCCTTTTCTGCGCTTACCTGTGAGAATAAGCTCGATTCATGGGGATGTCGAGTACCGACACCCTGAAATTTCCCGTTCCAGCCGGGCGCGCTCTTCCTCGGAAAAAACAAAACAATCCTCGTGGTCCAGCCCTTGCCGCTCCCGCCAGGCGCGATTCAGGGCGTGGTAGGTGTCGCGCGTTGTCAGGGCGTCGTGCAGTTCCAGACGCCCTGCGAGCACGGGAATGAACTCCTCCGGCCCTTCGATCTCAACGAAATCCCCGAAGGGCAAATGATCGAGGCAGACCTTGGCGTCCTCGGCGATCCACTTCTCCCGGACCTTCTCATAGGCGAACATGGCCCTGTAGCCCAGCGCCTCCAGGCCCAGGCGCATGGCCCGCATGTCCTCGATCCCGGTTTCGTATTCCCGCCGCAGCTTCACGGCGGAAGAGTCCTCGCACGGAGCCTTGACCGTGAGCACGGCTCCGGTCGGAGTCCGGCGCAGGCGCAGCAGAAGGCCTCGCTCGCGCAGGCTCCGCCCCTCGTCGTCAAAGACGAGGTTCTCCTCGAAATATCGCCCCTTGCAGATCGCTCCGAGCGCCGAAAGCCGCGCGCGCAGGGCGGCATGGTCCACGTCCAGGTACTTGAGTTCCGCCTCCACGCTCATGGGCACTTTCCTCCCGCCCCGACAATTGCTACTCTCCGGCAGCGACCACAAAATGGAGCATGCCGTGACCAAAATCCTCGTCCTCGCCCTGGGCGGCGCAGCCGGAACCCTCTCGCGCTACTGGCTTTCCGGCGTGGCCCAGCGGCTTTTCAGCGCGTCCTTTCCCGCGGGCACCTTTGCCGTGAACATGGCCGGAAGCCTGCTCTTCGGACTGCTCTGGGGCCTTTTCGAAAACCGCATCGGGTTCAGTCCGGAACTGCGCCTCCTGCTTCTGACGGGCTTCATGGGCGCGTTCACGACCTTCTCGACCTACATGTTCGAATCCGCCGCATTGCTTCGCAGCGGCCAGCATCTGCTGCTCGCGGCCAACGTCGTCGGGCAGAGCCTGCTCGGCTTGACCCTCGTGCTGGCGGGCATGGCCCTCGGTCGGCTGATCTGAGCCTACAACACGACTCCGCAACCCGCAAACCGGATGGTGCACCGATGAATCTTCCCAAGCAGGCGGAAAGGCTGCGAATCTTCATAGGCGAAGGCGACAGGAGCGACGGCAGGCCGCTCTACGAAGCCATTGTCCAGGAAGCGCGCAAGGCGGGCCTTGCCGGAGCCACGGTGCTGCGCGCCGTCATGGGCTACGGGGCCAACAGCCGCGTGCACTCCAACAAGATCCTGCGCCTCTCCGAAGACCTCTCCCTGGTGGTGGAAATCGTGGACGTGCCCGAAAAGATCGGTGCCTTCCTGCCTCTGCTCGACAAGATGATCACCGAAGGACTTGTGACCCGCGAACCCGTGGAGGTGATCTTCTACCGCCACTCGCGGCAGCAGCAATGAACAGGCCCGGTCAGACCTTGCGGTAGATGGTCGGGGCCACGGGCACCAGGGGCACGTCCATGCCCGTCAGGCTTTCGGAATGGCCCGTGAACAGGTAGCCCCCGTCCGCGATCTGGGCCGCGATGCGCCGAAACAGCCGTTCCTGCGTGGGCCGGTCGAAATAAATGACCACGTTGCGGCAAAAAACGACGTCGCGCGGCTTCTCCAGATGAAACGGCTCCATGAAGTTCATCCGCTCGAAACGAACCAGGGACCGAAGCTCCGGGGCGATGCGCATCAGGCGTTTTTTCGGATCCTTGCTCCGCAGCAGATACTTCTTCCTCAAGGGGGCGGGGATGTCGTCCATCTTGTCCATGACGTAGACGGCCCGCCGCGCCGTATCGAGAACGCGCTGGGAAATGTCCGTGGCCAGCACCTCGAACCGAAAGCCCTGGCACCGCTCGGCGAATTCGCTGAGCACCATGCACAGGGTGTACGGCTCCTCCCCGGTGGAGCACCCCGCGCTCCAGACGCGCAAGGCCCTGCCGCCGCGCAGCCGGGAGTGCAGCCCCGGCAGGATGCTGCGGGTCAGCGCGTCGAAGTGGTTTGATTCACGGAAAAAATGCGTGGTATTCGTGGTTACCGCGTCATAGAGGTGCGGCAATTCGTCCTTCTGGCCCTGCTCGCTGAAAAGGTAATCCCGGTAGCCCGCGTAGCTTTCGATGCCGAGCAGGCGCAGCCGCTTGTGCAGCCGCGCTTCAAGCATGGGCTTTTTGCTGGGCGGCATCTTGATGCCGAGCTGGGCGGTGATGAAATCGGACAGGAGCAGAAAATCCTTGTCCGAGAGCGACGAACCGCGATTCTTGGATGGAGGAGTGCCCCCGCTCATGGGCCCCTCCTACGCGGACTCGGCAACGACCCGCTTCATCAGGCCCGGGACATCGAGAATCAGGGCGATGCTGCCGTCCCCCTTGATGGTCGCGCCGGAGATGCCGTCCACGTCCTTGTAGATCTTGCCAAGGCTCTTGATGACCGTCTGGTGCTCGCCGATGACCTTGTCCACCACGATGCCCACGCGGCGGCCTTCCAGCCCGACGATGACCACCTGCTCGATTTCGGGCCGGGGAGCATTGATCTCGAACCACTCCCGGAGCTGGATGTAGGGAACGATCTCGCCGCGCAGGTAGAGGATCCTGCGGTCGCTTCCGGCCTCGTCCTCGGCGCGCAGCTCGACGCACTCCTCCACCACGGCCAGCGGGACCACGTAGAATTCCTCGCCCACGCGAACCTGCAACCCGTCGATGATGGCCAGGGTCAGCGGCAGCCGGATGGTGATTTCCGTGCCCTCGCCCTTGGTGCTGGCGATCTCGATCCGCCCGCGCAGGGAATCGATGGCCCGCTTGACCACGTCCATGCCCACGCCGCGCCCGGAAACGCTCGTGACCTGCTTGGCCGTGGAAAAACCCGGCTCGAAGATGAGGTTCAGGATGTCCGCGCGGGAAAGGTCCGATTCCGGGCTGATCAGGCCGCGCTCCAACGCCTTGGCGCGGATCACGTCCGGGTCGATGCCCTTGCCGTCGTCCAGGATGCGGATGAGCACCTCGCCCCCGGAATGCTCCGCGGAAAGGCGGATCGTCGCCCTGCGGGGCTTGCCCGCGGCCTCGCGTTCGTCCGGAAGCTCCACGCCGTGATCGATGCTGTTGCGCAGCAGATGCACCAGCGGATCGGCAAGACGTTCGATGACGGTCTTGTCCAGCTCGGTGTCGGCACCCGTGGTGGCCAGCTCGATCTCCTTGCCCAGCTCGCCGGACAAGTCGCGCACCAGTCGGCGGAACTTGCTGAAGGAAGTGCCGATGGGCAACATGCGGACGCCGAGAGCCGTGTCGCGCAGTTCGTCCGAAAGCCGTTCCAGATCCTCGGCCAGCCTCTTGAATCCGGAATCATCGCGCTCCTGGGCCAGCTGGGTGATCTGCGCCTGGACGATGACCAGTTCCCCCACGAGATCGACGAGGGAATCGAGTTTTTCCGCAGCCACGCGGATGCTCGTGACAGCGTCCTGCTGGCGGGCGGCGTCCGCTTGGACCGCTGGTTTCGGCTGCGGCTCGGCTGCGGGAGCGGGCTTGGGCGCGGGCTTGGCGACAGGCGCTGGCTTCGGCTCGGCTGCGGGAGCGGGCTTGGGCTTCGGCTCGGCTGCGGACTTGGGGGCTGCTGTCGGCTCCTGGACCTCGGAAACAGACGCGGCCGGGCCATCCGGCAACGACGCTTTCGAGGGGGTGGAATCCAGCAGTTCCCAGCCTTCGTCCTCCGGGGCCGCGTTCAGCGGTTCGGAAGCCTCGACCACCTCGATTTCAAGCGGCGCATCGGAAAAGAAAAACACGTCCTTGACGGCTTCTTCGTCATGCGCGGTTTCCAGGAGCACTTCCCAGGAAACGTAGATATGGCCGGGAACGTAGCTCTCCAGCGGCGGCACGGCTGCGTCGTCGGCCCGCACCTCGCAATGTCCGAGTTTGGCGAGCTCTTCCAGAAGCGGTTCGATGTGAAAATCCTCCCCGGTATCCGGGGAAAGGGGGGAGATGCGCACGAGCATGCGCCGAAGCGGCTGCTCCGTGCCGGCGGCAGGTTCTTCGGACTTCTCGCCGGCGGAAGAATCGGAAGCTGCTTCAAGCTCGGCTGCGGCGTCCTGCGCGCCGTCCACCCCGGCTGCATCGGCGTCCACAGGGACATCGGCGTCAGCAGGGGCATCGGCGACGGGTTCCTCGGCGACGGGTTCCTCGGCGACGACAGCGGTCACGCACGCTTCCGGCTCAGCCTCGCCGGAAGAGATGCAGCGCAATTTCTCAAGGATATCTTTGGCTTCGGCAGAATCGACTTCATCACCGCCGCCCTCGTCCAGCATGCGCTGGATATGGTCCCGAACGGCAAAAACCTGGTTGAGCAGAGGGCGGGTCACCTGAAGCTGGCCATTGCGGACCATGTCGAACATGGACTCCACCTCATGGGTGAACTCCGCGATGTCGTCGAAGCCGAACATGGAGCCCGAACCCTTGATGGTGTGCAAGGCTCGGAAAACCCGGTTGACGATATCCATATCGTCGGGGCGGCCTTCGAGTTCGAGCAGGGTCGTTTCCAGTTCGACGAGCAGCTCGTAAGCCTCTTCCCGGAATATCTGCCTGTTGATGTCGTCGGACAAAAGCCCCTCGCTCCGGCGCGCCTGGCGCGCTTTCGGGTTATTCGCCGCCCATGGCGGATGTTACAGGAATTGTATCTCCGCCCTGGCCGTTTCGTCATCCAAAGGCGTCACCTTGATCCTGACCTTTTCGTTCTTGAAC
Organism: Paucidesulfovibrio longus DSM 6739; assembly: GCF_000420485.1. Lineage (NCBI taxonomy): Bacteria > Pseudomonadati > Thermodesulfobacteriota > Desulfovibrionia > Desulfovibrionales > Desulfovibrionaceae > Paucidesulfovibrio > Paucidesulfovibrio longus. The sequence goes on along the minus strand of NZ_ATVA01000016.1, from coordinate 36,284 downwards.
TCGGCGGCCCCCAGCAGAATGCCCTCGAAATAATCGAACAGGCCGCGCTTGGAGCGGTAATTCATGAACAGCCGATCCCCCTTGTCCTCGAAGGTGAAATTCGGCGGCTCGATGCCCGGCTGGGCCTTGGTCAATTGCGCATGCACGTCGTTCATGCGCAGATAGAACGCTTTGAGCTTTTCGTCTTTCTTGAAGTAACGCGGATACATCTCATGGAATTTGCCCATGGTGAAGCGGCCCACCTCAAGGAAGACCTCGCGGACGCTCTTGTTGGTTTCCTTGGCTATGGTCTCGCACATCTGCGTGAAGACCTTGTCGGGGTAGCCCTGGGTGGGCAGGAATGTCGGGTTGCCCAACTCTTCCTGGAGGATGCGGTAGACGCGGTCCCCCTTCTTGCGGGCGAAGTCCTGGATCAGCTTCGGAAGCACGCCCCGCATTTCATGGTCGGACGACCGAAGGCGCAGCTGCTGCCCCGCGTCTTGGGTGAAGTTCAGGGAAACGCCCAGAAGCTCCTGCGAGAGCTGGGCAAGGTCGCGCGTGGCGGAAGCGGTCTGCCCTGCCCCTTCGTCCGCTTCGGTGGCGACCTGGGCGATGCTCTCGATGCTGTGATTGATCTCTTCGGCGGCGGAAGACTGCTCCTCGGCGGCGGTGGCGATCTGGGCCGCCCGCTGGACCATGTCCTTGATGCCCGCCATGATCATCTCAAGAGCGCGTCCGGCCTGATTGGCCATTTCCGTGCTCTCGCCGACCTGTTCGCCCGTCTCTTCCATGGACCGCATGGCCAGACGCGAACGTTCCTGGATGGTCTTGATGGCCTGCTCCACTTCCTTGGTGGCGGTCATGGTCTTTTCGGCCAGCTTGCGGACCTCGTCCGCGACCACGGCGAAGCCGCGCCCGGCGTCGCCCGCGCGGGCGGCCTCAATGGCGGCGTTCAGGGCCAGCAGGTTGGTCTGGTCGGCGATGTCGTTGATGACGCTGATGATCCGTCCGATTTCACCGGCCTGGCTGTCGAGCTGGTGGATCATGCCGGAAAGCTTGTCCGCGGATTGGGACACGCCGTGGATGGCGTCCACGGCCTTGCGGACCATCTGCACGCCCTCCTGGGCGGACTCGTTGGCGCCGTCGGCAGCGGAAGAAGTGGCCGAGGCGTTGCGGGCGACCTCCAGAACCGTTGCGGTCATTTCCTCCATGGCGGCGGCCACGGTGTCGGTCTGCTCCTTCTGGCGCTGGGCTCCCCTGGCCTGCTCGTCGGCGGAGGCGGAAAGCTCCTCGGAAGCCGAGGCCACGCGCTGGGCCAGCAGGCTGACTTCCTGCCCGATGCCGAGCATGTCCTCTTTCTGCTTTTCCAGCTCCTTCTGCTTCTCGATCAGGGAATGCAGGTCGATATAGGAACAGACCACGCCGAGCACTTCGCCCTTGTCGTCAACGATGATGTTGGCGTATTGGCGCATGGTCACTTCGCGGCCGTCCCACATCCTGACCACGCTTTGCTCGTCCACGGCCTGGCGCGAGCGCAGCGCCCGCCCCGCAACGGAGGTGCCTTTTTTGTTCTGGAAGACCTGCCCCGGCGTAAAGCCGATAACCTGCGACACGGGCTTCTTGACCAGCTCCATGACGGCGTTGGTGGCCGCGAGAATATTGCCTTCGCGGTTCGTCACCAGGACCGGGTTGCGCAGCGACTTGAGCGCATTCTGAAAAAAAACGGAGGCTTCGTGCTGTTCGGCGACCGCCCTTCCGAGCTGTTGCAGCAGGGGGCTAAGCTCCCCGGCGGAAACCGATTCCAGCAGCAGCCGGGGATCGCCCGTGGCGGCGAATTCCTCTGCGACGCCGCGTGCGCCCCGGACAGAGATGGACACGAGCCGCGAGGCCAGTATGGTCAGGATGAAGGCGATGACGACGCTGACGCCGAGAACGAAGTTGACGTCAAGGCCGAAGGCCTGGGACAAAAGCACGGCTCCGGCGAAAATCAACGTGAGCACTGTCCCGAAGATCAGAGTTCTGTTGCCGGTTCCGAGAGCCAGCGGCGTATTCACGCTCATGCAACCTCCATTTCATCCCACTCTATCGGCAAACGCCGAAAAAAACGAGCCCCGACAATTCAGATTATTATGCTTTTCGCATGAACTTGGCAATGCGCCTCGCCTATTTCTCGTGCGGGTGCCGCATCTCCGCTTCGATGCGCCGCCGCCTCCGCTCGTGCCGAAGCATACGGTACCGTCTAACAGCTTGCAACGAAACAAAATATGTCAAAAGCGCAGCCACTACGCCGAAGACCACGCCCCCGGTAGTCATGACCAGGAACACGTCCCAGCCCGTGGCGATGAGCTCTTTCATGGCAAGGTGCTTCGGATCGAACGTCACCCCCTCGAAAGGCATGACCAGCTTGCCGATCACGAACAGGAAGGAATAGAAGGGCACCATGGTGAAGACGTTGGAATAACAGGTTGCGAGCCAGGCCGAGAGCTTGTTCGTGCGCAGGAAGAAGGCCAGGACAACCACGGTGATCGTCTGGAACGGAATGATCGGCAAGGCCCCCACGAACACGCCCAGGGCCAGTCCCAGCGCGATGTTCTGCGCCGAGGCGTTCTGCCGGATGATCCGCAGGTACCAGTAATGGGTGATGCGCTTGGTCCGCGTCCACCAGTGGCGGCGGTCCTCACGTGTCGTCTTTTTGTTCATTCGGTGCCCGTTCGGCGCTATTGCAGGACATCGAACCGGGCGAACTTCATGACAAAGCCGGCCCTGCCCTGCGTGGCCGAGCGTAATTGCGTTGAGAAACCGAACAGGGAAGCGAGCGCGGCTAGAGCCTGCACTGTCTTGACGCCGCCCCGGTCGAGCATGTTTTCGATCTTCGCGCCCTTGGAGCCGAGCAGCCCGATGACCTCGCCCACGAAGTCGTCGGGAACGCTGATCTCGACCCACATGATGGGCTCAAGCAGTTGCGGACTGGCGGCTTCCAGGGCCTTTTTCAGGGCCATGGCCGCGGCCATGCGATACCCCGCGGGCGAGGACTCCCCGTCCTTGCGCTGAAGCTCCAGAACGCGCACGCGCACGTCCTGGACCGGATAGCCCTTGATGACGCCGCTTTGCAGACCGTCGTTCACCCCGTCCGCAACGGCGTCCATCCAGGCGGCGGGCCAGAGCGCCGCGTCCACCTCGAAAACCACGTCGCGCCCCTTGTCGCGCTCGCGGGGCTCCACGCTCAGGCGCACGCCCCCGAAATGCATGTCCTCGCCCAGTTCGCGATGGAAGACGCCCTCGGCCTCGGCCGTGGCGTTCACGGTTTCCTGATAGACGACCTGCGGGTTGCCCGTGCGCGGGCTGAGACCGTATTCGCGTCGCAGCCGCTCCAGGATCACCTCCAGGTGCAGTTCGCCCATGCCGGACAGCACGACCTGCCCGGTGTCTTCGTCCCGAACCACTTCCAGGGTCGGATCCTCAAGCAGGAATTTTTCCAGCACCTCGTCGAGCTTGTCGCCCTCCTCGGAGTTGCGCGGCTCGATGGCCAGGGAGATGACCGGCTTGTATCCGGCGATCTGCTCCAGCAGGAGCGGAGCCTCGCGGCAGGCCAGGGTGTCGCCCGTTCGGGCATACTTCATGCCCGCCGCGGCAACGATCTCCCCGGCAACGGCCTCGTCGATCTTTTCCTTGCGCCCGGCATGCAGCCGGAACAGACGCGCCACGCGCTCGTCCTGGTCCTGGGTGACGTTGTAGACCGTATCCCCGGCCTTGATCCGGCCGGAATAGACGCGCATCAAGGCGAGCTTGCGGCCCGAGTCCATGCTGACCTTGAAGACCAGAGCGGAAAGAGGTTCGGCAGGATGCGCGGGGAAGGAAATCCGCTCCTCCACGCCGGGCTTGACGCCGCTGGCCTGGGGCACTTCCGCCGGACTGGGCAGATACAGGCAGATGGCGTCCATGACCGGCTGCACGCCGATGTTCTTCAGCGCGGAACCGCAAAGCACGGGCACGAGCCGGCCCGCCAGGGTGGCGCGGCGAATGGCCGGATGCAGCACCTCCGGCGTGCAGTCGCCGCCGCCGAGGTAGCAGTCGCAAAATTCGTCGTCCTCTTCGGCCAGCGTTTCCAGCATCCGCTCCCGCCAGGGAGCGACGCGCTCGCGCTCCGAGTCGTCCATGGGCACGCGCCTGTATTCCAAAATCTTGTTGTCCACGTCGAATTCCAGGCGTTCCATACTCACGAGATCGAAGACGCCCTCAAGTTCCTGGCCCTCGCCGTCCGGACACTGCAACGGCAGCGGCTTGACCCGCAAACGCTTGACCATGGAATCGAGAACCGCCGCGTAGTCCGCGCCGAGCCGGTCCAGCTTGTTCACGAAGGCGAGCTTTGGGACGTGGTAGTGCTCGGACTGCCGCCAGACCGTCTCGGACTGGGGCTCGACTCCGCTGACGCCGCAGAACACGCCCACCGCGCCGTCCAAAACGCGCAGGCTGCGCTCCACCTCGATGGTGAAGTCCACATGGCCCGGCGTGTCGATGATGTTGATCAGGCAATCCCGCCAGGGCGTCGAGGTCATGGCCGAGGTGATGGTGATGCCCCGTTCCTGCTCCTCGGGCATGTAGTCCATGGTGGCCGTGCCTTCGTGGACCTCTCCCATGCGGTGGATCTTTCCGGAATAATAGAGCATCCGCTCCGTAAGCGTGGTCTTGCCCGCGTCGATGTGCGCGATGACGCCGATATTGCGCAGCTTATCCAGATATTTTGCGGCCTTGCCGGTCGGCTTGCTCATTCTTCCTCCGTTTCGCATTGCTCTTCGGAACGCCAGGCGGTTCTTCGGACCTGGAAAAACTCGGAATGAAGATCGGGAAACAGCCAGCAGGCTTCATGTCCGGGGCCGAAAACAAGCGGAAAAGCCGCAAGGGCATCCTCGGCGCTGGAGCCTGAAGCGAAGCAGGCCTGCCCTCCGGCCCGGACGATATGGTCGAATTCCGGACCAAGATGCGCGAACCGGTCGTCCGGCAACGGCGAATCGGCTCCGGCCACTTGAAAACGTCCGTCGGGGTGCGCGAAGGCAAGGGCCTCGAGGTCCGCGTCCGCGCCCTCCCCCTCCAGGAAGACGGCGATGCCCGCCTGCGCGGGAGCGGTCCAGAGGCGACGCGAAAAACCATCGGCGAATCCGTCGGGAACCAGTCCGCTCGTGCCGCCGAAGGCCAGGACGATGCAGGATTCGCCGTTTTCCGTCGATGCCTCGATCAATTCCCGGACCTTGCCGCGCGGCAGTTCCAGGACGGCCTCCTGTCCGGCCAGTTCAAAGGCGGCGAGCACCGCCTCGGACGAGGGAGCGTCCTGCGGCCCGCGCGCATGCACGGCGAGAACCGTTCCGATTCCGGCATTCAACGCAGGCAGGAGCGCCGCGAGAATACGCGCCGGGGACGCGCAGGAGGCGTCGAAAAGCAGGAGGCAGACGTCGGCGGGAGCGGCCAGCTCCAGGGACTCGAAGCCCTGGGTCCAGACGCGGGCGCAGCGTGTTTCGGAACAGGGCGCGGGAGCGCGCCAGGCGTATTGCCGTGCGATGGCGGTCTTGAGCAGGGCCCGCCGTTCAGCGGACACGGCTTCGTAGGCCGCGGCAAAGGTTTCGTCGTCAAGGCAGGCGTCAAGCGCCCAGGTGGGAATCGTCATTGGGGCTTTCCTGCGAAAAAGCGGCCCTGGGGCCGCCTGTACTCGTTACAACCAATCCCGGACGAACTTGTACCAGCTATCCTGCAATCGCATCCGTTCCTCCTCGGAGAGCGTCTTCTGATGCTCATAGTAGGAGTATTCGGCACGCTTTCGGGCATATTCCTGGATATCCGGGAGGTCCGGGAAATTCTCCACGATGTACTTGTACCGGCTCCAGGCCGGGCCGTACTTTTTGGTGCGCCAGTAGAAATCCGCGATGAAGACCTCGTGTTCGGCGAGGATGCGGCGGCTCTTGTGGATGTATTCCTTGGCCTGGGCCGCGTAGTCCGATTCCGGAAAGGCGTCGATGACCCGCTGGAAATACTCGATCCCTTCCTTGATGTTGTCCTGACGGCGGTCGATGGACTCGAACTGCTTGAAGTTGGACATGCCCACCTGAAACAGCACGTAGGGAATATCGTCGTGCACGGGATGCAGCGCCTCGAATTCCTTGTAGGCGTCCGCGGCGAGCATGAACTTGTCGTCCAGGAAGTAGGCGTCGCCCAGGCCCACTTCGGCCTTGGGGGTGAAGGGGCTGAAGGGATAGTTGTCCTTCAGCTTCATGAAATATTCCGCAGCGTCCGAATACTCCCCCTGGCTCATGGCGTCGGCTCCGGCCTCGTAAAGCTCCTGAGCCGTGTCTTCCGGCCTGGGCAGGAAGTAGTAGTCGATCAGGCCGCAGCCGGAAAGCGTCGCCGCCAGCAGGACGATCGGGAGAATGCGCAGAAAGGTTTTAGGCATCGAGCTGTTCCAGATAGGCGAAGGCGGTGTTTGCGGCGGTGGCGCCGTCGCCCACGGCGGTGGCCACTTGACGGCAGTGCTTGGAACGGATGTCGCCGGCGGCGAAAATGCCGGGAACGTTGGTGCGCATCTCGGTATCCGTGAGCACGCCGTTGGCGTCCATGTCCACTTCCTTGGGAACGAAGCCGACATTCGGCGCGAACCCGACAAAGACGAACACGCCGTCCACTTCGATCACGGACTTTTCTCCGGAATTGCGGTTCTCCACCGCCACTCCGGTGACTTCGTTCTCGCCGAGAATCTCGGTGACCACGGAGCTGCGGATCACTTCAATCGCCGGGTGGGTGAAGCATTTGTCCTGGTAGCACTTCAAGCCGCGAAAATCGTCCCGCCGGTGGATGAGATAGATTTTCTTGACCAGCTTGGCCAGATAAAGGGACTCCTCCAGGGCGGAGTTACCCCCTCCCACCACCGCCACGGTTTTGCCGCGATAGAAATTCCCGTCGCAAAGCGCGCAATAGGACACGCCGCGACCGATGAGACGCTGCTCGCCCGGCGCGCCGAGCGGACGGTACCGCGCTCCCGTGGATAGAATGATGCACTTCGCGTGAATCCATTCCTCGCCCACGAGCAGCTCGTGTCCCTTTTTCCCTTCCGGGTCCACCCGCATCTCCCGGACCTCGTCCAGGATCTTTTCCGGCTTGTATTTGTCAAGCTGGGCCGCAAAGGCGTCCGCCAGCTCGTAGCCCTTGAGGCCCTCCGGAAAGCCGGGATAATTCTCTATCTCCTCGGTGAGCAGCACCTGCCCGCCGGGTGAGAGCTTCTCCACCATGAGGGTGCGCACGCCGGAGCGCAAAAGGTAAAGGGCGGCCGTCATTCCGGCCGGGCCGCCCCCAATAACGACAGCGTCGTAGGATTTCATTGGCTTACAGGGCCTTTTTGCTGATCATTTCCTTGATGCTGCTCTTGGAAACCGCACCGGTGGTCTGGTCGACCACTTCGCCGCCCTTGAAGAGAATCAGAGTCGGAATGGCGCGGATGCCGTACTTGCTGGGAGAAGCGGAGTTCTCGTCCACGTTCATCTTGCAGATCTTGACCTGACCTTCGTACTCGGTGGCCAGCTCGTCGATGACCGGACCCATGGCCCGGCAGGGGCCGCACCAGGGCGCCCAGAAGTCCACAAGCACGGGAATGTCGCTTTGCAGCACTTCCTTTTCAAAATTGCCGTCCGTCACCTGGAACGCCATATCGATCTCCTTTGTTTTCGGAAGGAATCCATTATCTTCCTGCTCCGCCCGGCCGGGAACCCCGCGCCGTTCGGTCACTCTCGTCAATCATTGTAAACTAGTGCCGCCCCAGGAAAGTGTCAAGAAGCATCGGCGTCCGCTCCTGCTTCCCGGGCCATTCAGGCTCCCAGTCCGACCCAGTCCAGAGGCACCTTGCGCCCGCGCGGGACCGCCTCCAGATCAAGTCCGTGATAAAATCCCGCGCGCGCGAGACGCTCTCCCGCACAGGCGACCATGGCCGCATTGTCCGTGCAGAGCGAAGGCGACGGAAGAACCAGTTCCAGGCCGTTGCGTCCGGCCAGTTCGGCCATTGTCGCGCGAAGCATGGAGTTGGCGGCCACGCCGCCCGCCACGATCAGCGCCTTCGCCTCCGGAACGCGCCGGAGCGCTCTTTCCGTCTTGATCCGCAGCGTATCAGCCACGCTCCAATTGAAGGACGCGCAGACCACGGCCAGCTCGGCGCGCACCTCCGGCGCGAGGGCCTCCGGCCCGGCCAGCGACGGCAAGGCCAGATGCGGATGAGCGTCCACGTGGTTGACCACGGCGGTCTTCAGGCCGCTGAAGCTGAAGTCCAGGCTGTCGTTGTCGATGAACGCGCGCGGAAACATGCCGTGGTCCGGCTCGGCGCCGCTTGCCAGATCGTCGATGAGCTTTCCGCCCGGATAAGGCAGATTGAGCCGCTTGGCCGCCTTGTCGAAGGCCTCACCGGCAGCGTCGTCCAGGGTCCGGCCGAGCAGCCGGAAATCGTGATCCGCGTGCACCGCGTAGGTGTGCGTATGGCCGCCGGAAACCAGCAGGCCCAGGGCGGGAAACGGAATGTCCCGTTCGAGCCCTGCGGCGAGCAGGTGCGCATGCAGATGATTGACGCCCACGAGGGGCGCGCCGATGGCCAGGCTGAGCCCCTTGGCAAAGGAAAGCCCGATGAGCAGCGCGCCGAGCAGGCCCGGACCGCGGGAAACCGCGATGCAGGAAACAGCCTCGGAGCGGACACCGGTCTCTTCCAGCAAGGCGCGGTACAGGCCGGGCAGAACCCGCAGATGCTCCCGCGAGGCGATTTCCGGCACGACCCCTCCGAAAAGGGCGTGCACGTCCACCTGCGAGGCCAGCCGCTGCCCCAGCAAACGGCCGTTTTCCACCAACGCGACCGCGGTTTCGTCGCAGGATGTCTCGATTCCCAAGCAGAGCATGATGATCCGGCTATTCGCCCTTGAGGATTTCCATGACCTTGAGCACGTCGCTGCGCGACCCGATGAACAAGGGCACGCGCTGGTGCAGGTGGTCGGGTTCGATGTCCAGGATGCGACGCTCGCCGTCCGTGGCCAGCCCTCCCGCCTGCTCCACGATCATGGCCATGGGATTGGCCTCGCACATCAGCCGGAGCTTGCCGCGCGGCTTGGCCGGATCCCGATGGTCCGCCGGGTAGAGAAAGATTCCGCCGTAGATCAGGTTGCGGTGGAAATCGGCCACGAGAGAGCCGATGTAGCGCAGGCTGAAGGGACGCTTGATGGCGTTGTCCTCGCCCTTGAAATAACGCATGGCCTTGCGGGTGGCGTCGTCCCAATAGAGTTCGTAGCCCTCGTTCACGGAATAGATCTTGCCTTGGTCCGGGATGCGGATGTTCGGATGGGAGAGCAGGAATTCGCCCACGCCCGGATCCAGGGTGAAGCCGTGCACGCCTTCTCCCGTGGTCAGCACGAGCATGGTCGAGGAGCCGTACATGATGTACCCGGCGGCCACCTGCTCGGCGCCCTTTTGGAGCACGTCGCTGTGCATGACCTCGGAATCCGCAGGACTTTTGCGCCGATAAATGGAAAAAATCGTCCCGATGTTCACGTTCACGTCGATGTTCGACGAACCGTCCAACGGGTCGAAGATGAGCACGTATTCCCCGGTGGGGTAGCCGCGCGGAATGCCGATGATGTCGGCGTTCTCCTCCGAGGCCATGGCGCAGAGCACGCCAGCCTTGGAAAGGCGGTGAATCAGGATGCTGTTGGCGTATTCGTCCAGCTTCTTGACCTTCTCGCCCTGGACGTTGACGTCCCCGGTAAAGCCCAACACGTCCACCAGGCCGGCCTTGTTCACCTCGCGGGAGATGATCTTGGCCGACATGATCAGCTCGTTCAACAGCAACGTGAAACGACCCGTGGCCTTGACCTGGGACTGACTGTACAACAGGTGTTCCGTAACGGTTATCTGTTGCGGCACTTCAGCCTCCCATGAAAGTTGTGGATCGGTCGAACGGATCGACATTCTACCCCATTACCAGAAAAAGGACACCCTAAAAAGGAAGCCAGCCGCTGTCTTCGCGCTCCTGCTTCACGCAGGGAGTGGCGTAGACATAGGGATCGCTGCCGACGTAGCGCACGATCCAGACCCAGCGTTCGCCCCCGGCCTCGACCTCGCCCGCCACGTCGTCCTCGAGCATCTCCTTCCAGGGGAGAGCCTTGAGCGGGGCGGTGTCCAGGCCATGATTCATGGTCCAGGCGCCGCCGCCCGGCTGGAGCAGCACCAATTCGTCGGGATTCGGGCAGAAGCTCAGCAGGGTGCGGGGATCGACGCTGACGAGAATCAGCCCGGCGAAATCCGCGTCCTTGAAATACGGCGTGCCGACGTAGAGTTCCGGCCCCAGTTCCGGGTAGTCCACCACGGTCTGGAGGAAAGTGCTTCTCCAATTCGCCTCGTAGACCAAGGGGTCGCTGATGCGCTTGAGCGGCTCCTCCGGAACCCGGTCCAGCATCCAGCCGTCCTTGTCCACGACGATCATGCTGTGCACCCAGGGATAGCGGAGGAAGAGCAGGTCGATCCACTTCTGGTCCGGGTAGGAATCCCGGTCCGAAACGTAGCGGATCATGGACTTGAGCGGTCCGTCGACCGGCGTCATCAGCCGGGCGAGCTTCTCCTGGTTGGGGTTCTCGAACTGGTAGGCGTCGAGATTCACTTCCGGGTCGGGGTTCACGAAGGTTCCCACGTCCTGGGCGACCTCCTTGGTGCCCTGCCAGCTCTCCTTCAGGGTGGAGCAGGCCGTGGCGAGCAATGCCAGGAGAAGCAGAGGGAGAATATGTTTCAGGCTCAATTCCGATTGCCTCGACAGGGGTTTTCACCGCGCTTGCAGCCAAGGCGCGGCAGGGATGGTACGAAAAGGAAGAATCAGTCCGCGTTCTGGCGGCGCACCCTGGCTTCGAAACGAGCCGCCAGCATTTCCAGGGCGCCGATCAGCCGGTTCTTGGCGTGCTGGCTGAAGACGTCCTCGTCGGGATCGGGCTCCTGCTGCGGCGAAGATTGCCGCTCCACGATGCCCGCCTCCATCTCTCGGATGCGCCCGGCGAGTTCGTCCTTGTCCGCCCCTGTCGCGCGGGACCAAAGCTCGCGGTAGATGTCCTGGGCGCCCTGATAGTCGCCCTGGGCGGCCAGCAGATCGGCCATGGTCTTGGTGCGCAGGCTGCCGCCCGCGCCCTCGGTCTTGCGCGTCACCGCTCCTTCGACGACAACGGAACGCCGCTGCGGTTCCGTCGGTTCGAGTCGGGGAGCGGGTTCGGGCAGAGGGCCAACGAGCTTGTCGGAAAGCGAGTTCACGCCTTCGAGCATGATGTCGGTCCAGTGCACGGGCCGCCCTTGCAGCCACGAAGCCACGAGCATGAGAAACACGGCGAAGTCGCGGTTTTCATGCGGCTGTCCCTGGGCCCAGAGCTTCCAGAAGGAAGGATACCCCCCCAGGGCCTCCACGACCCGCCTGGACTGCTCCAGGGCCTCGTCGCTGCGCCCCAGGTCGGACAAGACCTGCACGAGCAGCATCCGGGCCTCGAGGTATTCGGGATGCCTGTCCAGGCCGGACCGCAGCGTGGACACGGCGTTTTCAAGTTCGCCGACCTGGACGAACAGTCTCGCCAGGGGGAAAAATACCCGCGAGCCGGGCTCCAGGCTCAATACTTCTTGGAACCACTCAATCTTTTGCTGCATCCCGGCCTTCTCCGGCGGCTTCGCCGTCCTGCGGAAAAACGTAGAGCACCTCGTTTTTCCGTACGTAGTTCATGCGCTCGCGAATCATGCGCTCCTGATAGTCCGCATCGGACTCCAGGCGAAGAATGTCGGCGCTCAGGTCGCGGCTTCTCGTTTCCAGCCGGTCCACCTCGGCCCGCAGGCTCTGGTAGCGGTTTCTGAGATCCAGATACGACAGAGCGCCCCGCTCCCCCCAGACCAGCCCCAAAAGGAGATAGAGATTGAGGAGCACGAGAAGCCCGACAATGACCCGGCGTCCAAACATGAGACCTCACTGCAGACGGTCGGAACCGGATCGCTTTTCCATGAACTGCGAAAACGGCAGCCGGAGTTCCTCAAGAAACTTGGCCGTGGCGCGTTCGATGCGCTCCACCTCATCCTCGGAGAGCTGCATATGATCCACCTTCTCCAGAAAACGCTTCAGAAAGTCGAACTCGTCCAGCAGACTGGCGCCGAGATCAAGCTTCCGGAGCTCCGGTTCGAGCTCAAGAATCGTCTTCAGGCAATTGGTGATGCGGATGACGCGGTTCACGGTCTTGGTTTCCTGCATGAACGCCTACCCGGATTAGACTTTGTCAGCCTTCCCTTTCCTGTCCGTGTAGCAGGTTTGCATAGAAGTTGTACAGATAGTTCCAGCCCGAAAACACGGTCAGGACCAGGGCCGCATAGAGCAGGAACGTCCCGATTCGCAGGAAATCCAGCCCGAAAAAGTCCCGGCCGTAGATCAGGGGCACCAGGGCCACGATCTGGAGCACGGTCTTGAGCTTGCCGTATTTGTCCGCAGCCACGACCAGCCCGCGCTCCGCGGCGATGGCCCGCATTCCGGTCACGGCCAGCTCGCGGCCGATGATCAGGATGACCACCCAGGCCGGAGCGCGCCCCTGCTGCACGAGCATGACCAGCACGGAGCAGATCAGGAGCTTGTCCGCCAGCGGATCGAGGAATTTGCCCATGCTCGTGACTTCTTTCCGCCGCCGCGCCAGCATGCCGTCGAGCATGTCGGTGAGGCAGGCCGCGATGAAAACCAATGTGGCAAGCCACGCCGTGATCGCGCCCGGAAAATACATCAGCAGCACGATCAGCGGGACAGCCGCCACACGACCGAGGGTCAGCGAGTTGGGCAGATTGAACATCCGCAAAGGCTCCTTCTGGTGCGCCGCCTCGGACCGCCCCCAGCGGCGCGGCCCGAAACGGACGGACGACGCCCGAAACCCGCAAGCAGGCCCCGGAGCGCAGCCTAATTATGGACCGAGCTTGCGGCCTCGAGGCTCTTGAACGCGGCTTCGGCGACACGGTCGCCCAGTTCCAGCAACGCCGTCTTGGCCGGCGTTTCCTCGTCCAGCAGGACCACGGGAGTTCCGAGGTCGCCGGCCACCACGGTGGCGGGATCAAGGGGAACCGCACCCAGAAAGTCCAGGCCGTATTTCTCGGCAAGCTCCTTGCCGCCTCCGCGCTTGAAGAGGTCGATGCGCTCGCGGCAATGCGGGCAGATCAAGCCGCTCATGTTTTCCACCACGCCCAGGATGTTGGCCTTGGCGTACTGAAGGAAATTGATGGACTTGCGCACGTCGGCCAGAGAAACCTCCTGCGGCGTGGTCACGACCACGCAGAGGGCCTCAGGAATGGTCTTGAGCACGGTCATGGGCTCGTCGCCGGTGCCCGGAGGGGAATCGACGACCAGGAAGTCCAGCTCGCCCCACTGCACGTCGGAAATGAACTGCCGGATGGCCGAGGTCTTCATGGGCCCGCGCCAGAGCACCGCCTGGTCCGGATCCTTGAGCAGGGATTCCATGGAGACCACGTGGAGATTTTCGGAATAGGCCTTGGGCATGATCAGCGACCCGCGATCCACGTCGAGCAGGCCCTTGAGGCCCATCAGGGTGGGCACGCTGGGGCCGTGGATGTCCACGTCCATGAGCCCGACCTTGAATCCCTTGCGGGCCAGGGCCGCGGCGAGGTTGACGGAGATGGAGCTTTTGCCCACCCCGCCCTTGCCGGACATGATGAAGAGTTTGTATTTGATCTTGGCCAGGGTCGAGGAAATCAACCCGTCCTGAATCTTGAGCTTGGCGCTGCCGCCGTCCTTGCCCGCCGAGGGGCAGGAGCCTCCAGAAGAACACGAACCCATTGTATACTCCTTGTCCCGCCCTGCGGCGGGGTTCATGATCGAACGCGAAACGACCTACCAGCCGTGGGCGCCCACCAGATCAACGAAGCTCACGCCTCCGAGGTCGGTCTTTCGCACCTCGCCGTCCTGCTTTTCCACGAGAAGCAAGTTCTGGTTCCCGCGCGATACGCCCACGGGAATGACCAGCCGTCCCGGGTCGCCGAGCTGCTCCAGCAACGGCTCCGGCAGATTCGGGCCGCCCGCCGTGACCATGATGCGGTCAAAGGGGGCTTCGTCCGGCCAGCCCAGGGTGCCGTCGTCCAGCTTGCAGCGCACGCTGAACAGGCGCATATCCAAAAAACGCTGCCGCGCGGCGAAGAAAAGCGACTTGATCCTTTCGACAGTATAAACATCGGCGCCCATGCGGGCAAGAACGGTGGCCTGATATCCGGAACCGGTGCCGATCTCCAGCACCCGCATGCCGGGCCGAACCTGGAGCACCTCGGTCATCAGCGCCACCACGTAAGGCTGGGAAATGGTCTGTCCCTCGCCGATGGGCAGCGGGCAGTCCAGATAGGCCTTGGCGGCGAGCGCCTCTTCCACGAAGATGTGACGGGGAATCTCACGCATGGCGGACAGCACGGCGGGGTCGCTGACGCCCCGACCTTCCAACTGCTCCCGCACCATGCGTTCCCGGGTTCGTTTGGGATCGACCCGCAATTTGCCTCCAACGGTTTCGGCACGCTATCCAGGCGGATGGATGACCAGATTTTCGAGGCCAAGTCAACCGAGACGCGCACTCCAGGCAAATATCCATTGACAAACCCAAACAAGTATGAAATGATTTTTATCAATTATTACAGGATGATTAAGCTGCGGAGGGGTAATGAAAGTCAAAGATATGATGTCTTCGCCGGTGTTTTCCCTCAGGGAAACGGACACCTTGCACAGCGCGCGGGAAATGATGCAGATGCAGCGCATCCGGCATATCCCCATCGTCACGGCCGACAACACCTTCATCGGGCTGATCACCCACCGCGACCTGCTCTCGGCGACCATCTCGCATCTTGCGGAAGTGGACCCGGACACCCAGCGCGAAATCGATTCCGGCATTCCGATCCAGGAGATCATGCGCACCGACCTCAAATCCATCTCGCCGGATGAACACCTCGGAGACGCGGCCAAGGTGCTCCTGAACCACAAGTACGGCTGCCTGCCCGTAGTGGAAAAAGGAAAGCTTGTGGGCATCATCACTGAAGCAGACTTTCTCAAGCTGACCATCCAGCTGCTCGAAGCACTCGACAACGACGCCTGATCCCCTCCCTCCCCAAGCGTTCCCACCAATTGCGGAACGCTTCCGGACACTCTTTTTCCGCAAAGCCCCCTTCGGGGCTTGTTCCCTTCGACGTTTGAATGTAGACAAATTCTAGAAGACATACACGGGAGTGAGCATGACGACACTCAATCGCAAGCCCGCCAAGAAAAACGGGCGCATCATCATTCTGGTTCTCCTCTTTGCCGCGCTCGCCGCTGCGGCGTGGTACGTCCTGCGCGACACCACCCCGCCCGCTCTGACCATCGCCCCGGAACAGGGCTATCTGAACGCGGACTCCGTCATCACGATCACGGCCATGGACGAGGGCGTCGGGCTGAAACGCCTCAGCGTGCGTGTCCTGCAGGACGGCAAGGACCGCTTCAGCGTGGACAAGTCCTTCCCCTCGGCCCAGCGCAGCCACCAGGAAAGCATTCAGCTCAAGGGACAACCCCTGGCCGACGGTCCCATCGAAGTGGCCGCCCGCGCCGACGACCACGGCTTCTTCCTGTTCTCGGGCTCCAAGGAAAGCCGGGTCACGCTGATCCTGGACACCAAGTCCCCGCGCATCAACATGATCAGCACGCAGCACAACATCAACCAGGGCGGCAGCGCCTTGGTCGCCTTCGAGGTCAACGAAGATCTGCGCGAGTGCGGCGTCGAGGTCGGCGACTGGTTCTTCCCGGCCTACCGCCAGGAAAACGGAACCTATCTCTGCCTCCTCGGCATGCCCTGGGACGTGGCGCCCGCGCAATTCTCCCCGGTGATCCGGGCCGTGGACCTGGCCGGAAACAAAACCACCCGCGCCCTGCCCCAGCACGCCAACGCGAAGCACTTTCGGCAGGACCGCCTGAATCTTCCCGAGAGCTTCCTGGTCAGCAAAGGCGAGCTGTTCAAGCGGGTCTTCCCCAATGACCCGGAAACGGATCCCTTGGGCCGCTACATCAAGATCAACAACGAGCTGCGCACGCAAAACCGCGACCAGCTGCGCGAAATCGGCCTGGAAACCGCGCCCGCGCCCCTCTGGAGCGGCTCCTTCCTGCGCGCGGCCGGGGCCACCACCGCCAACTTCGGCGACAACCGCGACTACTACTACAACGGCGTGGCCGTGGACAATCAGACCCACCTTGGCGTGGACATCGCCAACCGCCAAAACAGTCCCATCGAGGCGGCCAACGACGGCAAGGTGGTCTATGCCGCATTTCTCGGCATCTACGGCGAATGCGTCATCATCGACCACGGACTGGGCCTGCAAAGCATCTACGCGCACCTCAGCCGCATCGACGTGAACCTCGGAGACATGGTCAACAAAGGCCAGCAGGTCGGCCTTTCCGGGACCACAGGGCTCGCCGGCGGCGACCACCTGCACTTCGGCATGCTCGTTTCGGGCCTGCCCGTGCAGCCCCGCGAATGGTGGGACGCCGGCTGGATCGCCCACAACATCACGCCCAAGCTCGAATCCCAGGCAACCCAGTAGCCGCCGCCTCATCAGGCTCCGGCATTTGAAGGGCGGGAGGCAATGCCTCCCGCCCTTTTTCCATTCTTCCCCCGCCTTGTCTCCCCGCTCCCGATCCCATCCCGTCGAACTCAGGAGCAGAACAAAGCCTCCTGCGCGCCTGGTCATAGTCGTTTGCCCGGTGCATGGGGACTTTTTTCCGGATGCCCCTTGGCGGCCTCGGCGCTCGTTTCGGCTCCGTCCCTTTGATTTCCCCTGCCATCCGGGGCCTTCCGGATCCATCCGACTTCGCCGCGCGCCCACAGATATTTTTGCGTCGCCCAAGGCATTAATCTTGCTTACGATAACTGAAGGAGAATTATTCCGGAGGGAAATCATGAGCGTCATCGACACCAGCCAGTCCTCTTTGAGCACCGGCCGTCTCGGCCAGTCCGGTTCGGGCCTGCCCGGCATCGGAACCAGGCAACTGTCCGAGGATGAGCTGAAGCGCCTTGAGGAACTCACGAACAAGATGATGGACCTGCTTGCAGAGACCGACGGGCAGCCCAGCGACGAGCAGCGCGGACGCATCCGGGAAATCGAGAACGAAATCGCGAAGATCACGGGGAAACGCCCCCGGCGAAGTCTGGCCGCCGCCACAGCCAAGCTCCCGCTGAAACACAGGGACCAGGACAAGGAACAGGACACCCTGGCGGTGGAATCGCCGTTTCTGATCCAGGAACGCGTCGCAGGCGCGACCCTGCCCAAGGAGAAGCAGATCCAGGGGGAAGGCACCCTGGCCGGGCCGTTGAACAATGCGGCCGCCAGCTATCTTGCCTTGATCGAAAGCGGCGGCCTTCCCACCCCAACGGGACCGGTGTCGGGCTACGCCGCATCCGGACGGGCGCTGTCCTCGCCCGGATCCGAAGCGCTTTCCGGAGGCGCGCCGCGCCTGAATCGTCACGTCTGAAACCGTTTCGACCATCCCGCCTGGCCCGAACCGAAGACTCCGTCCCGAAGCGCGGAATACGCATAAAAAAACGGCCCGGAGTCTCCTCCGGGCCGTCGTCATTTCATTTACGTCCGCGCAGTCAATGCGTCCTGCCGGGCCGTTGTTCCTTGAGCAGCAGATTGGCGATGGGCTCGTCGGGCTCTCCGCGACCGCAGAAAATGGTTTCCGCGTTGTCGCATTCCAGAGCGCGCTCCAAGACCTCGTCCATGTGCTCCACGGGCACGATGGTCAGGGCGTCCTTGATCTCGACCGGAACGTCCTTGAGATCCTTCTCGTTCTCCTTGGGGATCAGCACCATGCTGATCAGTCCGCGATGGGCCGCCAGCAGCTTCTCGCGCAGGCCGCCGATGGGCAGCACCCGCCCGCGCAGGGTGATCTCGCCGGTCATGGCCAGATCGTGCCGCACCGGGATATTCAGCAGGGCCGAGACCACGGAGGTGGCCAGGGTGATACCGGCGGAAGGCCCGTCCTTGGGCGTGGCCCCTTCGGGCACGTGCACATGGATGTCCACTTCCTGGTGGAAGTCCCGCTTGAGCCCGAAGACGTCCGAGCGCGAGCGCAGGTAGGAAATGGCCGCCTTGGCCGATTCCTGCATCACGTCGCCGAGCTTGCCGGTGATGACGACCTTGCCCTTGCCGGGCATGAGCGCCGTTTCGACCACGAGCAGCTCGCCGCCCATCTGGGTCCAGGCCAGTCCCGTGGCCACGCCGACCTGCGCGGTTTCCTCGCGTTCGCCATGGCGATACTTGGGCACGCCCAGGAAGGATTCCAGCTGCGGCGTATCCACAACGACCTTCATGTCCCGATCATCCGCTTCCACGATGCGCATGGCCGTCTTGCGGCAGATGGCGGCGATCTCGCGCTCCAGGTTGCGCACGCCCGCCTCGCGGGTGTAGGTGCGGATCAGCTGCACCAGGGCGTCGTCGGCCAGCTCCAGGTTGCCTTCCTTGAGGCCGTGCTGCTCCAGCTGCTTGGACATCAGGAACCGGCGGCCGATTTCGCGCTTTTCGGTTTCCAGGTAGCCGGGCAGCCGGATGATCTCCATGCGGTCCTGCAACGGCAGGGGAATGGAGTCCAGCGTGTTGGCCGTGGTGATGAAGAAGACCTTGGAAAGGTCGTAGTCCAGATCCAGGTAATGGTCGTTGAAGGTGCCGTTCTGCTCCGGGTCCAGAACCTCCAGCAGCGCGGAGGACGGGTCGCCCCGGAAATCCGTGCTCATCTTGTCCACTTCGTCCAGGCAGAGCACGGGGTTGTTGAACTTGCAGCGCCGCAGCGACTGGATGATCTTGCCGGGCAGAGCGCCCACATAGGTGCGCCGATGCCCGCGAATCTCGGCCTCGTCGCGCACCCCGCCCAGGGACAGACGGATGAATTCGCGGTCCGTGGCCCTTGCGATGGAGCGGGCGATGGAAGTCTTGCCCACGCCCGGAGGGCCGACAAGGCAGAGAATCGGCCCCTTCATGGTTTCCACGAGGTTTTGCACGGCAAGGTACTCAAGGATGCGCTCCTTGGGCTTCTCCAGGCCGAAATGGTCCTCGTCGAGCACGGCGCGGGCCTTGTCGATGGCGATGTGGGTTTCCTTGATCTCGCCCCAGGGCAGGTCCAGAACCCAGTCCACGTAGTTGCGCAGCACGGTGTATTCCGCGGAGCTGGGCTGCATGGTCCTGAGTTTCTTGACTTCCCGGAGAACCCGCTCGCGGTTCTCGTCGTTCATCTTCTTTTCGAGCAGGCGCTTTTCCAGCTCGGCCGCTTCGGCCACGGGGTCGTCGTCGCGCCCCATTTCCTTGTTGATGGCCTTGATCTGCTCGTTGAGATAGTAGTCGCGCTGGTTCTTTTCCATCTGGTCCTTGACCCGGCCCTTGACCCGCTTCTCGATGGTGGCGATCTCCACCTCGCCGAGGAGCAGTTCATAGGCGCGCTCAAGGCGCTCGTAGGGAGGAAGCAGTTCCAGCACTTCCTGTTTCTTGCGGAAATCCACCTTGAGGTGGGGCATCACGGAATCGGCCAGTTGTCCGGCCTCCGCAATGCCGGCCATGGCGGAAATCGCCTCCGGAGCCACCTTCTTGTTGGCTTCGCCGAAGGCTTCCAGCGCTTCCTGCACGGCCCGCACCAGCGCCTTGACCTCGGCTCCCTCTTCCTGGCGTTCGGCGATGCGCTCGACGCGCGCCATGGGGTATTCGTCTTCCGAGGAGATGACGTTGGTGGTGGGATCCCAGCGGCCGCGCCAGAGACCCTCGAAGAGCACCTTGATGGTCCCGTCGGGCAGGCGAAGCATCTGGAGAATCTTGCTCACGGTCCCGACCTCGTAGAGATCCTCGGACTGCGGCTTTTCCTTCTCGGGCGTCTTTTGCGTCACGAGAAAGATTTTCTTGTCGAAGTTGGCGAGCGCGCTCTCGATGGCCTTTACCGACGCCTCGCGCCCGACAAACAGGGGCACGATGGACCTCGGAAACATGACCACCTCACGCAGGCTCATCATGGGCAAGGTGACAAAATCCATGGGGGAATCTTTCGGGTCGAAACCGAATCTCGGCATGCGTTCCTCCGTAAGGCATAAACGTCCGCTCCGGGAATCGGAGCGGAGTTCATTTCAAGTAATACCGGAACGCAGGATGTCAATTGCCGGAATACCGGCTTGTCGCCGACATCAGGCGCTCTTCACTTCCTGCTGGTAGATCAGCAGGGGATCCACCTTCTTCTCGACCACGGCCTGGTTGATCACGCACTCCTTGACGCCCTCCAGGGACGGCAGCTGGTACATGATCTCCAGCATCACGCTCTCAAGGACGTTGCGCAGGCCGCGCGCGCCCGTCTTGCGCTCGATGGCCCGCTTGGCGATGGCCTTGAGCGCGTTGTCCGTGAAGCGCAGGGTCACGTCGTCCAGGCTGAACAGCTTCTTGTACTGCTTGCTCAGGGCGTTGCGCGGCTCCACCAGGATGCGGACGAGGTCTTCCTCGGTGAGCTCCTCCAGAGAGGTGATCACGGGAATGCGGCCGACGAATTCCGGAATGAGGCCGAACTTGACCAGATCGTTGGGTTCCACTCCGGCCAGCAGCTCGCTCGTGGAGGCCTTGCTCTTGGTCTCCACCTTGGCGCCGAAGCCCATGGCCGACCCCTGCATGCGCTGCTGCACGATGCCTTCCAGTCCGATGAACGCTCCGCCCAGGATGAAGAGGATGTTGGACGTGTCCATGCGGATGAATTCCTGCTGGGGGTGCTTGCGCCCGCCCTTGGGAGGAATGTTCGCCTGGGTGCCCTCGATGATCTTCAAGAGCGCCTGCTGCACGCCTTCGCCCGAAACATCGCGGGTGATGGACGGGCTGTCGCCCTTGCGGGAAATCTTGTCGATCTCGTCGATGTAGATGATCCCGCGCGAGGCCGCTTCGATGTCGTAGTCCGCGTTCTGCAGGAGCTGCACGAGGATGTTCTCCACGTCCTCGCCCACGTAGCCCGCCTCGGTGAGCGTGGTGGCGTCGGCGATGGCGAAGGGAACCTTGAGCACGCGGGCCAGGGTCTGGGCCAGCAGCGTTTTGCCGGAACCCGTGGGGCCGATCAGCAGAATGTTGGACTTGTCAAGTTCCACGTCGTCCTTGCCGGCGGACGAGGCGTAGAACACGCGCTTGTAATGGTTGTGCACGGCCACGGAGAGGATCTTCTTGGCCTGATCCTGGCCGATCACGTACTGTTCGAGCAGGGCCTTGATTTCCTGCGGAGGCAGGAGCCGGCCGTCCTCGAACTCTTCCTGGACGTGCTCCTGGGCCATGATGTCGTTGCACAGCGCGACGCATTCGTCGCAGATGTAGACATCCGGCCCGGCGATCAGCCGCTGCACCTCGGATTGCGCCTTGCTGCAGAAGGAGCAGCACAGCTCTGTGGTATCGTTCTTTCTGCTCATGAGCGCTCCCTAGCTTTTCTCAGGGGCATGATCCCGTGAAACCATAATACTGTCAATGATGCCGTACTTCTTGGCTTCTTCGGCGCCCATAAAATAATCGCGCTCGGTATCATGCTTGATTTTTTCCAGATCCTGACCCGTGTGGTGGGCCAGAATGCCGTTGAGATCCTCGCGCATGCGCAAGATCTCGCGGGCCTGGATGTCGATGTCCGTGGCCTGTCCCTGGGCGCCGCCCAGGGGCTGGTGGATGAGGATGCGGCTGTGCGGCAGCGCGTAGCGCATTCCGGGCGCGCCCGCACAAAGCAGCAAGGCGCCCATGCTCGCGGCCTGGCCCATGCAGAGAGTGGCCACCGGAGCGGAGATGTACTGCATGGTGTCGTAGATCGCCAGGCCCGCGGTCACGGCGCCGCCCGGCGAGTTGATGTACATGTAGATCTCTTTTTCCGGATTTTCCGATTCCAGGAAAAGGAGCTGGGCGCAGATCAGGCTGGCGACATGATCGTCCACGGCGCTGCCCAGGAGCACGATGCGGTCCTTGAGCAGGCGGGAATAGATGTCGTAGGCGCGCTCGGTGCGGCCGGTGGTCTCGATGACGATGGGTACGCTGGGCATGGCCTCTCCTTGCGTTATGAAGACGTATCGGCGGCTGGCGCTGAAACATTACCCGCCGCCCGCCCAAAGGCGAGCGGCGGGCGCGACGCTCACAGCGGCATGATGGGGCATTTCGCCCCGGGAGGCAAGCGCCTCGTTATTCCTTATCCCCGGACTCGTCCGCGGACTTTTTCGCGGCGGGCTTCTTGGCCGCGGGCTTCTTGGCAGGAGCCTTCTTGGCCGGAGCCTTCTTGGCTGCGGCCTTCTTGGCCGGGGCCTTGGCTTCGGACTCTTCGCCGCCCTCTTCCTCGACGGCCGGGGCGTCCACTTCGATCACCTTGGCGTTCTCGAAGATGAACTCCATGGCCTTGTCGGCCAGAAGGCGGTCGCGCAGGGGCACGACAAGACCGTGCTCCTCATAGTACTGCTTGAGGTTGTGGAAGGGCTGCCGGGTCTGCATGGCCATCTGGCTGATGGCGATGTCGATCTCCTGGGGCGTGACCTCAAAGGCCTCCTTGCGGGCCACGGCCAGCAGGAAGAGCTCGGCGCGGACGCCTTCCTCGGCCTGGGTGCGGTATTCCTCGCGCAGCTCGTCGAGGCTCTTGCCCGTGGAGGACAGGCTCTTGCCCTGGCGGTCCAGGCGCTGCTCCAGGTCGGCCACGAGGCGGTCGATGCGGTCGGCGACCATGCTCGGCGGCAGCTCGAAGTCGAGCCCTTCGAGCATCTTGTCCAGCAGCTCCTTGTGGGCCTTGCTCTTGGCGAGCTGGGTGCGCTGGCTCTTGTAGGACTCCACGATGGCGGTGCGCATGGTCTCGACGGAATCGAACCCGGCCTTCTTGGCGACCTTGTCGTCCATGGCCGGAACGATGCGCTCCTTGACGGCGTGGACAGTGGCCTTCATGGTCAGCTTCTTGCCGGCGATGTTGGTATTGATGAAATCTTCGGGGAAAGTGATTTCCTTTTCGCCCATGGCGCCGGGTTCGAGGGTCTTGAGCAGTTCCTCGAACTCTTCCAGGGCCTGCCCCTTGCCCAGGGTCAGGTCGAAGCTCTCGGCCTTGATCCCGTCCACGACCTTGCCGTCCTCGTCGTAGGCTCCGAAGCTCACGGTGACGACCTCGCCGTCCTTGCCGGGCCGCACGTCCTCGACCACCTTGACCTCGGCGGCGTTCTCGAGGATGCGCTTCTCGACCTCGGCGATCTCGGCCTCGTCCACCTCGACCTTGTCCATTTCCACCTCGAAGGAGGAATATTCGGGCAGGTCGATTTCCGGAGCGGCCTCAAAGGAAATCGTATAGACGAAGTCCTCGTCGCGAACGAGTTCCTTGGCGTCCACGTCGATGCGGGACACGGGCTGCACGCCCATTTCCGCCATGATCTCGTTGATCTGGTAGTTGATCAGGTCCGTGGTGGCTTCGCCGTAGATCTGGGCGCGGAACTTGGCCTCGATGACGGAAGCCGGGGCTTTGCCCTTGCGGAACCCGTGCACTTCGTGTCCGCGCTTGTAGAGCGCCACCGTGGTGGCCAGGGCGGCGTTGACCTCCTCCGCGGGGACCTTGATCGAGATTTCCCGTTTAACCGGGGACAATTCTTTGATTTCGTATTCCATGATTCCAATATCCTCCTCAGGTCATGCCGTTCTGCGTCGCTTGAAATATCTGGTGCGAGAGGGGAGACTCGAACTCCCATGGACGAGGCCGCTGGATCCTAAGTCCAGTGCGTCTACCAATTCCGCCACTCTCGCAAAAGGGACGCTTATAGAGCACCCCTCATGGGCGCTGTCAACTCCAATAACCACTCCCGCTGCCGAGACAACCCCCGGCGAGCAGGTTATTTCACTTTTTTCAACACCCGCGCCACGAGCCGCACAAGTTCCGAGGGCTCCGACGCCCAAAGGCAGATTCCCCCTTCCACCCCGAACGCCCCCTTGTCCACCAGGGCGCCCACGCTCAGCGCGGCCTTGTGCTGGGAAAGCGCGTGATACGCCCCCCACTCCAGGGCGGCGTCGCTGTTGCGGGCCGGTCCGGCCGGAGCGTCGGCGCGGTCGAAGCGGGCCACGGAGACGTGCAGCCCTTCCAGGGCGGCGAGAATGTCCTCGCCGGGCCGCAGACTCAGGCAGCAATGCAAATCCTCCCGGACCTTGCGGGCGGAAAGCAGCGCTGCTGCCTCGTCGCGCTCCACGCCGAAGGCCGGACGTCCCGCCAGGACGACGCGATCGTCCGCGGCCCGGCAAAGCGGCGCATCCAGACTGGCCACGTCGTCGAACCCTGCGGCGTACGGCATGGCCAGGGCGAAATTCATGCCTGCGCGGCCCACAAGCCTGCCCAGACCGGGCATGGCCGCCAGCTCGTCCACGGCCGCAGCCAGGGCGCGCAGCACGGGCCAGCGCTCGCGCTCCTTGAGCAGCGGGGCGATATGGTTCGGCGGTCCGCTCCCATGCCCCACCTGGATCTCGTCCCGAAGGCAGAGGTTCAGATAGCGCTGGGCCTCGCGCACCGCCTGGGAGAGCTCCAAGCCATGTCCCAGATGCGCCGCGATGGCAGCGGAAAGAGTGCAGCCCGTCCCATGGTTGTTCTTGGTGCCGACCCGCCGCTGCATGAAGGGCAGCGGCTTTTGTCCGGGCCTGGCGTACCAGTCCGTGGAGGCCACGGAATCCAGGCCGTGCCCGCCCTTGATCAGAACCGCGCGGGGCCCCATCTCCAGCAGGCGCGCCGCAGCCAGGGCGATGTCCTCCGGCGTGCGGATGGCCATGCCGGTAAAGAGTTCCGCTTCGGGGATGTTCGGGGTCAGCAGGGTCGCATGGGGAAAAATCAATTCGCGCATGGCCTCCACGGCATCGTCCTGGAGCAGCTTGTGGCCGCTCTGGCTGACGCAGACCGGATCCACCACGACGGGAAAGGCGACCTGGCGGAGAAAGGGGGCCACGGCTTTCATTATGGAAGCAGAAAACAGCATCCCCGTCTTTGCCGCGGCGACGTCGATGTCCGTCAGCACGGTCTTGAGCTGCTGCGCGACGAACGAAGCCGGGGGCGCATGAATGGCGTCCACCCCTTTCGTGTTCTGGGCGGTCAAGGCCGTCAGCACGGAAAGGCCGTACCCGCCGAGTACGGTAATGGCCTTGAGATCGGCCTGGATGCCTGCGCCGCCGCCGGAATCGGACCCGGCGATGGTCAGGATGCAGGGGAGCTTTTTCATGGGAACCTCGGATGCGTAGTCACGGCGAACGCAGAGGAGCGTTCGTCACTGCCGCGCCGCAAGGTGCATAGCAGGAAAACGTTGCGGGGGGAAGTCAACTTGGACGGAGCAATCCGGATCAGCCGCAGGAAACCTTGACGTAGTCTTCGAGGGCGACGCCGTCCCAGGTCTTGCTGGTCCAGTAGGCCGTGGCCCAGATCATCAACGCGGTGGCCTGGAGATCGTTGAGCCTGCGCAGCTTGACTTCCAGATTGCTCTTGCTCGCGCCGTGCTGGATGTGCGCACCGCGCTCGTCGCAGGCCTCCTCGACGCGCAGCTGAAGATAGGCCTGCTTGGACTGATTGGGGAGGAGCTTGACCTCGCGGTGGGCTTCGAGAACGGTCTTGAGCTCGGCCACGGAAAATTCGTTGGAGACGTTGCGGATGCAACGGAAGAATACGTCCACGGCCCAGGGCAGGATGAACTCGGCACCGGCGCTCTTCGTCTTGAAGAACTCCTTGAGCCACTTCTCCTGGTCGTGGGTTATCCTTGCAGCAACCTGCGGCATGCGCCCCCCCTCCGCCTCGTATGACATGTTACGACCCAATAACCTGAAATACGTTCATACATCAAGACTTTTTCTAGTAATAATTGATCGTCGGTTCCGCATAGCCCAATACGCCAAAAGCGTACAGGATAAGTTGCACCCCGCCGGAAAATCATCGATTCCAGGCGTCGAAACCGTCCTTGACCTTCTTGAACAGCGACAACAAGAGCGAATCCGGCACGTCGTTGCCGTTGATGTTCAGGCGAACGATCTCCGTCACCGTATTGCGGCTGGGGGTCACGGTCTTCTGGGTCACGAGCACCACGTGCTGCTCGCGGGCATCTTCGGAATCGCGCGCGGAAACGAGCAACACCCAGTGGTCGTCGCGCTTTTCCCAGGACATGTCCATGCGGCGTCCGGCAGCGGCGTTCCGCTCGATCATGAACACGAAATCCCGCAGGGCGAAATGCTTCTGCACCTTGCCGAGCACGCCCAGGTATTCGCCCTGCTCGGTGCGGATGACCAGCGGACGGGAAAGATATTCTTCCGAAGGGAACACGGGAGCGCCGGAACCGCCCTGCCGAAGCAGCCGTTCCAGCTCGTCCTTGGCGCGCCGCAGGGAGGCCACCTCCTGCTCCATCTGCTCCAGCGCACCGAGGTAGCGTTTTTCGCTCTGCTGGCGCTCTTGCTTCAATCCGGCGAGCTCGTCCCGCAGGGAACGGATCTCGCTCCGGAACAGGCTCTGGTTCTCAAGCAGGTCGGTCATCTTTTCCAGCACGCCGCCCATGCCCCGGACCATGCTGTCCATGTCCTCGGCAGGTTTTTCGGAGCGCGCCTCAGCGACGGAACCGCCGGACGCGTAGCGCAGCGCCAGCTCCTGCTCGATTTGTTCCGTGGACCAGTTGTTGTTGAACATCTCGCGAATCCTCCTGAAAATATCGATCACTTCAGCCGGGTAACGCTTACGCCTCCCCTCTCCACCCTGAGAGGGGACAAATTCAGAGAACCTGTCCTTATAATATACGACGGTGGACGGCGGGATATTGAGCTGCCGCGCCACCTCGCGCAGACTGATGAACTTCTTGGTCATCCGTTTTTCGCCAACTGTTCATTGTTGTTCAACTGTCCGATAAATATCCGCGCTTTCTTCTGTTGTCAACACTTTTCCAAAGAGTTTGCGCATCGTCGTTGTTCACCACTGAACAGTTGTTCATTACTGTCCACCCGGCAGGCAGCCATCGCGAGTGCGCCCCGCGACGATCCTACCAGCTCTCCTTCGCCGTCTCTTTTCCCGTCTGCGCCCCCTTCCAGAAAAGACGCATTCCCCTCGCGCAGGGCGATGCGAATGCTCCCCGTCTTCCTCCCAAGGGCAGAACACGTTCCGGAAGCTCGCGTCGCGATTCGCCCCCCTCCCCTCCTCGCCGATAAGGTAGGGACAAAAAAAGGGAGGCTTATGCCTCCCTTGGATATGCACCGCTTGATGCGGCTTCGTTACTGCGTCATGGTCGTTGGTTCCCCCCCGCCCGAAGGGGGAGTCGGCTCTCCGGAGCCCTGCTCTGGCGAGGCTTCCTCCGAGGAGGGGACCGGAGCGGATTCCTGAGGGGGCTCCTGGACGGATTCCGGGCGCGTCTCGTCCCCGGACGGCTTCACCTCGGCCTGCCCCACGGGATCGGGCCCGGCCGGAGCGGGCTGCACGGCCGCCGGAGCGGCGGCAGGATGGCGAAGTTCCAGCAGCAACGCTTGGATCTGCTGCAATTTTGCCGCTTCCGGAGCGGAGCCGAGCTGCGCACTCAAAAACGAAGTCTTTTGAATCATGTCGTCGAGCATGGACTCCATGAGGATCTTGACCACCGTGGCCCTGCGGCGCTCGTCGATATTGAGCAGCTGCGCGTTGATCCGTCCCATCTGTCCGAGGATGTCGTCCACGTAGGCGTCCAGCGAGGTCACGCTGTTCTTCATGGCGTTGTAGTCCTGCACCTCTCGCGCCAGGCCGCTGAGATTCCGGTTCAGGCCGAAGAAGAAGATGGCGACCAGGACCAGGGAAAGCAGAGAAATCACGAGCGATATTCTACTCAGGTCGCGGCGGGATGCGGACGCGGGGCTCCCGGCAAAATTATCGGGCTTCGATTCGGAAGGAGCCTTGCCTTCCCGAGGTGTCGAGGCGGTTTCGTTGTCGTTGAGCATGATCTCCCCTCCTGTGCGCAAGGATGAATTGGTACATGAAACGATGCGATAGTTGGCTATACGACATGGCCCGGCACACGGCAAGGGAAGCCGACGCCTGTCTCCGGACCGTCACCTTGAGATGCGGAAAACCTGAATCTCAAGCTCTGGACGCCTTTCTCGCGTCATGCTAAATATTCTTGTTCTTATACAAGCAAAACGCTGTTAACAGAAATATTTCAAAGGAGCCCGCCATGGATGAATTTCTCAAGGAAGCTCTCGAAATCGCAAAAGCCCAGGCAGGCGTGCGGATCATGACCGACGAGGAGATCACGGAAATGGTCCGGCAGCTCTCCGAAAGCATTCGTGGACTTGCGGAAGGAGCCGCGCCGAAACCTGTTTCCGATTTCCCGGATCCGCAAAAGGCGATCCGCGAACAGAGCATCGTCTGCCTTGAATCCGGCCAGCCTTTCAAAATTCTCACCAAAAAACACTTGGCGAAATTCGGACTGACCCCGGACGAATACAGGGCCAAATGGGGATACAGGAAGAACCAGCCTCTTGTCTGCAAAGCGCTCCAGCGCGAACGGCGCAAACGAATGCAGGAGATGCAGCTTTGGAAAAAGCGCGGCAATGTCGCCTGACGCACCGGAGAGGCAACCGCAGGCCGAATCGCGCCCAAAAAGTGAAGAGCGCCGTGGGAACAGCCACGGCGCTCTTTTCTGTTTCAAGCCGGAATCGGCGGCACGGCATACCGTTCACGGACGCCAGCCGAACGATCAGCCGAACCGGGCCTTGGCTTCACGCCTTCTGGCGTGAAGAAGCGGCTCCGTATAGCCGCTCGGTTGCTCGCACCCCAGGAAAATCAAATCGCTGGCAGCCTGGAAGGCCACGCTGGCATCGAAATCGGCGGCCATGGGCCGATATGCCGGGTCGCCCTGGTTCTGGCGGTCCACCACGGCGGCCATGCGCCTGAGCACGGCCGCGACCTGATCGCGGGAACACACGCCATGCCGCAGCCAATTGGCGATGTGCTGGCTGGAAATGCGCAGCGTGGCGCGATCCTCCATCAGGCCCACATCGTTGATGTCCGGCACCTTGGAGCAACCGATGCCCTGGTCGATCCAGCGCACGACATATCCCAGGATAGACTGGCAGTTGTTGCTCAGCTCGCGCTCTATTTCCTGGGCAGACGGACGGCCGGCCCCCATGAGCGGGATCGTCAGCAGTTGATCGAGCGTGGCCCGGCGTTTCCCGGACAACTCGCGTTGCCGAGCGAAAACGTCCACCTCATGGTAGTGCATGGCGTGGAGAGTGGCCGCCGTGGGAGAGGGAACCCAGGCGCAGTTGGCGCCCGCGCGGGGATGCGTCCCCTTGGTCTCCACCATCTCGGCAAGCCTGTCCGGCTTGGCCCACATGCCCTTGCCTATCTGGGCGCGTCCGCTCAGGCCACAAGCCAGCCCCACGTCCACATTCCAGTCCTCATAGGCGGCGATCCAGGGCTGGGACTTCATCTCCTCCTTGGGAACCATGGGCCCGGCCTCCATGCTGGTGTGGATTTCGTCGCCGGTCCGGTCCAGGAAACCCGTATTGATGAAGATGATCCGATCCTTGGCGGCCCGGATGCACTCCTTCAGATTCAACGTGGTGCGGCGCTCCTCATCCATGATTCCCAGCTTGAGACTGCGCGCGGGCAGATCAAGAGCCTTTTCCACATGCTCGAAAAGCTCGCAGGTCAGGGCGACTTCCTCCGGCCCGTGCATTTTCGGTTTGACGATGTACACGCTTCCCGCGCTGCTGTTCCGCAGGCGAGAGCGTCCCGCAAGATCATGCGAAAAAATCAGCCCCGTGGCCATGGCGTCGAGAAATCCTTCGGGCAGCTCTCTGCCGTCCGCATCAAGAACCGCCGGGGTGGTCATCAGGTGCCCCACGTTGCGGACCAGAAGCAGACTCCGCCCCGACAGCGTCACGGGTTCACCCGAAGGGCCGACAAAGCGTCTATCCGGATTCAATCCCCGCGTCACGCGCTTGCCGCCCTTGACGAACGCTGCCTCCAAATCGCCGCGAACCAGTCCGAGCAAATTCGCATAGGCCAGGGCCTTGTCGTCGCCGTCCACAACAGCGACGGAGTCCTCGCAGTCGAGAATGGTGGTCAAGGCGGATTCCAGAAGAACGTCCTTGATGCCGGCTGGATGGGAACCGCCCACGGCATGTGCGCGGTCGATTTGCAGTTCGACATGCAGCCCGTTGCTGCGAAAAACGAGGCAGGCGCCTTGGCTGGCGTTGCCGACAAACTGCTCCGGACGCAGGAGCGAAACCATGGACCCGTCACTCAATTGAACGACAACATGGCTTCCATCCGCAGACAAAGCGTATTTGACCGCGTCGGCATGAGAGCCGTCTTCCAAAGGAACCGACATATCCAGAAACCTGGAAGTTTGGGAGAAAACCAACTCGCCGCGCTTCGGATTGTATTTTGTACCCTTTTCCGCGCCCGCCGACTCAGGAATTACGTCGCTGCCGTACAAAGCGTCATAAAGGCTGCCCCAGCGGGCGTTCGCCGCGTTCAGTGCGTAGCGGGCAATGGTGATGGGCACGACGAGCTGCGGCCCGGCAATGGTGGCGATCTCCGGATCGACATTTTCGGTTTCAATCTTGAAATCAGACCCTTCGGGCAGCAAGTACCCGATTTCTTCCAGAAAAAAACGATAGTCCGCCGGGTCGGGCTTGCCGGGGTTCGTACGATGCCAGTCGTCGATGGAGGACTGCAACGCCTCCCTCTTCGCCAGCAAATGCCTGTTGCTTGGGCCGAGCTTGGCCGCGATGTGCGCAAGAGATTGCCAGAACCCCTCTTCACTCAAGCCTGATCCGATCAAAGCGGATTGAATGACTTCGTGCAGCGGACGGGAAATGGAAAGACCGCCTGACTGGATGCGCTCGGACATCGAAAGACTCCTTTTGCCGATACAGGATATTTCAGGGCATCAACCGGTTTCCGTCCCGGATGGATACGAGCTTTACGACTCGTCGCTCCTGCGGGGGGCGAATTGGCCACTTCCGGACGCCAGGCCGGAGCGTGGAAACGCAGCGCAGGATCAAGCTGGGATTGTACCCGGAAACGGTCAGGAATCAACCCGCCGTGCATTCCCCGCGGTTTGAAATCGAAGACGGCATGACTGAGGTACGATGGGAACGAGACAGGGAATGGATTCAGTGGGATCGGGCTTAGATTCCCTCTACCTCGCGCGGTTGGGGTGAACCTTCGACGCAAGTTGCGCCCTGCCTTAGCGTGTTTGATCGCCAGCCTGCCTCGCGAGAATCGGGAATGGGCAGGATGTGCGCATGTCGCGATGCCGGGCGAGCAGACCATGCGAGGAAGCAAGGCAAGGGGGCGAGCACGGTTGGCTTTGCGGCAAAGCGAAGGGCAGGCGGGCGACGGCGTGTGGCAGCGAGCGACGGCGGGAGACGGCGGACAGAGTCTGGCAAGGCTGGTGCAGGACATACCGCCAGCTCGGCTTCCGAGCTTGGCTGAAGTCCCGGCCGAAAAGGGGCTACTCCGGGAGGTGCCCGGTCAAAATGGGGGGCTGAATGCTGCCCGAAGCGCGCAGAGGCGTGCACTCCCAGCGGCACTGGGAAGCCATATTCCTGGCTGTTCCGGCCGGTCGGATGCGTGGAGGAAGCGGAAGCGAAGGGCGGAGAGAGCGGAGCGGAGAAAAGGGAGCGGAGATTCATGAAACAAAACAGGAGCGCCGTGATTGCTCACGGCGCTCCTGAAATGAAAAGTCCTGGCGACGACCTACTTTCCCACAATTTAAATTGCAGTATCATCGGCGATGAAGGGCTTAACTTCCGAGTTCGGAATGGGATCGGGTGTACCCCCTTCTCCTTGGTCACCAGGACAAATATATAGTTTCATAGGGAGGGAGAGAATGATTACCTAAGCCGCACGACCTATTAGTACCGGTCAGCTGAATGTGTTGCCACACTTACACCTCCGGCCTATCAACCTGGTGGTCTTCCAGGGGTCTTCAGCTCCGAAGAGAGGGAGAACTCATCTTGAGGCAGGTTTCCCACTTAGATGCTTTCAGCGGTTATCCTTTCCGAACATAGCTACCCTGCAATGCCACTGGCGTGACAACAGGAACACCAGAGGTTCGTCCACCCCGGTCCTCTCGTACTAGGGGCAGACCCTCTTCAATTCTCCAACGCCCACAGAGGATAGGGACCAAACTGTCTCACGACGTTTTAAACCCAGCTCGCGTACCACTTTAATCGGCGAACAGCCGAACCCTTGGGACCTGCTTCAGCCCCAGGATGTGATGAGCCGACATCGAGGTGCCAAACCGCATCGTCGATGTGAACTCTTGGATGCGATCAGCCTGTTATCCCCGGCGTACCTTTTATCCTATGAGCGATGACCCTTCCATTCGGGATCACCGGATCACTAAGACCGACTTTCGTCCCTGCTCGAGATGTCTCTCTCACAGTCAAGCTCCCTTATGCCTTTGCACTCAACGGCTGGTTTCCAATCAGCCTGAGGGAACCTTTGCAAGCCTCCGTTACTCTTTAGGAGGCGACCGCCCCAGTCAAACTACCCACCAGACACTGTCTCCAGGCCGGATAACGGCTCTGGATTAGAATCCAAGACTATCAAGGGTGGTATTTCAAGGTTGGCTCCACCGATACTAGCGTACCGGCTTCAAAGCCTCCCACCTATCCTACACATGATAGCCCTAGACCCAATGTCAAGCTGTAGTAAAGGTGCACAGGGTCTTTCCGTCCTTCTGCGGGTAACCGGCATTTTCACCGGTAATTCAATTTCACTGAGTCTCTGGTTGAGACAGTGGGGAGATCGTTACGCCATTCGTGCAGGTCGGAACTTACCCGACAAGGAATTTCGCTACCTTAGGACCGTTATAGTTACGGCCGCCGTTTACCGGGGCTTCGGTTTAGAGCTTCGCTTACGCTAACCCCACCCCTTAACCTTCCGGCACCGGGCAGGCGTCAGTCCATATACGTCGTCTTACGACTTCGCATAGACCTATGTTTTTAGTAAACAGTCGCCCCCCCCGATTCTCTGCGGCTCCAAAAGGCTCAAAAAGCTAGTTTCATCACCTTCTAGAGCTCCCCTTATCGCGAACTTACGGGGTCATTTTGCCGAGTTCCTTAACCAGAGTTCTCTCAAGCGCCTTGGTCTGCTCGACCCGCCTACCTGTGTCGGTTTACGGTACGGTCCGCGCGCGCTAAACTTAGAGGCTTTTCTAGGCAGTGTAGAATCAGTGACTTCTGTCGATAAAGACACGGCATCACGTCTCGGCCTTGACCCGGCGGATTTGCCTACCAGATCAGCCTACACGCTTGCACCGGGATATCCAACGCCCGGATCACCTATCTTACTGCGTCCCCCCATCGCACACTCGCACGGGTACAGGAATATTAACCTGTTTTCCATCGGCTACGCTTTTCAGCCTCGCCTTAGGGACCGACTTACCCTGGGAAGATTAACTTTACCCAGGAAACCTTGGGCTTACGGCGAAGAAGTTTCTCACTTCTTTTGTCGTTACTCATGCCAGCATAATCACTTCTCATTAGTCCAGCAAACCTTCCGATTCACCTTCATCCTATCTGAGAACGCTCCCCTACCGATCGTCAAAGACGATCCCGAAGCTTCGGTACCATACTTGAGCCCCGTTACATTTTCGGCGCAACCCCGCTAGGCCAGTGAGCTATTACGCTTTCTTTAAAGGATGGCTGCTTCTAAGCCAACCTCCTGGATGTCTAAGCAGGATCACCACCTTAACCACTTAGTATGGATTTGGAGACCTTAGCTGTCGATCTGGGCTGTTTCCCT